>DATMLK010000194.1:0-60714 GCA_035570215.1 Acidobacteriaceae bacterium
CATGGTCCGCGGCAATATGGTGGACGCCATCGTCTCGACTGGAGCCAACATTGTGGACCAGGATTTCTTCGAGGCCCTCGGCTTCCGCCACTACATCGCCGATGACGAATACAAGTACGGCGGCGGCGACGCCGAGCTCCGCGAGCTGATGATCGACCGCATCTATGACACCTTCATCGACGAAGAAGAGCTGCGCATCTGCGATGAGACCACCGAGAAGATCATCAACGGCATGAAGCCCGGCGCGTACAGCTCGCGCGAGTTCATCCGCGAGATGGGCCGCTACCTGAAGGAGAACAAGCGCACGCCCCAGGCCGGCAACGCAGACTCCATCGTGCTCGCCTGCTATGAGAAGAACGTGCCCATCTTCTGCCCGGCCTTCTCGGACTGCTCCTTCGGCTTCGGCATCGTGGCGCACCAGCACACGCGCCAGGGCAAGCCGATGGCCTCCATCGACTCCGGCAAGGACTTCTACGAGCTCACACAGTTGAAGATCCAGAACCCGACGACCGGCCTGCTCATGGTCGGCGGCGGCGTGCCCAAGAACTTCGCCCAGGACATCGTCGTCGCAGCCGACATCCTGGGAGTAGAGGCGTCGATGCACAAGTACGCCATCCAGATCACTGTCGCCGACGCTCGCGACGGCGCTCTCTCAGGCTCCACGCTGAAGGAAGCAAGCTCCTGGGGCAAGGTCGACCTCACCTACGAGCAGATGGTCTTCGCCGAAGCCACCATCGCCCTTCCGCTCATCGCCGGATACGCCTTCCACAAGAAGGCCGCCGCCGCGCGCAAGGGCAAGAACTTCGCGCAGGTTCTCGAACCCGTCAACGCCTAGCGCACCCGCAACCACTGCATGCCGGATGGCCCACGCCGTCCGGCATTTGCTTTGCATCTCAAACACATAGGCAGAGCCAAACCGGATACTCCTGACGCCCGCAACACAGCGCTATCATGGCTGCAAGGGCACGGAGAGGTGCACGAGCATGCAGCTGACGAACTCGCGTCTTAAACTCTTCCTGCTTGTTCAGATGCTGGCCTGGGCCGCCATTCTGACCCTGTTTCTGTGGCGCATCGACCACGGAGAATCCTCCTCACTCCACATCGTCGTCACCATCTTCGCCGCTCTCTCTGTACTTGGTAACGCCATCGCTCTCGTCCGCAAGCTGCTCTATCCGGTGGTGATGGTTCCGCCGCCGATCAAGGCGTACACGGTACCGCCGGAGAATGTTCTGGCCGCCGAGGCGCAGTTCGTGATCGCAGCCGACCTGCACGGCAAAGTCTCCTATATGAATGCAGCGGCTTCACGAGCGCTAGGCTATAACCCCGGCGCGCCGGCCGGCTCCTTCTTTGCGCTCTTTGCGGAGAATGAACTGGAGCAGGCAGGCCGCAGCCGCTGGCTTACGCTCGGTACCGTGGGTAAGCCGCCGGGACTGGTAGAGCTTGGCCCCCTGCGCTACTTCCTCGACTTCGCCGCGAGCACATCGCCCTCGGTCACGCATGAGTCGGAGGTATGCATGCAGCGGGCCGACGGCCTGCCCCTGCCCGTGCTGGCCATCTTCACCGCTCTGCGTAATGAGGCGGGTGAGATATGCGGCCTGCTCTGCGTGGCCACTGATATGGCGATACGCCACCACGGCGAACTGGAGCGGATGCACGCTCTGGATGACAAAAACCATTCGCTGTTGAACGCGATCGCCGAGGGCGTCTTCGGCATCGACCTGGAAGGCCGTCTTCTGCTGGCGAATCCCGCCGGCGCGCACATGTTCGCGGCGGAGGAGAACGAACTCGTCGGCCGTCTGGTGCATGAGATCGTTCACGAGTCGCGCCGGGATGGCGAGACCTGCGGCCCCGCCTGCCGCATCCTGCAGTGCCTGAACGCGGAAGACGCACAGCACGGCGAGGAGATCTTCTTCCGCCGCGACGGCACCAGCTTTCCCGTGGAGTTTGCCGCCACCCCCGTGATCGAAGAGGAGCGTATGACCGGCATGGTCATCAGCTTCCGCGACATCAGCCAGCGCTACGCTCTTGAACGGATGAAAGACGAGTTCATCTCCACCGTGAGCCATGAACTGCGCACGCCGCTCACCTCCATCCGCGGCGCGCTCGGCCTGCTCTCCGCCGGCGTCATCGGGTCCATGAATGAGAAGGCGTCGAACCTGCTTCGCATCGCCGTGACCAATACCGACCGGCTCGTCCGCCTCATCAACGACATCCTCGACCTCGAACGCATGGAGTCCGGCCGCGCGCCGCTGCACTTCCGCACCTGCGACCTGTCCGAGCTGGTGCGGCAGGCCATGGAGACCATGGCGCACATGTCCGACGCCGCCGGCGTGAAGCTCGTCTCCACTATTACAGCGCTGCAGCTCGATGCCGATTCAGACCGCATCCTGCAGGTGCTCACCAACCTGCTGAGCAACGGCATCAAGTTCTCACCTGCCGGTTCGGAGATCTGCATCTCGGCGGAGATAGCCGAGGCCAGCGGCATGCTCACGCTGCGCGTCAGCGACGCCGGCCGCGGCATTCCCGCGGACAAGCTCGAATCCGTCTTCGACCGCTTTCAGCAGGTGGATGTGGCTGATGCGCGGCAGAAGGGCGGCACCGGTCTCGGCCTGGCGATCTGCCGCAGCATCGTGCAGCAGCACGGCGGCAATATCTGGGCGGAGCGCAACCCCGGCAAAGGCGTCACCTTCGCCATACAGCTGCCGCGTTCGCACTCCGTTGCCACAGCCGATGCGCCTGCGTTGCGCGCCAAAGAGATCGTGGGGCCGTCGACGGTGTTGGTCTGCGACGACGATCCGGGCATCCGCACCATCGTCGCCGAGCAGCTGCGCCAGCACGGCTATGCCGTGATCGAGGCAGACCGCGGCGAGCAGGCCATCACCATGGCAGTGGAGCATACTCCGGATGCGATCCTGCTGGACCTCTACATGCCCGGCCTGAGCGGATGGGAGACCCTGAACAGGCTGAAGCGCAACGCGCTCACCGCCGATATTCCCGTCGTCGTACTCAGCGTACTCTCGCCTTCGGAGCGTCCGCGCCTGGCGGGCGACGCCGCCGGCTGGGTGCAGAAGCCCTTCAATGAGAATCTTCTACTCAACGAGTTGGGCCGCGTTCTCCACGGCTCTGAAGGCCCGACCCATATTCTTCTGGTCGAAGACGATCACGATCTTGCGGTCATCATCCTGGCCAGCTTCGAGCGCGCGGGCATCCACATCTCCCATGCGGCCACGCGGCAGGAGGCGATCGCCATGTGCCGCAGCCAGAAACCTGACCTGCTGATCCTCGATCTCATGCTGCCCGATGGCGACGGCTTCGGTGTCATCGACTGGCTGCGCCGCCATCCCGAGATGCGGACTCTGCCCGTGGTGGTCTACTCCGGTCATGAGGTCTCCGAACGCGAGATGGGCCAGCTGCGGCTGGGGCCCACGCAGTTTTTGACCAAGGCCAAGGTGCAGCCCAAGGATGTGGAGGCGCTCGTACTGACGATGGTGCGGCAGTCGCGCGCGCAGGCCGGGCCGAAGACGGAAAAGGTTTGAAGCATCTGAAGAATAAGAACGGAGAAACATGCGTAAAGTTCTGATCATCGATGATGAAGACGATATCCGCGAAGTGGCCGCGCTCAGCCTGGAGACCGTCGCGGGCTGGACGGTAGTAACGGCGAACTGCGGCCCGGAGGGGCTCCGCATGGCTGCCGCCGAGAAGCCGGACGCCATCCTGCTGGACGTGATGATGCCGGAGATGGACGGCCCCACGACCTTCAAAAACTTACAGGCCAACCCCGAAACCAGCCACATTCCCGTGCTTCTCCTCACCGCCAAGGTGCAGGGCGTGGATCAGCGCCGCTTCGCCTCGCTCGGGGTCAAGGCGGTACTCTTCAAGCCCTTCGACCCATTAACTCTCTCCGAAGAGATGGCCGCCGTGCTAGGCTGGACGGACTGATACTTTTCCACAGGTCCGCTGTATGAGCATAACCACACCCGCCGCGAAGACCGCACAGCTGCTTGCCGTGCTCTGGGAACGGAACCGCCCCGTCGTTGAAGAGCGGGTTGCGATACTGGAGAGCGCCATTCATACGCTCGGCGTCACCCAGACACTCGCGCCGGAGACACAGGTGGACGCGGCCAATGTAGCGCACAAGCTTGCCGGCACGCTCGGCATGTTCGGCTACCCGCGCGGCACCGAACTCGCGCGCATGATCGAAGAGGTGCTGGAGATGACCGACCCTCTGACGCCCACCGAATCCAAGCTGCTGCAGGAGTGGGTTGTGGAACTGAAGACCGTTCTGGCGAAATAGCGTCGTGCAATCGCTTTTCTGATCCCTGGCCCCTGATCCCTAACGCCTGTTTTAGTGACCGTGCTCATCCTCATGATGCAGCGCGTTCGACTCTACGCTGACCTGCACCTTCGCTGGATCGATTCCCTTCGCGATCGCCCTCGCGCGTGCCACTGTCTGCCAGCTGTCCTTGGCTCCCTTGGCCGGCATGAACGGCGGCAGCGGCATACCCAGATAGGCGCTCAGCGCGCAGGCATGCGGCTCATACTTCGTGCGGAAGAGCTGGAACTTCTCCTTCGCCTCTGCATCCGCGCATAGCTTCACGCCGGCGTTGCCCAGCTCCTCGCACATGTGTTCAAACTGGCCGCCCGCAAGCCGGTCCTCGCATGCGCTCGGTTGAAACGGAGCCTGCCCGAAGACCTGCGACAGGTCCACCAGCGCATGACGCGACATGGCAAAGGTAAGCTGCGCCTGACGCGCGCTGGCATCCTGCACGCTGCAGATCAGCAGCGCGCAAGTATCAAGCACGGCCACCAGCGCCGAAAGCCAGCTCTGGTTGTCGTGCTGCGAGCGGTAGTAGCAGAGTAGCGGGTAAGAGATGTGACTCTCCAGCAGGTCCGCCGACCAGCGCTCCCACTCCTCCAGCAGCACGATGAGCGCACCCACGCCGTCAGGATAGCCATCGACGCTCGCAAAACTATGCCGGCGCAGTATCTCGCTCGCCGTGGGCGGCGATCCGGCGCGTGCATCCAACAACGCGATCGCGACCTCGCGCCGCGCGAAGGCCTGGTAGACCACCGGCAGATAGCCAATGACCAGCGCGACAAATCCCAGCCCCATGCCCGACTCCAGCACCACCAGCTCACGCACTTTCATCGCGCGCGGCAGCACATCGCCAAGTCCGAGCGTGAAGAGCGTAGTCCCGCTTACATAGAAGTCCGTGCGCAGTGGCGTTGAGCCATGAAGCTGCATGCTATCGACAAAAGGTGAGCCAAGCGCGTAATAAAACAGGGCAAAGCCGGTCAATAGCAGAACCGCCCACACCCCCAGCAGTGCCAGCAGCGAACCCGGTCCGTAGATGCTGTAGAGCGTCTCGCGCACCTTGCGCTGCTGCACGCGCCGCGTCATCGCCGACCAGGGCAGCCACGTAAGGATGTAGAAGATGCGCGTGATGCGGAAGCGCCCCTGCGGACGCCGCGGCAGTACGATCGTCTGGAAGGCGTCCAGCAGAACGGTGGCGATGCACAGCAGGCCGGCGATCCACGTGAGTATCGTCAGTATCCTCATGCTCTCCTCCTGCTGCCCCAAAGTGCAATCGTCTCAGAATGAACTTCGCTATCTCTTTTCAACCTAACAGATGGCGGCAACGCTCCCCGGTAACGCCTGCTCCTGCGTCTATCGTACGTACGGGGTTGTAAATTCACTTTTTTGAAACGGTAATCGCGCAATTTTTGCGATACGACGCATTTTTGTTAATGCAAATCAGAATGCACTTATGTCTTAATACTAGATATTAACCACCTGCACCACCTGTACTCCTTTCCCAGGATTAGCCCACCCGAAGGAAAAGGTACCTCTATGCCACACGGACGCGTTCTCATCGTCGATGACGAACCGCTTGTTGCGGACACGCTGGGGCTCATCTTCAGCCACCGGGGCTTTGAGTGCAAGGTTGCCTACTCCGGCGAGGAGGCGCTCGCCCAGGCGCATAGTTTTGCGCCGTCGCTGATCCTGCTTGATATCCACATGCCAGGCATGAGCGGTCTGGACGTGGCCCGCGCCCTGGCCGTATCCAAACCGGAGTGCCGCATGCTGATCATGACCGGCTACTACTCCAAGCTGCAAGAGGCCCGCGAGCTCTCCAGCCTTCTGCAGCATCCGCTGGAGTTCGCCACCAAACCCGTACAGCCGGAGATACTGCTCGACCAGGCCTGCTCCATGCTCGCCACCGCCTGAGCTATCCTCGCCATGCTCTAAGCGGCGCTGCTAGACTCGTCTTTGATGGCGGACGAGAAGGCACCTAAGACAGACGAATCCACTCCGACCCTTGCGTCGCTCTTTACGCGCCAGCGCCGTCCGCGCGCCGCGCAGCCGCCTGCCGAAAGTGAATCCGCGGCCGCACCGCACGAACCCCAGCTCGGGCTCTTTGCTCCAGTGGATGAACTCCCCGGCGACCCACTCCGCATCCACATCGCACCCGCTGAACCATCAGCCGCGGCCGCGCGCAGCATCTGGACCGTTGCCGCCCTGGTGAATCATATTCGCGGCCGCGTCGAAGCCGGTTACGCCGACGTCTGGATCGAAGGCGAAATCTCTAACCTCCGCACCGCGCCCTCCGGCCACATCTACTTCACGCTCAAAGACGGCGACGCCCAGCTCGCCGTCGTCCTCTTCCGCCGCCAGGCGATGCTGCTGCGCTTCAACCCCGAAGACGGCATGGCCGTGCTCGTGCGCGGCCGCGTCTCCGTCTATGAAAGCCGCGGGCAGCTCCAGCTCATCGCCGAGACCGCCGAGCCGCGCGGCGCAGGTGCCATGCAGCTCGCCTTCGAGCAACTCAAGGCAAAACTCGCCGAAGCCGGCCTCTTCGACGCCGCCCGCAAACGCCCTCTGCCCGCATTTCCGAAACGCATCGGCGTCATCACCGCAACCACCGGCGCCGTGATCCACGACATCGTCACCATCGCCGCCCGACGCAGCAGCACGCTCGGCATCCTCATCTACCCCGCGGCGATGCAGGGTGAGAGCTGCGCCGCCGAAGTCATCGAAGGCCTGCACTACTTCAATAAAAATTCTGGTGTCGATTTAATTCTCATCGCCCGCGGCGGCGGCTCCGCCGAAGACCTGAACGGCTTCAACGACGAGCAACTCGCGCTCGCCATCGCCGAATCCGCGCTGCCCGTTATATCCGCCATCGGGCATGAGACCGACTTCACCATTGCCGACTTCGTCGCGGATCTCCGCGCCGCAACTCCATCCGCCGCCGCCGAGCTCATCACCGAAGCGCAACACCGCATCGAAGACCACATCACGCAGCTCAGCTATCGCCTCGCCCGCGCTGCACGCTTTCAAACGATGCATGCGCGCCAGCAGCTCTCCGCGCTCTCCGCCGACTCCGTCTTCGCTCGCCTCGCCGAAGCCTTCAACCGCCGCCAGCAGCGCGTCGACGAGCTCGGCTATCAGCTTGAGGCCGCATGGCAGCGCAGCTATCGCGAGCAGGCCGCTCGTTTGCGCATCACCTCCGACCGCCTGCACCGCCAGGACATCCGCCGAGGCATCGCCATGATCCGCGCCGCCTGGGTGCAGCTCACGCAACGGCTGGCGCACGCACCGCAGCGGCTGCTGCAACAGGACCAGCGCGCCTGGCAGACCGCCCACGCTCAGCTGCAGTCGCTCTCGCCGCTCGCCGTGCTCAGCCGCGGCTATGCCCTCGTCTTCGACGAACGCGGCATGCTGCTCAAATCCTCCGCCGACGCTCCGCCGCCCAGCATCATCACCGCGCGCTTGGCCGAAGGCGAGCTGCAGGCTAAAGTCTTAATGACGACGAAAAAACACAACTCATGAGAAAACTCTTCGGAACAGATGGGATCCGCGCCGTAGCCGGCCAACCGCCGCTCGACGCCAAAACGATCTACGCGATCGGCCTCGCCCTCGCACACTCGCTGACCAACGGAGCGAAACCACGCATCGTCATCGGCATGGACACCCGCGAGTCCAGCGCCTGGATCACCGCCGCCATCACCGCCGGGCTTGAAGCCGGTGGGGCCACGGTCGAGAGCGCCGGCGTCATTACTACCCCCGCCATCGCCTTCCTCACCGCCAAGCACGGCTTCAGTGCAGGCATCGTCATCTCTGCCTCACATAATCCCTGGGAGGACAATGGCATCAAGCTCTTCGGCTCCGACGGCTACAAGCTCGCCGACGCCATCGAGCTCGCCATCGAAGAGGAGATCTTCAAACATCTCGAGACAGCGCAGGCGCCGGACCTCGCAAAACTCACCGCACCCGCCGTGAACGAAGCCGACAGAGCCGAGTATGTTCGCTTCCTGCTTAGCGCCGTGCCCAACCTCTCGCTCGACGGCAAGAAGATCGTCGTGGATTGCGCCAATGGCGCTGCTTCGTCCGTCGCACCGCAGCTCTTTGCCGAGCTGAAAGGCACCGTTTTCATCACTCATGCCTCGCCCGACGGCAGGAACATCAACGAACACTGCGGCGCGTTACATCCTGAGGTGGTCGCAAAAGAAGTTGTGAAGCACAAGGCCGACCTCGGCATCACCTTTGACGGCGACGCCGACCGTGCGCTGTTTGCCGATGCGCAAGGTAACGTCGTCAACGGAGACGCCGTCGTCCTCCTCGCCGCGCGCGATCTGCAGGCCCGCGGCCTGCTCGCTGGAAATGTTGTGGTGACCACGACCATGTCGAACATGGGCCTCGAAGCCGCACTGAAGCGCAGCGGCATCAGGATGCTGCGCGCGCCCGTCGGCGATAAGTACGTTCTCGAAGAGATGCGCAAGTCGAAGGCCGCGCTCGGCGGCGAACAGAGCGGCCACATCCTCTTCCCCAGCCTCGCGACGACCGGTGACGGCCTGCTCACCGCACTGCTTCTGCTCGACCTCATCCACCGCAGCGATAAATCTTTAAGCGAATTAAAAAGCGACTTGAAAGTTTTCCCTCAAGTGATCGTTAACGTAAAAGTTCGCGAGAAGAAGCTGCTGGAGGAGATCCCTAGCGTCGCCGCCACCATCCGCGCCGCTGAAGCAGAGCTTGCAGACTCAGGCCGTGTCGTCATCCGCTACTCCGGCACCGAAGCCCTGGCCCGCGTCATGATCGAAGCCGAGAGCGAAGAGGCCATGAAGCGCCACGCCAATGCGATCGCGGATGCGATACGGAGTGAATTGGGAATTTAGCTTAGTTAAGGCGGCGATGTATATGCACGCAACTCTAATGCGCCTAGCAGTCTGGACTCCCGACTGGAACTCTTTAGATTCGGTGAGGCGCACGCACAGCGACTTAGAGGCTGCCGCGCTGGTGTTTTTCTTCCTGCTAGTTGTGGTGGAAGCGTTCGCTCATCGAACAAAAGAAGAGCACAAAAAGAATGTATTAGATCTGCTCGGAATTGCTTTTTTCGCTATTGCTGTTTTAGCTGAGATAGTTGCGTATCCGTATGGTCAGAGAAACGACACTTTATCCGAACAAACGATAGGATCTCTAGACTCCTTAGCGCACGATGCCGATGCTACGGCTAATGGAGCAAAGATAACCGCAAATGGAGCCAAAGGTACAGCGGACGCGGCAAACCTTGAGGCTGGTAAAGCGCAAGCATCTGCTCATGAGGTGGAATCCAAACTTAGTGCTGCTAACGCCGAGATTGCACAGCTAGGAAAATCAGTATCTGTTGTCAAAAAGCGGCAACAAGATCGCCATATTGAAAATGATGCGGTGTCGAAATATCTAAAGGGCAAGCCGAGCGGTACGCTTACAATCTGGTACCAGCCAGGTGATCGGGAAGCATACCAATTCGCATTAGAAATTATGAGTGAGGTGATAGTGGGCGGTTGGCATGTTCCCCAGCCTCCCACACCAATTCCAGATAACATCTCTTCCGTGACTTTTCTAGGCCCTGAATACCGAGAATTTGCCGGATCATCCTTTGAGCAATTCGACCGCACGCGTCCGCCAATAGAAAGAATTGCTGGAGGCAGCGGTGAACTTACCTTGCTATCTAAAGTGTATCCAGATGAGAAAGACCCTAATTCGACCGCGACCATCCTTACAAACGCACTGAAACCCCTGGTATTCTCCGGTTGGGGTTGGAAGCGTGCGGCGGAATTGCCGGACAACACATTTCTTTTGATTGTTGGGCCTAAACCATAAGCTGCAACGGAGAGGCACGCCGCTACCCCAGCCAAGCTGCCGCAATCAGTACGAACCCCAACGCACTCACGGAGAGTATAGCCTCGCACAGCGACCACGAGACGATCGTCTCCTGCATGTCCAGGGTGAAGTACTCCTTCACCAGCCAGAAGCCCGGATCGTTCACGTAGGAAAAGAAGATCGAGCCCGCGCCGGTCGCCAGCGCCAGCAGCTCCGGATGCGGGAACGTCGCGGCCGACGCCGCAAGAATGCCCGCGGTCGAGGCCATCGCCACCGTCGCCGAGCCCGTCGCCATCCGCACCATCATCGCGATCAGCCACGCCAGCACCAGCAGCGGGATGTGCGCATGCAGCGCGATCCGCACCGTCGCCGCCGACGCGCCGCTCGCCTGCAGCACCCGCCCGAACGCGCCCGCCGCCGCCAGCAGCAAAAGGATCACCAGCGCCGTCCGCAGCGATGCACGCATCACCCGGCCAAACTCGGTCCACTTCGCCGCGGAAGCCCGCGCGAGCGTGAGCAGGCTCAGCGTCAACGTCAGCAGCAGCGCGACGTTGGCATTGCCGGCGAACATCAGCAGCCGTTTCGCTGCGCCGTCCACCAGAAATCGGCCGCCGAAGGTCGACGCCGCGATCAGCGCCACCGGCAGCAGCAGCAGACCGAACGAGAGCCCGACCGGAGGCAACGTGGCGGGATGCGCCTCTGCGCTTGTCTCATGTAAACCAGCCATGTGCGCATGCCCGGTCGCATCGCGCCGGCCGCGGTACAGAAACTCCGCATAGAGCGGACCGGCCAGCGCGGCGGACGGCAGACCGAGCAGCAGACCCCACACCATCGTGCGTCCGATCTCGGCGTGATACTCCACCACCGCCAGCAGCACTGCCGGATGAGGCGGCACCAGGGCATGCGCAATCGAAAGCCCCGCCAGCAGGGGCAATCCCACATAGATCGGCCGCAGCCGCGTGCGTTCGGCGAGCACGATCGCGATCGGCACCAGCAGAACGAATCCGACCTCAAAGAAGACCGAGAGCCCGACGATCAGACCGAAGAGCATCATCGCCCACACGATGTAGCGCCGGCCGAAGATCCGCAGCATCAGCTCGCAGATGCTCAACGCCGCGCCGGACTCAGCCATCAACGAGCCGATCATCGAGCCGGCGATCACCAGCACGGCCACGCGCTTCAGAATGCCCCACGCGCCCGCACCCATCGCCGCCGCGATCGCCACCAGGGGCATACGGGTCAACAAACCAAGCAGCACCGACGCCGCCAGCAGGCTCAGCGCCGCATGCCAGCGCGCAAAAAGTATCAGCAGAAGAATGGAAAGGATGGCAGCGAACGCCGCCGCGAGCAGAAGAACGTCGTGCTGTGCCGCCGTGATCACCTACTTCGCGTCCCGCCAGTTCGGCCCCACGCCCACATCGGCTACGATGGGCACGCTGAGCTCGACGACGTTCTCCATCTCCTGCCGAACAAGAGCTTTGACCTCGTCGGCCTCATCCGGGGTGGCGTCGAAGAGAAGTTCGTCGTGCACCTGCAGCGTCATCCGCGTCTTGAACGTTTTCTTGCGCAGCGCCGCGTCGATGCGGATCATCGCCAGCTTGATCAGGTCCGCCGCGGTTCCCTGCAGAGGCGTGTTCACCGCCGTACGCTCCGCAAAGCCGCGCAGGTTGGCATTGCTGGACAGAATATCCGGGATGGGCCGCACACGCCCGAACATTGTGCGCACCAGCTGCTCTTTGCGCGTCTGCTCCAGTAGCTCTTCGATAAAGATCTTCACACCAGCGTAGCGCTCGAAGTAGCGTTCGATGTAGGTCTTCGCCTCGCGCTGCTCGATGCCGAGCTGGACGGCAAGTCCAAACGGCGAGATGCCGTAGACGATGCCGAAGTTCACCGCCTTCGCGCGATTGCGCGTCTCTTTGTCCATCTTTTCCGGCGAGACGCCGAAGACCTCGCTCGCCGTCAGCGTGTGGATGTCCACATTCTCGCGATAGGCCTTCAGCAGAAGCGGATCCTGCGAGAAGTGCGCCATCAGCCGCAGCTCGATCTGCGAATAATCCGCCGACATCAGCACATTCCCCGGCGCGGGAATGAACGCCGCGCGGATCTCGCGCCCCAGCACTGTGCGCACCGGCACATTCTGCAGGTTCGGATTCGTCGACGAGAGCCGCCCCGTCGCCGTGCCCACCTGGTTGAACGTCGTATGCACGCGATCGTCCGCATCGGTCAGCTTCGGCAGCTGATCGAGATAGTTCGACTTCAGCTTCGCCAGCTGGCGGTACTCCAGCACCAGCCGCGGCACCTCATGATGCTCGCTCAACTCCTCGAGCACATCCACCGCTGTCGAGATCACCTTCCCCTTGCCGCTCTTCGTCGGCTTCGGCAGCTCCATCTTGTTGAAGAGCACATCGCCGAGCTGCTTGGGCGAGTTGATGTTGAAGCGGTGCCCGCTCAGTGCGTAGACCTTCTCGCTCAGTGTGTCGATCTCCACCGCCAGCCGCGTGGACATCGCCGACAGAACCTCCCGATCCACGCGCACACCAGCCTGCTCCATGCGCAACAGCACCGGAACCAGCGGCAGATCCATCGTTTCGTAGACTTTTGTGGTTTTCTCCGCCGCGATCTCCGGCCGCAACTTCTCAGCCAGACGGAAGATCGCGCTCGCTGCCTCCGGCAAAGCGTTCGCACCCTTCTCCGCTAAAGCCCTGTTGGTGAAGCGCGCCACCACATCCGGCAGCTTGTGGCTGCCATGCGTCGGATTCACGAGATACGAGTACAGCATCACATCATCCCGCACCCCAGCCAGCGCGATACCGGCCCCCTCCATCACCCGCAGCACCGCCTTCACATCATGCACGGCCTTGTGGATCTTTTTATCTTCCAACGCGGCACGCAACGGCGCAGCCAGCGCAAGATTCAGATCGACGGCAAGCGCGTGATCCGTCTCTGCGGCAAAGCCCACGACCAGCGTGGCTGCTACGGACTCTTTCACCACCGGCACTTCTACAGGCGTGGACATATCAAACAACGAACCACTCTGCGGCGCCTCCGGCTCTACCTCCGCAACTTCAGACTCGGCGACCTCTTCCGCAAGCGCCTGTCCGTCCAACTGGATCGAAAGCGCCAGCCCTTTCGCGCTCGCCTTCTCGAGCAGCGCGGCGATATCCTCCGCGGTCGGCTTCGTATTGAAGCTCATCGGCGTCACGTCGACCTTCGACGGCGCGAGATCCTTCAGCATCGTCGTGAACTCCAGCTCGCTGAAGAGCTCGCGGCAGGCCTCGGCGTCGATCTCCTGCGTGCGCATGCCATGCAGATCGAACTCCACCGGCACGCCGGTGTGGATCGTGACCAGCTCCTTGCTGAGCAGGATGGTGTCGCGATTCTGCTGGAGCGATTCGCGCTGGCGCTTGCCCTTGATCTCGTCGGCGTGATCCATCGCGGCTTCGACCGAACCATACTTCTGGATCAGCTCGACCGATCCCTTATCGCCGATGCCGGGTGCGCCGGGGATATTATCGATCGCATCGCCGCGCAGCGCCATCACATCGATCACCTGCTCCGGCCGCACGCCGAGAACTTTTTCCACGCCATCCGGATCGAGGATGAGATTGTCCTTCGTCGGATTCAGGATGACGACGCTCTCGTTCACCAGCTGCATCATGTCCTTATCGCTGGAGACGACGAAGATGCGATGGCCCGCGTCGGCCGCCTTGCGCGAAAGCGTGCCGATGACGTCGTCCGCTTCGAATCCTTCATACGAGAGGATGGGGATGCGAAAGGCCTCCAGTGCGCGCTGGATGTACGGCAGCTGCTGGGCTAGATCCTCCGGCATCTTCGCGCGATTGGCCTTGTAGCCGGCGTAGTCCACCTCTTCGAACTGCTGCGTCTTGATATCCCACTTGCGGATGGTCTTCATTTGCGCGGCCTGCGCGTCGCGGAAGACGGGGCCGCTGAGATCGTAGACCGCGGCGAGATACTCCGGCGCGAAGTCGCGGCGGAGCTTGTTGATCATGTTCACGAAGACGTACGTCGCCGCCGTGGGCACACCCGTGCGTGTGGACATGGGCCGCTGCCGCTGCATCGCGTGATACGCACGGAAGATGAAGGCCATCGAGTCCAGTAAATAGATGGCGGGCTTTTGCGGATTCGGCGGACCTAAATTGGACTGCGCAGCAGGCATGGCGGTAAGTCTACAACTTCGACGCCTGTGCGAATGTGCGCGTTACTTCGCGGATTTAGCCGATGAACATGCAGTCGCCATAGGAGAAGAAGCGGTAGCGCTCCCGCACGGCATGGCCATAGGCAGCCAGCACGCGCTCGCACCCGGCGAAGGCGCTTACCAGCATCAGCAGCGTGGACTGCGGCAGGTGGAAGTTCGTCAGCAGGCCGTCGACGATGCGGAACTCATGCCCGGGACGGATGAAGATGCTGGTCTCGCCGCCGTGTGCGGCCAATTCTGCGCCGAGGCTCGCACAATGCTCCAGTGTGCGGACTGTTGTGGTCCCTGCGGCGATGACGCGCCGGCCATCACGCTTTGCCTTATTGACGGCATCTGCTGTCGCAGACGAAAGCGTATAGCATTCGCTGTGCAGCGTGATCTCGTCCAGCGTCTCGACGCGCACCGGCTGAAAGGTCCCCAGCCCCACGTGCAGCGTGACGGTGGCGATCTCCACGCCTCGCGCGCGGATGGCATCCAGCACCTGCGGCGTGAAGTGCAGACCAGCGGTGGGCGCGGCCGCGCTGCCGCGCGCGTCTGCAAAGATGGTCTGGTAGCGCTCGCGATCTTCCGGCGTGTCCTCGCGGTGCATGTACGGCGGCAGCGGCATGTGGCCGATTTTTTCTAACGCACCATAGAAATCCCCACTCGAGGCAAAGCGTAGCGTGCGCTCGCCGAACTCACCACGAGCCGTCACCTCCGCTTCAAGCAGAGGCGGCGCGCCATCATCTGCCGCAAAAAACAGCCGCTCGCCGGCCTGCACCTTTTTGCCCGGACGCACCAGCGCGCTCCACTCGTTCGCCCCCGACTTCTGCGTGAGCAGCACCTCTATCTTCCCTGTCGGATCCTGCTTCTGCGACGTCGCTCCGGCACGCGTGGCAAATAAACGTGCCGGGATCACACGGCTGTCATTCAGTACCAACAGATCGCCGGGGGCAAGCATCGCAGGCAGATCGCGGAAGTTTTTGTCTTCGATTGCGCCTGTAGCACGACTGAGTACCAGCATCCGCGCGGCATCGCGCTCGGCCGGAGGCTGCTGTGCGATTAACTCTTCTGGCAGATGAAAATCAAAGTCCGCGACTCTGAGATTGCCGATTCCAGGATCATCAAGCCTGCTCACTTGTCGCCCCAGTACTTCTCCGCCATCTCCACGCTGCGGTCGAGAGCAGTCTGTACCGCGGCGTGCATCGCCTCTGCATCCGGGTTGAACGCAACCGGCGTGGGGTATGTGATCACGACGCGCGAGAACGGCTTCGGGATCATGAACGCATCCCACGACTTCAGCGTCCATGCCCGCTGCGACAGCACATAGAATGCGCAGACCGGGCTGCCGGTCAGCTCCGCCAGTTTCACGGTGCCGGGCTTGGCCACATACTTCGGGCCTCGCGGACCGTCTGCCGTAATGGCCACCAGCCGTCCGTCGGCGAAGGAATGCTGCATCGCCAGCAAACCGGCTGCTCCGCCGCGTGTGCTGGAGCCGCGCACCGCCACAAAGCCGAGCCGCTCCACCGTGCGCGCGATAAGTTCACCGTCAAAGCTCTGGCTGATCAGGATGGCGATGCCCTGGTTGCGGAAGTACCCTGCGCTGGCCAGCAGCGCGCGATGCCAGAACGCAAAGAGAATAGGCCGTGGATGCATCAATGCGGACTCCGCGCCCGGCTCGCATATCTCCTCAAAGCGCAACGTCCTCATCAGCGCGCGAATGACGGCCGCCGCCGCGCGCGGAACCACGGCAAGCATCACACGCTGCGAGAATTTGTATTCGGAGGCCACGCTGCCATTCTAAACAGTGCGCGGCGGCGAAAGACTAAAAGCCTAGCTGTAGCGCATCCAGCGCAGTATCTCGCTCAGGCTGGGGCGCTTGCCGTACATCAGGATGCCGACGCGATAGATGCGCGAGGCGACCCACATCATGGCATAGATCGCCAGCACCAGGTCCACCACGGAGAGCGCGACCTGCCATAGCGGCGGATGCCCGACGGCGACGCGGGTGAACATCAGCAGCGGAGTGCATGGAGGCAACAGCGAAGTGATCACCGCAAGCAGGCCGTTCGGATGCTCAGCCACGCTATAGCTCACGATCAGGCAGAACGCGAGCGGCATGGCCAGGATCATGTTGAGCTGGCCCAGCTCCTGCTCGGAGTTCACGACCGCCCCCAGGATCGCCGCGATGCTGGCGTAGAGCGTGAAGCCCAGCACAAACATCAGCATGAAGAAGAGCATCTGCCCGAAGCTGAGCGCGACCGAGAGGCTGCCGCCCGCGATCATCGGCACCAGCGGAGTTGCGAGCAGCACAGCCGCCGCCGCGATCCAGATGGCGACCTGCGTAAGCCCGACTCCGCCCACGCCGATCACCTTGCCCGCCATCATCTCCTCCGGCGTGACCGTGGCCAGCATCACCTCAAAGACGCGCGACGTCTTCTCCTCCGTGATCGAGCGCGCCACGTTCACGCCATACATCATCACCGAGAAGTACATCAGGAAAAAGAGAAAGTAAGCGAGAGACTTGGCCGACTGCGATGGACTCAGGCTCGTGCTCTCACGCTGCGATTTGCGGATGCTTTGAACGCTTACCACGACCGGCAGACTCAGGTTGGCCTGCGGCGCCGCCTGCGTCAACGCATCCTCAAGTTCACCCTGCAGATGGTCGCTGGGCTTGCCGTAGAAGATGGCCTGCCGCGGAGCGGCGGCGTCCACCCAGAGAAAGCCTTCCATCTCCCGGTCCTCCACATCGCCGGAGAGGATATGCATCGTATCCGGCGTCGGCGGGGAGATCGCGTCCACGGTCATTCCCGGCTCCGCGGCCGCAAGCTCGTCCTGCAGCCTGATGGCGAGATCGGTGTCCGGCGAGACGATGGTGATGTGCGGCGCGCGCGCATGCGGGCTGAAGTAGATACTGGTGAAGAGTCCTCCGCCCATCAGCACCGGAATGAGCACCGTCATCACCACAAAGCTCCTGGCGCGGATGCGCTCCCTATACTCGCGCCGCGCAATCAATAGAGTGTTACGCATTGAGCAGGCCTCCGCTCTGGCCTTCACCGCCGACAGTCTCAATGAATATCTGCTCCAGCGTCGGCTCGCTCACCTCAAACCGCCGGATCTTCGCCACCTTCACGGCTGCGGCCAGTAGAGCCTGCGCGTCGTCGCCATCCTTCAGCCTGATCTCGGCGTGGCCGTTGTGCTGGGTCGCCTCCGCCACCGATGGATGCCGCAGGAACGCATCGCTGCCCTCAAAATCGATCAGCACGCGGTTATTGGGATAGCGCGACTTGACCTCGCGCATGCCGCCGGCCAGGATCTGCTTTCCGCCGCTGATCACGCAGATGGCATCGCACATCTTCTCCACCTGGTCCATGCGGTGCGTGGAGAAGAGGATCGCTTTGCCTTCCTTGCGCAGGTCGATGAGCGTCTCCTGCATCAGCGCGGCGTTCACCGGGTCCAGGCCGCTGAAGGGCTCGTCCATGATGATCAGCTCCGGCTCATGCAGCAGCGTGGCGATGAACTGGATCTTCTGCTGCATACCCTTGGAGAGCTCCTCCGTCTTCTTGTGGATGGCTTCCATGATCTGCATCCGCTCGCACCAGACCAGCGCGCGCTTCTCGGCCGTCTTTGCGTCCAGGCCATGCAGCTGGCCGAGAAAGACCAGCTGCTCCAGCACGGGCATCTTTTTATAGAGACCACGCTCCTCCGGCAGATAGCCGATGCGCTTCAGGCTCTCGCGTTCGAATGGTTTGCCGAAGAGGCTTACACTGCCCGAATCCGGCCGGGTGATGCCGATCATCATGCGGATGCTGGAGGTCTTGCCCGAGCCGTTCGGCCCGAGCAGGCCGAACATCGTGCCCGGCTCAATGCGGAAGCTCAACCGCTCCACGGCGATCTTCTTGCCGTACGCCTTCGAAACGCTGTCGAGCTCCACGATGGCCATTACGTTCAAGGATATCAGTATGCACAGGAGCCGCACTGGTAGCATCGCTCTCTATGGCGGCAGAGAAAAAGACCGGGGAAAGCGCATCTGCAGCGGCGAAGCGTGCCGCTACGATTCGTCCCGCCGCACTCGACCTGAGCACCAGCGTCGCCTTCGTCAAAGGCATCGGCCCGCGGCTGGCCGGGCAGCTGGCGACGCGCGGCATCCACACCGTCGAAGACATTCTCTACCACCTGCCCTTCCGCTATGAAGACCGTCTGAACCCGCAGCCGCTCTCGGCGCTCACGCCCGGCGCCATGGCCTCCATCATCGGCGAGGTGCGCGGCAGCATCCTTCTGCGCACGCGCAACATGCCCATCTTCGAGCTCACCGTCGGCCAGGGCTTGCAAACGATCAAGTGCTCGTGGTTCCACGGCACCTACCTGAAGGACAAGTTCCACGCCGGGCAGATGGTCGCACTCTACGGCAAGGTCGAGCCCTCGCGCAGCCGCACTGGTGCGATGAAGATGATCCAGCCGCAGTTCGAGATCCTTCCAGCGGACGGCGATGCCGAAGACATGCTTGAGGTCGGCCGTATTGTGCCCGTCTACGAGTCGCTCGGCGGCACCACGGCATGGGGCGCAAAGCTCACCTCGCGCTGGCTGCGCCGCGTGCTGTGGGGACTGCTGGAAGAACTCAAGAGCGCGGAGATCCCCGAGACACTTCCAGCGCCCATGCTCTCGGAGCTTGGCCTGCCCTCGCGGCTCGACGCTCTCCGCGCCGTCCACTTTCCGCCCGCCGGAACGTCCATCGGCGACCTGCAGGCGTCGAATACACCCGCGCACCGCCGTCTCATCTTTGAGGAACTCTTCTATCTGGAACTCGGTCTGGAGCTGAAGCGCAGAAGGATGCGCGAGCGCGAAGGCATCGCCTTTGCCACCGGCGAGTCCGTGCGCAACGCCATCAAGCAGATCCTTCCCTTCCATCCCACCGCCGCGCAGAAGCGCGTGCTGGGCGAGATCGCCGCCGAGATGCGCCGTCCGCACCCCATGCGCCGCCTGCTGCAGGGAGACGTGGGCAGCGGCAAGACCATCGTCGCGCTGCAGGCCGCGCTCATCGCTATTGAGAACGGCTATCAGGCCGCGCTCATGGCGCCCACGGAGATCCTGGCCACGCAGCACTACCTCGCCGCGCGCAAGCTGCTGGAGAGATCCAGCAAGCGGTACAACATCTCGCTGCTCACCGGCTCACTGGATGATGATGTGAAACGCGCCACACGCGGAAAGATCATGCGCGGTGAGACAAACCTCATCATCGGCACCCACGCGCTCTTCCAGGAGAAGACCGAGTTCAGCAATCTTGGCCTGGTCATCGTCGACGAGCAGCATCGCTTCGGCGTGCAGCAGCGTTTTGCGCTGATGAAGAAGCCCGGCGGAGTCGATCCCGATACGCTCGTCATGACGGCCACGCCTATTCCGCGCACGCTCGCGCTTACGCTCTACGGCGATCTCGACCTCAGCATCATCGACGAGATGCCGCCCGGCCGTACGCCCATCATCACGCGAAGGACGAGCGACGAGATGGCGGATGAGGTCTGGGGCTTCGTGCGCAAACAGGTGGAAGCGGGCCATCAGGCCTACATCGTCTACCCGGTCATCGAGGGCGCGAAGGACGACCAGCCGGAGCTGGATTTTCCGGTCGATGAACCGCCGGTCGAAGAGTCGCCAAAGAAAAAATCGAAGCAGAAGAAGATCCCTCTGCCAAAACCAAATCTAAAATCCGCCATGACAATGTATGACGAGCTGCGCGCCGGCGCGCTCAGCGGCCTGCGGCTGGGCATCCTGCATGGCCGTCTCTCGCCGGAGGATAAAGAGGTCGCCATGCGCCGCTTCCAACGCGGCGAGATCGACGTACTCATCGCCACTACCGTCATCGAAGTCGGCGTGGACGTGCCCAATGCCTCCGTGATGGTCATCGAGCATGCCGAGCGCTTCGGCCTGGCGCAGATGCATCAGCTCCGCGGACGCGTCGGCCGCGGCGCGGCCAAATCCTACTGTGTCCTGATGACGGGCGGAAAAATATCACAACAGGCCGAGGAGCGGCTGGACGCTATGGTGCGTACGCAGAACGGCTTCGAGCTCGCCGAACTCGATCTCGCCCAGCGCGGCCCGGGAGAGTTCTTCGGCACGCGCCAGACCGGCCTGCCGGAGTTCCGCGTCGCCAATCTGCTGCGCGACCGTAAGATGCTGGAGCTGGCCAAGCAGCAGGCGGCGAACTTCATCGAAACCATGGAGCCGCAGCTCACCGCGCCCGAGCGGGTGATGGTTCGTTCGCTGCTCAAGCAGCACTGGCAGCGCAAGTACGGATTAATTGAGGCCTGAAGCAGTATTCTGGTATTCATGCTCGTCGGCACCGGCACGGACATCATCGAGATCGCCCGCATCCAGCGGAGCATCCAGCGCTACGGTCAGCGTTTTACGCGCCGCGTCTTCACTCCGGGCGAGATCGCCTACTGCGAGGGTAAAAAGAACGCCGCCGAGAGCTACGCCGGCCGCTTCGCCGCCAAGGAGGCAGCGGCCAAGGCGCTGGGCACAGGCATTGCCCAGGGCGTCACCTGGCTGGAGATCGAGGTCCGCCGCCAGCCCGGCGAGCGCCCCAGCGTACACTTCACCGGCCGCGCCGCGACACGGGCCGCGGCCATGAACGTCGCGGCTGCCTCACTTTCCATCACCCATAGCCGCGAACTGGCGCTGGCTACGGTGCTTTTGGAATCCATGGAATCTCAGGAATCGAAGTAAGCCCCAAAACTCTTTCCCGCCTGCCTGCATCCAATGCTTGTAAAGTCCTGAGTGTGCAGTGTTATTCTTGGCTCAAGCCAAAGAGCCGTACATGGACCCTGTTCTTCAAACTTCGTAGAGGAAAGCCATGCCCAGCCAGAAGGAAGTCCGTTGGTCCCAATTGAAGGTCGGCCTGCTGGTCACCGTGGCCTCCCTGGCGCTGATTGCCCTGGTCTTTCTCATGACCGGCTCCGTGGGCGGGCTCTTCACTCCGAAGATCACTGTCCGCTCCTATTTTGAAAATGCAGCCGGGCTGGAGGTAGGCGCGCCGGTCTCGCTCGAAGGCGTCACCGTAGGCACGGTCACCCGGATCCGCGTGGTCAGCTCGCCGGACCGCAGGCTTACACCGGTCGAAGTGACCATGAGGATCAGCGGCCGCCGCGTGGAGCAGAGCCTGCGCACTGACTCCAAGGCCTCGCTCTCCACCATCGGCGTGCTGGGCGACACCGTGGTGGACATCAACAGCCAGTTCGCCAGCGGCCCGCTCGCGCAAGACGGCGACGAACTCACCACCATGGAGACGCCGAACATCACCGACGTCATCAAATCCAGCCAGGGCACCATCGAGCAGCTCAATGTCATCCTGGCCAAGGCCAATGCCCTGCTGGACAGCATTACCAGCGGCAACGGCTCCATCGGCAAGCTTATCGCCAGCGACGAGTTCTACCGCAAGGCCTACGCCGCCATGAGCGACCTGCAGACCCTGACCGACAACATGAACCAGGGCAAAGGAACCGTCGGCAAGCTCATGACCGACGACACGCTCTACAACCGCCTGAACGATACCGCGGGCCATCTGCAGCACGTCTCCGAGGAGATCGACAGCAGCAAGGGCTCCGCCGGCAAAATCATCAACGACCCCGAGCTCTACGACAACCTGAACCAGACGCTCGCCCATGCGAACTCGCTGCTGGCCGATGTGGACGCCGGCAAGGGCGGTCTTGGCGTGATGGCGAAGGACCCTGTCTTCGCCAAGAACCTGCAGGACACGCTCAGCCACATGGATGATCTCGTCACCAGCATCCAGCAGGGCAAGGGCACGCTCGGCAAGCTCGCTAATGACGACGCGGCCTATAACGACCTGGACAAGCTGCTCGTGGACAGCCAGCAGCTGGTCACCACCATCCGCAGCGACCCCAAGAAGTACCTAACCATCCACATGAAGATCTTCTAACCGAAGAACCCGCCTGGGGAAGCCGAAGTGCGCGGCTGGAAAGCCTTTAAAACCTCTTCCGGCAAAAACTGGCACAAACCCCCGCCAGCTTTTACAATGAATGCAGGTTCTTAACCCTCAAGATTTCTCGTTGCGGCTGGCAGCCAGATCACCGATGCCCGCAACCCAGGACAAAAGGAAACACATGAAGTTTAGTAATCTCGGCCGGAAAGCAGCGGCCCTCGTCTCCACGCTCGCACTGGGAGCCTGCTTGTCCTCCTGCGGAAGCGGAACCATTGGCTACCTTTACGTTTTGGGACAACTGACCAGCTCCGGCAGCTTCGGTCAGATCAACGGGTTCAAGATCGACGACCGTACCGGCAACCTGACCAATATGGTCAACTCGCCCTACAGCAGCGGCGGCAGCAATCCGGGCAATGCCGTGGTCTTCCCCGGCGGACAATATCTCTTCGTCCTGAATAAGGGCATCGCCACCACGGCGCCTTCCGGCCAGTGCCCGGCCAATACCGGCGGCGGCGTTGTCTCCGAGTTCCTTATCGGCGGCGACGGCGTACTCACCTTCCTGCAGAACTGGGTCAGCTCGGGCATTAACCCCGTCTGGATCTCTGCTGATCCCACCGGCAGCTATCTCTATGTGCTCGACCAGGCCGCCAGCACGCCGGGACCCCTCGGCAATACGTGCAATCTTGACACGACCAGCGCCAACTCGAATGTCAAAAATAAAGTACCGGATGGCGACATCACGGTGTTTGCCCTGAACAGCACTACCGGTCGCCTCACGCTCGTTCAGAACCAGCAGGCCAACGACGGCTTTGGTCATCCGCTCACCTTCTTCCCGGTCGGCCCCCATCCCACCATGCTGCATACGGCCGGAGGTTACGTCTACACGATGAATACCGCCGACCAGTCAGTCTTCGTCGACTCGACCATTTCAGCAGGCCAGCTCACGGCCACGCAGACCCTTACGCAGCCCACCGGCGGAATCAACATCACCTCCATCGGCACCTCGTCGAACGGTAATTACATCTACATCACGGATGAAGGCCTCGGCGGCAGCAATCCCAGCTACATTCGCATCTTCACCATCGGCAGCAATGGAGCGCTCAGCACGCTGGTCACCGGTGCCCAGACGAACCTCCCCCTGACATCCAATCCCGTCTGGACGCTGGCCTCGGCGAATGGCAAGTACCTCTATGTCGTCAACCAGGGCAATAACGCCAACCCGAATACCATCACCAGCAATATCTCGGCCTTCACCGTCGAAAGCACCGGCCAGTTGCAGCAGGTTGTAGACCCGAGCAACCCTTACCCGGCAGGCTCCGGCCCCGTCTGCATGGTGGAAGACCCGACGAACCAGTATGTCTATGTCTCCAATTACACCGACAGCACCGTGACCGGCTACATTCTCGATGCCAATACCGGCCAGCTCTCGCCGCTCTCGCGTACAACCGTCTTCCCCATCTCGGGTCAGGCGTCGTGTCTTACGGTCAGCGGATTCACCAGCTAAGCAGGTAGAGGCATAGAGGCCGGACAGTCCGGCCTCTACAATGAAGTTTCAACCAGAGTTTTGATCTCATACCGCTGCGGGGCGAAGCCCGCAGATGCAATTCGAAGGACACGCATGAAGTTCTCGCAAATCCGCCGCATCACTCAGGCAACCGTACTCTCGCTGGCTATCGGCCTCGGCATGTCCGCATGCAGCGAGGACTACACCATCGACTATCTCTACGTCACCTCTCAGCATGCGCTCCCCAGCACCTCAGACGGCGCCGTCAACGCCTACAAGGTCGATAACCAGTCCGGCGCGCTGACGCAGATCGTTGACTCGCCCTATGATTCCGGCGGACTCGCCCCCGTGGCCATCGCGCTCTCGCCCAATAGCCAGGCGCTCTACGTGTTGAACAACCAGAGCTCCAACTCCGCCATCGAGGAGTTCCTGATCGGCACGGACGGCAAGATCTATCCGCAGTTCGGTTACAGCATCGGCAACAACTCGGCCACAGACGGCTTCGCCCCCATCTCCGCCGTGGTGGATCCGACCAACTCCTTCCTGATCGTCGCCTTCACCTATCAGCACAACTTCTCCACCAGCGTCCCAGGGCCCGGCGGCATCGCCGTATTCCCTATCGCCAACGGCAGTAATCCGCTCTGTCCTGTGGTTGCAAACAGCCCGGGCCAGGCCAAGAACACTCTCTGCGCGCCGATCCAGGTCGCCGGCTTCCCCTATACAGCGCTGAGCTTGAGTCCGGTCGCGGTCGGAGTCACTCCGAATCCCAGCAACTGCCCGCTCTCCGGCGGCACGGTAACGACTAGCTGCCCCTCCAATGGCGGCGACTACGTTCCCTCCATCTACGTCGTCGAGCAGACGGTATCCACGCTCGCCGCGCCAACCTCCACGGCCGGCACAGTTGCCACCTACCAGCTCTCGCTTACGACCGGTCAGCTCTCGTTCGTATCCAGCACCGCGGCCGGCATCGCGCCCACCGGCATCGCCGAGGATCCGACTGCACGCTTCGTCTATCTCACGGATGAGAATGCGAACCAGATCATCGGCTACCTTGTGCAGCCCAACGGTTCGCTCAGCCTCATGGTCAACGCACCCTTCCCCGCCGGTCTTCACCCGGAGGGCATCGTCGCCGATCCCCGCGGCAAGTTCATCTATGTGGCCAACTACAACAACAGCACCGTGAATGGTTATGCCATCGACCAGGCTACGGGCACGCCTGCCGGTGTCGCCTCCAACGGAGTCTCAGCCACCGGCACCGGTCCCACCTGTGTCGCCATCGAGCCTTCGCAGGGCATCTACCTCTATACCTCGAACTTCGTGGATAACTCGGTGAGCGGCCTGCAGCTTGATCCGCACACCGGTACGTTGCAGAACATCCAGAACACGCCCTTCAACGCATCCGCTCAGCCCACCTGCGCCGTCGCCGTCGCATCCGGCGCGCATGCCTTTGAGGCCCTGCCGCAGTAGTTCCACAGCCAACGCACTCCGCAACAAAAAGAAGCCCGCCAACCGGCGGGCTTTTTGCTGCTTCATTCTTGCTTGCACTCCGGAGGGAACAAGGGCCTTTAGGCCCCTGAAGATCGAGAGGAAAAGAGGGCTTCAGCCCCGGAAGATCAGAGCCCGGGCCTAAAGGCCGAATGCCATGGCATTTTTCGTGGGGCTTTAGCCCCACGCTCCCTTCAAGAACTCAGGTCTTGTAGAACTAGCCCCTTCTACCGCTTATGCGACCAGCGTTTCAATATCCATCGCCGCGCCGGGTTCTCCACCGCGTAGTAGGCTGCCAGCGCCAGAGCAACCGCCACGCCGTAGGAGAACCATGGCTCCCACGACGCAATACCCAGCCGCGCCGACACCTTGTACTTGCTCAGCAGCACGATGCAGTTGAAGTGCAGCAGATAAATGCAGTACGTCGCCTCACCCACGATCACCATCGGCCGCACGGCAAATATCTTCGAGATCCAGTGATCGCCGCTCAGACCGAGGATCAGCAGCGCAAAGACCGGCGTCAGCATGCCGGTATGCAGCATGGGATACGGCAGGTAGCCGATCCACCAATGAAAGATCGCGGCCAGCAGCAGCAGGCCGGTGCCGGCCATCCACGCCCGTGCGCGGTTGGAGATCTTCGCCCCGCTCTGCAGCATCCCCAGCGCCAGCCCGGCAAGAAACGTCGGAATATACGGCAGTGGCGTGAACTTCAGAGCGCGCAGATACATCCCCGGCGAGAAGCGGTTGGTGTGCGCGATGCCGTCCGGCTGAAAGACGAGATAGAGTACGGGCAGAATGAACCCCAGTGCCCAGAAGCCAAGCACCATCCACGCCAGCTTCTTTGTCTCTCGCGGCCAACGCATCCCGATGAGGTACGGAAAGGCGATGTAGAGCATCACCTCGCTGGAGAGCGTCCACGCAACCGTATTCCAGAAGGTCGCCAGCAGAGGCGAGAGCCCCTGCAGCATCAGCGGCGTCAGAATGATGCCTTCAAGGAAGTGCGTACGCGTCTGGTAGTGCCACTCCAGCTCCAGCATCTGGCAGGAGAGCAGCAGCGCCAGCACGTAGACCGGGTAGAGCCGCGAGAACCGCGCCAGCCAGAACTCGCGCTTGGTCAGCGTCGCGCCGCGATCCGCATAGTTATAGGCCAGGATGAAGCCGGAGAGCAGAAAGAAGCAGCCGACGAAGACGAAGGCGTTATTCACCACCGGCGCGTACAGGCCGAACATGGCCGGGTCCGAGAAGTGAAAGAAGATGATATTGACCGCAAGCAGGGTGCGAATGCCTGTCAGCGCAGGCAGTGCCGGTTTGCGATGCGATTTTGCGGGTATAAGCCCTTCGACGGAACTCGGGGCAGGCTTTACGGCGGTAGCGGCTGCTGTGTGGTCCAAGCGTATTCCTTTTCCTGTTTGGGGTTTAGAACAGAGAGTTTACACGCTCATCACAAAGGATGTTCAAAATTGACCAGACTAGGCCTCTGGCCCATCGGTACTCTGCACCAAACGGCCTAGATCCGGTACTGCGACGAGGCTCATTATGTTGTTCTCTCAGGCAAAGCCCAGGTTTCCCCACGGATATAATCGCGATGGCTCGTACGACTCCATCTGCGGCGTCTGCTTTATAACCATTAGCAGGGTAAAAGATGAGCGGGAGCTGGAGCAGAGCAAGGCCGGCCACGTCTGCAGCCCGATCCGTCTCCATCAATTTGGCAGATACCCGCTCCTCGCAGGCACACACTTCGATCTTCTACGCTAAGCCCCTAGGCCGTGACCAGCGAGCCCAGCTTCTCGCCGTTCACCACGCGCTGGATGTTTCCCGGCACGTTCATGTTGAAGATGATCATGGGCAGGTTGTTGTCCTTGCACATGGAGACGGCCGTGGTATCCATCACTCGCAGGCCGAGCTTCAGGATCTCCATGTAGGTGATCTGCTCGAACTTCACCGCATCGGCGACCTTCTTCGGGTCGGCGTTGTAGATGCCGTCCACCGAGGTCCCCTTCAGCAGCACATCCGCCTTGATCTCCATGGCGCGCAGCGAAGCCGCCGTGTCCGTCGAAAAGTAGGGGTTGCCCGTGCCCGCGGCGAAGATGATGACGCGGCCTTTCTCCAGATGCCGGACAGCCCGGCGGCGAATGTACGGCTCCGCGATCTGGTGCATCTCGATCGCGGTCATCACGCGGCACTGCAGACCCTGCTTCTCGATGGCGTCCTGCAGCGCGATGGAGTTCAGCACCGTGGAGAGCATACCCATGTTGTCCGCGGCCACGCGGTCCATGTGCGCGGCCTGTTCGGCCACGCCGCGGAAGAAGTTTCCGCCACCGACGACAATGGCGATCTCGGCACCCATCGCCTGGACCTGCGCGATCTCGGCGGCGATCTTGTGAATGTAGGGAACGTCGATGCCGAAGCCGCGGCCCGCAGCCAGGGCTTCACCGGAGAGTTTGAGAAGGACGCGCTTATACATGCTTTTTGAATTATCTCAGATGTGGCCGAAGCCCTTCGCTAACGATAAAACAAAAAGGCCCGGGCATCGCCCAGGCCTTCTGATTTGTCATTCCGGCGAATGCCGGAATCTGCTTTTTGTCTTACTCAGCAGCAGCTTCCGCTTTCGTCTGCGCCACGGTCCAGTTGGGGTCGCCCACCTTGAAGCGCGCAAAGCGGCTTACCGAGATGTTCTCGCCCAGCTTGGCGATCTTCTGCTTGATCAGCTCTTCGATAGTGACGGCCGGGTCCTTGATGAAGGGCTGCTGCAGCAGGCAGAACTCCTCATAGAACTTCCCCAGCTTGCCTTCGACGATCTTCTCGACAACGGCGGGCGGCTTGCCGGTAGCAGCGGCCTGTGCCGTGTAGACTTCCTTCTCACGTGCCATATCCGCTGGAGTGACGTCTTCCTTGCGCACATAGCGCGGGTCCACGGCGGCGATGTGCATGGAGATGTCCTTGACCAGTTCCTGGAAGTCGTCGGTGCGGGCCACGAAGTCGGATTCGCAGTTCACTTCGATCATCACGCCGATCTTGCCGCCGGCGTGGATGTACGTGCCCACCGCGCCTTCGTTCGTGGTGCGCGAGGACTTCTTGGCCGCGGACGCCATGCCGCGCTTGCGCAGCACAACGAAGGCCGCCTCCATCTCGCCCTTAGCTTCCTGCAGGGCCTTCAGGCAGTCGCCCATGGGCGCGCCGGACTTCTCGCGCAGTTCCTTCACCAGTTTCGCGTCAATCTTCACAGCAGTCTCCGTCGGCATTTCAAATTCCCTTCATTCCGAAATTATTTGTCATTCCGTACCCTGAGCATCGCGAAGGGGAAAGAATCTGCTTTTCGATTCTCCGCAGATGCACAAAGAGCGTGGCGCTCGGTCAAACGAGGCAGCCACGCTCAGATGCTTCCTTCGTGACTTGCTTACGAGCCGGCTTCCACGGCTACGGGAAGCTCTTCAGCCGTCGCGGCCGAAGGCGCCTTGCGGATACCGCCGCCCAGCGCAGCCTCGAGGTCGATCGTCTCTTCTTCCGCGGCAACCGGCTCCGCGGCAGCAAGCTCGCCAGGCTCGGGTGCAGCGCCCTCGTCAGGATGCTCGCCCAGCTCGCTGACCATGCGCTCGTCCTGCTCGGTCGCAACAATGTCCGCCGTCTCCGCCGAGAAGGCCTTGTCATGCACCATCTGCACACCCTCGGCCGCCGAATCGGCGATCTTGGTGGTGAACAGGCGGATAGCACGCAGCGCATCGTCGTTGCCGGGGATGACGTAGTCGACCACGGTCGGGTCGCAGTTCGTATCCACAACCGCGACGACGGGGATGCCGAGCTTGCGGGCTTCCGCGACGGCGATCGCCTCGTTGTTGGAGTCGACGATGAAGAGCGCGTCCGGCAGGCGCTTCATGTTCTTGATGCCGCAAAGGTTCGCGTTCAGGTGCTTGCGCTCGCGCTCCAGCTTGATGACTTCCTTCTTCGTCAGCAGCTCATAGCGGCCGTCGGTGGACATCTCGTCCAGCTCCTGCAGGCGCTTGACTGACTTCTGCACGGTCACCCAGTTGGTGAGTAGACCACCGAGCCAGCGGTTGTTGATGTAGAACATGCCGCAGCGGTTCGCCTCTTCGGCGATGGCGTCCTGCGCCTGGCGCTTGGTGCCGACGAAGAGAATGACCTTGCCGGAGGCGGTGAGGTCGGTGACGAACTTGGACGCTTCCTTGAACATCTTCAGCGTCTTCTGCAGGTCGATGATGTAGATGCCGTTGCGCTCGCCGAAGATATACTCCTTCATCTTCGGGTTCCAGCGCTTCGTCTGATGCCCGAAGTGTACGCCGGCTTCGAGCAGCTCCTTCATTGTGATCGTTGCCATGTGTGGCTCCTTATGATTTCCAGGTCATCCTCGGCCGGTCACGGCGCCGGGATTGTTGCCCAGTCGAACGGGAAATTTAACTCCAACTACGTTTACTGCTATTGCACTTAACTGTTTACTGCTCGGACGAGCAACGCGTGTGGCATAACCGTTGAACCGGCGAGGCCACGCGCGAAGCGCGTCGAGAAAATTAACGCTTGCTGAACTGGAAGCGTGCGCGAGCACCCTTCTGTCCGTACTTCTTGCGTTCCTTGATGCGGGCATCGCGCGAGACCAGGCCGTCGGCCTTCAGTCCCTTGCGCAACTCCGCGTTGAAGAGCATCAGCGCACGGGCGATGCCGAGCTTGACCGAGTCCGCCTGACCCATGATGCCGCCGCCGCGAACCGTGGTCACCACGTCGAACTGGTTGCCGGTCTCGGAGACCACCAGCGGACGCTTTGCGGCGACGCGCTGCTGTTCGGTCACGAAGTAGGTCTCAAACGGCTTGCCGTTGACGGTGAACTTACCGCTGCCGGGACGCAGGAAGACACGCGCGACGCTGGATTTGCGACGGCCGGTGCCATAGTACTGAACGAGCTCTGCCATGTTGCTCCTCTAAAACTTTCTGCTCTGGGCCGTGCCCAGGCATCCAACTGAAATTTTTACTTCTTTGCTTCCAGTGCCACAGGCGACTGCGCCTGGTGCGGATGTTCGTTGCCGCGGTAGACCTTCAGCTTGGTCGCCATCTGGCGGCCCATCTTGGTCTTGGGCAGCATGCCCTTGACCGCTTCCTCGATGATCTTCTCGGGGCGGCGCGCCAGCAGCTTGGTGAAGCTCTCCTGGCGCAGGCCGCCGGGGAAGCCGGTGTAACGGCGATAGAGCTTCTGCTGCGCCTTCAGGCCCGTCAGCTGGATCTTCTCGGCGTTCACCACGATGATGTGGTCGCCGGTATCGATGTACGGCGTGTACATCGGGTTGTTCTTGCCCGCCAGAACGCTGGCAGCCTGCGTCGCAAGGCGGCAGCGTCTTGCCGCTGGCGTCGATCACGAACCACTTGCGCTCAAAGTTCTGCGCGGTAGGAATAAATGTGGACATTACTGCTCTCCTTTACAACTCAACGCTTCCCTCGGGGACCGCGTCTTCCTGCTGGAAGATCTTCCTACTGAAAAATCTTCTGTTGGCCACCGCAGTCGCACGCCGGTTTCGTTTTTCCGCATGCAAAATGCAGGAAGACGCCCGGGTGAAAAGAACAGTGTGTGAGGTGGGTGCTTCCGGAGCCCTTAAGCTCTCGAGTGGATCCACATCGCTCGCCGGTCCGCTCTATCCTTCGACTTGCTTGTTCCAGATTTTGGAACAACATACGGACGAGCAGACGCGCTACTGCGCGAGATTTAAGAATAGCCGAACCGGGCAGGCGAGTCAACGGAAGAAATAGCCTCCAAACGCCCTTTTTTCATCACTTACGGCCAAATTTACGGCTTATTCGTACGACAGAGCGTCAATCGGGTCCTTCCGCGCCGCCTTCCACGCCGGATAGAGCGCGCCCAGCAGCGCGCCGGCCAGCGCAATTCCCACGGCCTTCAGCACCCAGTCATAGGTAATGACGAAGTCCACCTCCGGCATGCGGTTGTGGAAGATGAACTCCAGCAAGAAGCTCAGCAGGATGCCCACGAATATCCCCGCCACCGCCAGCATGCCCGACTCCCGCAGCACCAGGCCCACGATGTAGCCGCTCCCCGCGCCCATCGACTTCAGAATGCCGATCTCGCGCGTGCGCTCCATCACCGCCGTATACATGGACTGGAAGATCACCAGGAACCCGATCACCACCGAGATGCCGATGACGATATGCAGCGCGATGTTGAAGCCGGGCGTCCGCTCCGGCGTAATAGCGGCCATCAACTCGTCCAGCGTCTCCACGTCATACTTCTCCATGCCGCCGAGCTTCAGGATCGCTGCTCGCACCGCCTCCTGATTCTTCGGCGCGTCCTTCGTCTTCAGGTAGAACGCGCTGGCGCCCACGTCGCCGTCCAGTTCGTCCATGGTCGTGATGGGGATGAACTTTCGCCCGCCCTTGCCATGTTCCACCACGCCGGAGATGCGGAAGTTGTTATTCAGGATGCTGATGGTGTCGCCTACATGCAGGTGTTTGTCCGAAGAGACGAAGTCGTCGATGATGGCGTCCATCGGCCCCTGGAACGGCCCGCCCTCTTTGAACACAAATGGCTTCAGCGCGTTGTAGCTCTCAAAGTCGATGCCATAGATGTTCTCCAGCTTCTCTCCGCTGCTCAGGTGGATGTTGACCGGCGCCACCACCTCCACATCGGGAATGGCGCGCAGCTTATTCGCTATGCCCAGCGGCGCAGGCGCTCCGCTGGAACCCATCAGGTTGGAGGCCGTTCCCGGCCGCGCCATCATGTCCATGCCGATGCCGCTGGTGCGCGTCTTGGTCCCGTTCAGCATACCCATCAGGGCGGCGGCGATGGAAAGGATCATCACCACTTCAATGGCGACGGCGAAGACGCTGATAAGGGAGCGCAGCGGACGGTGGACGAGGTTACCGAAGACAAGCTTATTCATGCTGCTTTCAGTGTATGGTCTTGAGCGTTTGCGGCAAAGGCAGACCCGTCCGATGCTGGGCTCGGGTATATTCTGCAATTACGGCAGGCCGTTGCAACCGGCCACTAAAATCCCGTATTCGCGAGGAACATGACGCAGGCGCTGTTCGACAGGTACTACTACTCCAAACCCGGCTTTGAGGGTGGAACGCGCCCGTTCTTCCGGCTGTGCAGAGAGCGGATTCCCGCCGGCTCGGAGATTCTGGAGATCGGCTCCGGTCCAACCAATCCGTGCTCGCAGATGCTGAGCGAGATTGGCACAGTCACGGGTCTCGATATCGATAAGGATGTGCAGAACAACCAGTGGCTTGCAAAGGCCTGCGTATACGGCGGCAGAGAGATCCCCTTCGCCGATGCATCCTTCGATGCCTGCGTCTCAAACTTTGTACTGGAGCATGTGGAGCATCCCGTCGAACACTTCAAGGAGGTGGCGCGGGTGCTTCGTCCCGGCGGTGTCTACTGCCTGCGCACGCCGAATCTCTTTCACTACGTCTCCATGGGTGCGCACATCATGCCGCACTCCGTGCATCTGATGCTGGCGAACCGGCTGCGTTCGCTCGCCGACGATGCGCACGATCCCTACCCGACCTGGTTCCGCTCCAATACCCGCCGGCGTCTGCGGCAACTCTGCCGCGAGAGCGGTCTGGCAGAGCCTGCAATCACCATGCTGGAGCCCGAGCCTTCGTACGGACGGGCCCACCCGCTGCTCTTCTACCCCATGATGGTCTATGAACGCGTGGTGAATCTGTCGGGCGCTCTCGCCGGTCTCCGCATTACGATTCTGCTCGCAGCGCATAAGCCCCTGTAGCCGCAGGTCGAATAGCCAGGATCGAATAGCCAGGTTCGAATGGCCAGGTTCGAAGGGCAGATGACTCTGGGCTCATAAAGGTCCGCCGGCTGCCTCCGGTGGATCTGCCACGGCAGCCTTCGGGAAATCGCGCACATTGCGCATCAACACAGACTTACGCCGCTCGGGGAAGAAGAGGCTGCCTATAAGCGGCAATGCGTGCCGTGCCGTGAAGACGGTGAGCACGAGTACAACCGTCGTCTGGAACGCCGCGCCAACACATGCGCCCAGAGAGCCCTCCGGCCCGATATGCAGGAAGAGCACGGTGTAGATCAGCCCCCACGGCGATTTCTTGATGCTCCCTGATACCGAATCAACCACTGCGAACAACAGCGTCATCACGATCGGCAAAAGCAGGAAGACGCCTGGCCATCCTCCCATGTTAAATCCGTCCGCCGACGGCCCAAAGGAGACGCTTGTATCCTCATCTTCATCAGCGAGTATTCCAACCTCATGTCCATAGACATTGTTGTAGTTGGTGTTTGGCTTGTCCGGCCACACGAAGTGCGGGATGATGTTTTCCACGGCAAAGATCATCGGCTGATAGCCGAATTTTGGGCCATTGTCAGCGACATCGATGAGTGAGTCATCGATTCCGATCATGCTGAGCCGCTCCAGAAAGCCGCGATTCTGGGTATAGTAATGCGGCCCAATACCGAGCGCGTCCTCGCTCGACTTGTCGTTCTCCGCACGTACTTCATCCAGATGTTCCAGCCAGTAGATGCTGGTGTCCATACGCTCACTAATGTCGTAGATCGATCGCGTGTAATTGCGCACGACCTGGGAATAGGGCACCAGGTAGTAGACCGTAAAAAAGACCACAATGGCCATTGCCGCAATGCCCGAAGGACGGAACTTGTAGCGCAGTGCGGCGCACGCAACCCCATAGGTCACCAACGGCGTAAATAGCCCCTGCTTCGAAGTGGCCAGAATCCCCCAAAAAGCGATCATGAACAGGCCGCCGAAGACAATGAAGCCATTAAGGCTCCGGCGGCCGCCCGAGCTGCGAATCTCATCGTAGGTGCTCAATACGATTCCGAGCGGAAGGAACTGGGTAAATTGATTCAGGGCGCTGGAAATACTGCCCGGCTCGTTATTGCCCAAAAAGCCTGCGATAAACGGCATGCCAATCCCCAGCGCAATGCAACCGATGGCGATCTGGCGGCTATCCTCCGGCACATCGCCCAGTTCCAGCAATGCCACCTTCGGAATAAGCCTCCGGCTGACAAACACGGCCAGCAGCATGCCCGCCATCCCCGCCGTAAAGACCAGGATGGTCGTCATCGGATCCCTCAGATTGGAATCAGCCGATTCACCAAATACGACTTTGGCGCATTGGGCCAGGATCAGGCTGAGTATCGAATTGGCGAAGATGTATGCGCCCGATGCACGATAGAGGCCGCCGGCAAGATTAAAGGCGATGGTGGCCATCATGATGTAGGCAAAGACGCAACCCGCAAACAGGGGGGGCGTTCCCAGGAGCAGCTCGAAGGCGCAGAGTAAGGCCGCAAAACAGCCTGCATGCCAGGGAATGATCCGCTCGGGGAAGGGTAGGCGCATAGGGGCAGACAGGCAGGCGCAATCGTCCAGTTGGGCCGCAGCCTTCAGTCTATCAAGCCGCCCGGCGGCGCGGTGGCTCCCGCGAAAGCCGCTGGGGTAAAATAAAAACATCACACTGCGGCTGCGATCTCGTTCTGAAACGAGCCCTCCGCGTGATGAGGTTTATGCCTGTTCTGCCTCCGCGCAAACATACTGCATAGCCATTCGCGTTCTTATATCAGAAGGAGATTTCTTGTCCGATCACAATCGCATCCTCTTCACCTCCGAGTCCGTTACCGAAGGCCACCCCGACAAGATCGCCGACCAGATCTCGGACGCCATTCTTGATGCCTGCCTCGCCGCCGATCCCATGAGCCGCGTTGCCTGCGAGACCCTGACCTGCACCGGCCTGGTCGTCGTAGCCGGCGAGATCACCACCAAGGCGCACCTCGACATCCAGAAGCTGGTTCGTTCCACCGTGGCCGAGATCGGCTACGACAATGCCCTTTACGGCTTTGACTCGAACACCTGCTCGGTCATCTCCGCCATCAACAGCCAGTCCCCCGACATCGCCATGGGCGTGGATACCGGCGGCGCCGGCGACCAGGGCATGATGTTCGGCTATGCCACCAACGAGACGCCGGAGCTGATGCCGACGCCCATTTCGCTGGCCCACAAGCTTGCCGAGAAGCTTTCCCAGGTTCGCAAGTCCGGCCTGATGCCCTACCTGCGCGCCGACGGCAAGAGCCAGGTCACCGTGGAGTATGACAAGGCCGGCAAACCCATCCGCGTGGACGCCGTCGTCATCTCCACCCAGCACGCCGAGGACGTCACCAATGAGACCCTCCGTGCCGACATCATGAAGCACGTCATCCAGGCCGTCATTCCCGCCGCCCTGCTGGACAAGGACACCAAGTACCACATCAACCCCACCGGCCGCTTCGTCATCGGCGGCCCCATGGGCGATAGCGGCCTGACCGGCCGCAAGATCATCGTCGACACCTACGGCGGCATGGGCCGTCACGGCGGTGGCGCCTTCTCCGGCAAGGATCCGACAAAGGTTGACCGTTCGGCCGCTTATATGGCCCGTTACGTGGCCAAGAACATCGTCGCTGCCGGCCTCGCCGACCGCGCCGAAGTTCAGCTGGCCTACGCCATCGGCGTCGCCGAGCCGGTCTCGGTCCGGGTGGATACCTTCGGCACCGGCAAGATCGCCGATGAGCTCATCGCCAGGGCCGTGCGCGAGACCTTCAAGCTCACCCCCAAGGGCATCATCGACACCCTGAACCTCCGCCGCCCCATCTACAAGAAGACCGCGGCCTACGGCCACTTCGGCCGCACCGGCGACGGCTTTACCTGGGAAAAGACCGACAAGGCCGAGGCTCTGCGCGAGCAGGCCGGCCTGAAGGGCAAGCCCGAACTGGTTCAGGCATAGCGCTTCGCAGAAAACAAAAGTAGTCAAGGAAAGGCGGGCCACCTCGGCCCGCTTTTCTTTTGCCGCGGCGTTTCTGTTTTGCCGCGGCGCTTGCGTACCGTATCGTCAAACGATGGAGCATGCCCCGCCGCTGATCTTCCACACACGCGCCCGCCTGCTCGCCATGGGATTCGCCATGGCCCCGCTCGGCTTCGTCTTCGGCTTCATCAATACGGGCGTCCCCATCCTGCTCGCCGCGCAGGGCGTATCTGTCGGACGCATCGCCAGCGTGGTGGTGATCTGCTACCTGCCCACCTCGATCGGCTTTCTGGGCTGCCCCATCCTGGACGTTCGCTTCACCCGACGCGCCTACATCATCGTCTGCGCTCTCATCGCGGCGCTCTCGCTGGCCGCGGCCGTTCTGCTCTACCGGCACATCGATCTCTTCACCGCGTTCACCGTTCTCTCCTGCACCGCCGTCGTCTTTCTGGGCAATGCGCTGGGCGGCTGGCAGGCGGACGTGATTCCCTCGGCCGACTTCGGCTGGCTGGGCGCGTGGTTGAACATCGCCAACCTCGGCGCGGCCGGCATCTTTGGAACGCTTACCATCCATCTTGTACGCACACTGCCCATCGGCGTGGCTGCTGCCCTGCTCGCGCTCATCATCCTGCTGCCGCTGCTTCTGCTCTTCGCCTATCCAGCGCCGCTGCTGCCCACCCGCGGTGCCGGTGAGACCTTCCGCAGACTCTTCCGCGACATCTTTCACATCTTCCGCCAGCGCGCCTGCCTGCTCGGCCTGCTGGCGTTCCTTCTGCCCTCCAGCTGCTTTGCGCTGTCAGACGTCTTCGCCAGCCTCGGCAAAGACTTCCACACCAGCGAGAACGCCATGGCGAATCTCGACGGTGTCGGCGTCGCCATCGCCTGCTCGCTCGGCACGCTGATCGGCGCCGTGCTGTGCAATAAGTTTTTCCGCGGCAAGGTCTATGTGGCCATCGGCTTCGGCGGAGCGATCTGCTCCATCGCGCTGATGTTTACGCCGCACACGCTTCTCTACTTCGCCGGCGGCCTGCTGGGCTACAGCTTCGTGCAGGGGATCAATTACACCGCCTTCAGCGCCTTCTCTCTCGACCTGACCGGCCCCAACAATCCGCTCGCCGCCACCCAGATCGCCGTGCTCACGGCCGCAGCCAATATGCCCATCCTCTACATGGCCTACCTGGAAGGACATGTGCATGATCGCTTCGGCTTGAGACCGATGTTCGCCGTCGATGCAGGCGCAAGCGTGCTGGCCGCCACACTGCTTCTCTATCTCTTTCGCAGGTATCACATCGACCAAGGCCCGCTGACCCAACCCGAGATCGTGATTGCCGCATCATAATAGGCGTGTAGAGTGGTGGGAGAGTACTGCCAGTATGCTGATTCGCTCCGAGTTCGAGATCCAGTTCCAGCTCCATGCCCCCGTGGCCATGGTGGCGATGCTGCATGTGCATCCCTCGCTCGACGCGCAGCTGCGCCAGCCGGACAACGTCCGCATTGAGCAGATTGACGGCAGCATGGTCACGCCCATTCGCGCCGAGTCGTACCTGGACAGCTTCGGCAACCGCTGCGAGCGCTTCCTTGCGCCGCAGGGCATGATTCGCCTGAGCGGCTCGAACGTGATCGAGCACTCCGGCCAGCCCGACACCATCGAGACCGGTGCCGAACAGCACGCCATCGAAGATCTGCCCTCCGAGACGCTGCAGTTCCTGCTCAGCAGCCGCTACTGCCCCGTCGACCAGCTCTCGCACGCGGCCACCGACCTCTTCAGCCACACCAGTACCGGCTGGGCGCGCGCCATCGCCATCCGCGACTGGGTGCACAACCACGTGCAGTTCGACTACACCAAGGCACGGCCCACCAAGACCGCGCTCGACGTCTTCACCGAGCGCGTCGGCGTCTGCCGCGACTTCCAGCACCTGGCCATCACCCTCACCCGCGCCATGAACATTCCCGCGCGCTACGTCACCGGCCAGCTCGGCGACATCCGCTCGCCCTACTCCGGCCCCGGCGACTACAGCGCGTGGTACCAGGTCTACCTTGGCGGCCGCTGGTGGACGATGGATGCACGCCACAATGTGCCCCGCATCGGCCGCATCCTGATGGCCACGGGCCGCGACGCCACGGACGTTGCGCTTACCACCAGCTTCGGCATCGCCGACCTGAAGTATTTCTACGTCGAAAGCAATGAGATGATGCCCGACGGCACACTGGTCCCCGTGCCCGGCGCGCCAACAGGCAACGCCAGGCCGCAGCCCGGCCCGGCCGCCGTGAAGCCGGACCTGCAGATTGTTACCGGCGCTGCCTAGACACCTCCCGCGAGCATCGCGAGCGCCAGGCGAACCGGAGTTCATGGCGAACGCCTTTGTTCGCTGGGGTGGAGAAGCAGTAAAAGCGCCCACGGCGCCTGCAAGATTCGGAGTGTAGTCTTTGCTCTGCCGGTAGACGATACTTGGCATGAGCACTATGCCCGTAGCTATCCCAAAACGCCAAAGCGACCCCGAACCGCTCGCCGCGGCCATTCAAGCGATCACGCGCCGGATCGACGCAGGCGTTGGCGACCTGAGCCTGGGCGCACTCGCCCACAGCGTGGGGCTGAGTCCCTTCGTCTTGCAGCGCGCCTTCAAACGCATCCTCGGCGTCTCGCCGCACGAATATGCCACCGCTCGCAAGCTGGAACGCTTCCGCGCCGGTCTGCTCCATGGCAAGAACGTGACCACGGCGACCTATGACGCAGGCTTCAACTCCTCCAGCCGCATCTATGAGAAGACGGCGGCGCACTTCGGCCTGCCGCCGCGCGCCTATGCGAAGGCCGGAGCAGCACGGCCTATCTATTTCGCGATAACAAAATCGCCACTGGGCAGGATGCTCGTCGCGGCGACAGACCGCGGCGTTTGCAGCATCGCCTTTGGCAGCACTTCCACGGAACTCGAGGCCGGGCTGAGAAAAGACTTTCACAACGCTGTCATAAAACGCACACCGCCGGACGGCGCGCTCGCCGAAGCGATTGAAAATATCCTGAGCCAACTCACGGAGCATCCCGCCGCGCTGGCGCTACCGCTCGACCTGCGGGCCACGGCATTTCAACAACGCGTGTGGATGGCGCTGATGCAGATCCCCCGCGGCGAGACGCGCAGCTACGCCGAGATCGCCCGCGCCTTGAGGTCGCCGAAGGCCGTTCGTGCTGTCGCGCGTGCCTGTGCGAGTAATCCTGTTGCGGTCGCGATTCCCTGCCATCGCGTCATCGGCAAGGACGGCTCGCTCACCGGCTACCGCTGGGGCGTGGAGCGGAAAAAGAAGCTCCTGCAGCTTGAAAAGTCCCTGTAAAAGCAGACTTTTACGCGATGAAAACGGCCCGAAGCGCAGACCATCTGCATGGAATGGGACCTGGCGCGATGATATCCTGAAGCAGAACACTTCAAGGAGAACTCATGGCACCGACAACACTGGAAAAGACCGCGACCGACTACAAAGTAGCTGATATGTCGCTGGCCGACTGGGGCCGCAAGGAACTGACCATCGCCGAGGCGGAGATGCCCGGCCTGATGTCCATTCGCCGCAAGTATGCCGCGGGCCAGCCACTCAAGGGCGTACGCATCACCGGCTCGCTGCACATGACCATCCAGACCGGCGTGTTGATCGAGACACTCGTCGCGCTCGGCGCCGATGTGCGCTGGGCCAGCTGCAATATCTTCTCGACTCAAGATCACGCGGCCGCCGCCATCGCCGCCGCCGGCGTTCCCGTCTTCGCCTGGAAGGGCGAGACGCTGGAAGAGTACTGGGACTGCACCTGGCAGGCGCTCTCCTTCCCAAACGGCAACGGCCCCGAGCTGGTCGTCGACGACGGCGGCGACGTGACGCTGCTCATCCACAAGGGCTATGAGCTGGAGAACGGCGACACGTGGGTCGACTCCGCCTCCGAGAGCCATGAGGAGCAGGTCATCAAGGATCTGCTCAAGAAGATCCACAAGCAGGACCCCCAGCATTGGCACAAGACGGTGAAGTCGTGGCGCGGTGTCTCGGAAGAGACGACCACGGGCGTACACCGCCTCTACAAGATGAAGGAGGCGGGCAAGCTGCTCGTCCCAGCCATCAACGTGAACGACTCGGTCACCAAGTCCAAGTTCGACAACCTCTACGGCTGCCGCGAGTCGCTGGTCGACGGCATCAAGCGCGCCACTGACGTCATGGTGGCCGGCAAGGTCGCCGTCGTCTGCGGCTATGGCGATGTGGGCAAGGGCTCGGCGGCGTCACTGCGCGGGCTGGGCGCACGCGTTATCGTCACCGAGATCGATCCCATCAACGCTCTGCAGGCTGCGATGGAAGGCTATGAGGTCGCTCCCATCGAAGACACGCTCGGCCGCGGCGACATCTACGTCACCTGCACCGGCAATGTGGACATCATCACGCTGGACCATATGAAGCTGATGAAGGACCAGGCCATCATCTGCAACATCGGCCACTTCGATAACGAGATCCAGATGGACCGCCTCAACGCCGACAAGTCGGCGAAGAAGATGAACATCAAGCCGCAGGTCGACCAGTACACTTTCTCGGATACGGGCAACAGCATCTTCGTCCTCGCCGAAGGCCGCCTCGTCAATCTCGGTTGCGCAACAGGTCATCCCAGCTTCGTGATGTCGAACAGCTTCGCCAACCAGACGCTGGCCCAACTCGACCTGTGGAAGAACAAGGACACCTACAAGAACGACGTCTACATCCTGCCGAAGCACCTGGACGAGGAAGTCGCGCGGCTCCACCTGGAGAAGATCGGCGTAAAGCTGACCACCCTGACCAAGAAGCAGGCCGAGTATCTCGGCGTCTCGCCGAACGGCCCGTATAAGGCGGAGAATTACCGTTACTAAACCGCTTCACAGAGCATGGAAAATCCCCCTGCACCGCAAAGGCCACAGGGGGATTTTGCTTTAACTCCGTGACACCAGGAGAGGTTAGCTCTTGCGGGCGTTGTGCTTGTCGCGATAGATGCGGCGCGACTCGGCATTCTGCTGCTGGTGGATGGCCTTGCGGTCCTGACTGGTCAGATGGCCGTCGTCCGTCTTCCGCATGTCCTTCTCTTCGTGGTTGATGTCCTTTTCCTGGTTCTCAAGATGCGCGGTCTCGCCGGGGGTCAGCTCGCCGCTCTTCACGCCCTGGGCAATACGGTCCTGTTGATTTTCTTTGCGCTGATTGATGTCCTGCGCCTGTGCGCTGGCTGTAAAGGCCGCCGGCGCTGCCGCCATAAAAGCTGCGAGTGCAAGTGTTGTGATCTTCATCTTCATTCTCCTGAACTGCGAAATGTCAGCCCTGGGGCTGCCGCGTACGCAGAGAATGAACACAGCGCATTTTGCCGAGTTGCGGCGCTCTTTGCGGATAAATTTTTATCGGATTTCGCAACTCGAATGGAACTTTCGTGTCGCCGGCCACCGGCAAAATTCAAAAAGAATGGCCTAGATACCGGGAACAGAGCCCGGCGGCTCGTAGTCGTCGGTGGTGACCACCTGCGCGCCGGGCGTGGTGATGATCTGCTGGTCCAGGATGATGAAGGTGTGCGCCGAGCCGCTGTTGAATACCGTTTCCGTACTGCTGAACGTGGCCACGGTCGTGCTGGTCAGCACCGTGCCCGAGGGCACGATCTCTATCTGGTAGGTTCCGGTGGGAATGTTGATGTAAGCGCTGATGCTGGGGTCGCTGCTGCCGGTCAGCACAGGAGACACATCAAGCAGCGGCGTGCCGCTGGGCACCATGTAGACGTCATACGGGCCGGATTGCGTGGCCTCATTGATGACGCGAATGGCGATCTGACCGCTCGGTGCCGACGTACTCTGATCGGGGATGATGGTCTCCGCCAGAGCCGTCGAAACGGTTGAGACCAGCACGGTGTACTGGTGGCCCGTGGAAACGCTGCCGAGGGTGGAGACCAGAGACTGGCTGGTGCCTGCCGTGTTGACGCTGAAGCGATAGGTGCCGGGCGAGATGGCCTGGTACGTGGAGACCTGACCAAAGCCCACGTTGTAGTCGACGGCCACTCCGGTCTCATAGAAATCGAGGCCGGGCGCGGTGGGCGCGGCGTCAATGAAGCGAATCTCGGCGAAGGTGGTGGTCGGGGTGATGCTCTGGCAGCCGGGCAAAGCCCAGCACAGACCCGTCAGCAGCGTAGCCAGGAGGATGCGTTTCGCGTTTTCAAGATTCACTGGCATGGCTTTGAGACGGCTGCATGCATCCGATAGACACATCGGACGTTAGGCATCATAGTAACGAATTTTGCGGCCTACTCCTAGCAGGGAATTTTAGAGGTGGCAGGCAGTGCCGGAGAGCCTGAATCTTCAGGCTTTTCCCATGTAAACGAAGCGCAGCGCGAAGAGCACCGCCAGCACGTAGAGCATCCAGTCCTTCCAGCGGAAGCGGCCACTGACGATCTGCAGCACGGCGAAGGCGATCATGCCGAAGCTGAGGCCGGTGGCGATGGAGTAGGTCAGCGGGATCGTGACCAGGGTGAGGAAGGCCGGGATCGCGATGAGCGGATCGCCCCATTCGATGTCCTTCACCGCGCCCAGCATCAGAGCACCTACAAGGATCAGCGCAGGCGAGGTCGCCGAGGTGGGGATCGCCCCCACCAGCGGCGCGATGAACAACGCGACAAGAAAAAGAATGCCGGTGACGATCGCCGTCACACCGCTGCGCCCGCCCACGGCAACGCCCGCGCCGGATTCGATGTAGCTGGTCACGGTGCTCGTTCCCGCGAACGAACCGAAGACGGTTGCGGTGGCATCGGCGAAGAAGATGCGGTTCAGCCGCGGGATCTGGTGCTCGTCGTCCATCAGGCCGGCGTTCTTGGTGACGGCAACCAGCGTGCCGATGTTGTCAAAGAGATCGACGAAGAGGAAGACGAAGACGATCTCGAACAGGCCGATGTGCAGCGCGCCGCGAATATCCAGCTTGAACGCGGTCGCGGTGATGTCCGCGAAGCTGTAGTGCTGCGGCTGCCACTGCACCTGGTGAAAGATGTACGCCGTCAGCGTGGTACCGAGAATGCCGATGAGCATCGACGCGCGCACGCGGAAGACCTGCAGCACGGCGATCAGCAGCAGGCCGAAGAGCGCCATCGCCGTGGTGGGCGCGCGCAGGTTGCCGAGGCCGACGACCGTCGCCGGATCGGCCACGATGATGCCCGCGTTGCGCAGGCCGATGAAGGCGATGAAAAGACCGATGCCTCCGGCCACCGCCGCGTGCAGCTCCCGCGGAATGGCGTGGACCAGTCTTTGCCGTATGCCGCCGATGGTGAGCACAAGAAAGATGCAGCCGCTCAGAAAGACCGCGCCGAGCGCCGTCTGCCACGGCACGCCCATCTTGAGCACCACGGTGTAGGTGAAGTAGGCGTTCAGGCCCATGCCGGGGGCCAGTGCGATCGGATACTTCGCCACCGCGCCCATCAGCATGCAACCCACTGCAGCGGAGATGCAGGTGCTCGCCGTGACCGCCGCGATCGGCATGCCCGTAAGGTGCAGGATCGCCGGGTTCACGAAGATGATGTACGCCATCGTGATGAAGGTGGTCAGCCCGGCGAGCGTCTCCGTCCGCCACGTGGTGCCGTGGGCGGCGAACTCGAAGTAGTGCTCTAAACGCTTGCGGAAAGTAGAAAAAGCTCCGCCCTGGGCCGCCGCATTCGATGTGCTCATAGGGTTGGTGGTATACAGATGCTGTGAATATGGCTAGTTTACACAGGAGTCACGATGAGCTCAGAGATAAAAGTAACTGCCGCAGAGATTAAAGAGCTTCTGCACCTCACGCCGCATCCCACCGAAGGCGGCTGGTATGTCCGCACCTACGAGTCAGACGCATTGATCGGACAGGCTGCGCTTGATCTGCGCTACAGCGGCCCGCGCCGCACGGGAACGGCAATCTACTATCTGCTCGAGCCCGGCACCTTCTCCGAGATGCATCGCCTGCGCTCGGACGAACTCTTCCACTTCTACCTTGGCGACCCGGTGGAGATGCTGCAGCTTGCGCCACCGCATGAGGACCTTCCCGGCGAGCTGGACCCCGGCGCCTCGGAACGCATCGTGATCGGAAATAATCTCGCCGCAGGCCAGCGTCCGCAGGTGCTGGCATCGCATGGCGTCTGGCAGGGCTCGCGGCTGGTGCCGGGCGGCAGCTTTGCACTGCTCGGCTGCACCGTGTCACCGGGATTTGAGTTTGAGGATTATGAGGCCGGCGACCGCAACGAACTCATCGCGCAGTGGCCGGAGCATGCGGAGCTGATCCGCGCACTGACGCGGAACTAAGTACGAGCTAGCTGCGTTCTTTCGGCAGGCGGATCAGGAACTCGGTGCGTCCCGGCTTGGAAGTGAAGCTGATGTGGCCGGCGTACTGCTGCGCCACGATGCGGTGCGCGATGTCGAGACCGAGACCCGTACCCACGCCCACTTCCTTGGTAGTGAAGAACGGCTCAAAGATGTGCGCCTGGCACTCCTGCGGTATTCCGCTGCCGTTGTCGGCGATGCTGACGCAGACCTCGGCGCCCTCGGCCCAGGTGCGGATCTGGATCTTGCCGTGCGGCGCGAGCGCGTCTGCGGCATTGTCGAGCAGGTTCGTCCACACCTGGTTCAATCCGGTGCCTGCGGTGTGGATGGGCGGCAGATCGGCGGCGAAGTCCTTCTCGATCTCGATCTGTTTCTCGCGCAGCTTGTGGCCGAGGATCACCAGCGTGGAGTGCAGGCTGTCGTTCACATCGACGTTCTGCATCTGGCCCTTGCCCTCGTAGGCATAGCTCTTGACCGCGTGTACCAGCTCGGAGACGCGGCCGATGCTCTCCTCGATCGTGCCCACCAGCTGCACGCTGGAGACCAGCGCTTCCAGCCAGTTCAGCACATCGGAGAAAGCGTCGCCTTCAAACTCCACGCGTGCGCACTCCATCTGCTCCGTGGTCAGGCCGATGCCCACCAGCGTCGGTGCCAGCTTCCACGCATTGGCAATGGCCTTCTCCTCCATCCATGTCCGCAGTGCCTCTTCGGCGTCGGACTGGTCGAGCGAGTTCATGTGCACGGGCAGGCGGTTCGCCAGGGCCTGCTCCTGCAGCCCTGCGATGCACTGCTTCTGCGCGGGCGTACCTTCGCGGCGGCTGATGCTGAGACTCAGTTCCTGCAGGCGCACAAGGTTTTCGCGCAGCTGCTTGGCAGCGCGCTGGGCCGCGGCACCGGGATTGTTCAGCTCGTGCATCAACCCGGCGGCGAGCGTTCCCAGCGAGGCCAGCTTGTCCTGCTGCAGCGCGAACTGCTGCAGCCTCTGCGAGCGCCAGGCCATCGCCTCCAGGATCTGTTGCCGGATCGCCGGACACTCCATCATCAGTTGCCAGAAACCGGCTTCAGAAAGCTTCAAAACGCGTGTGGGCGAGATCGTCTCCACACTTGTGGGATTGCCGGAGTTGGAGAGGATGGGTAGTTCGCCGAAGGCGTTCTGCCCTGGGACGCGCGCCACGGTGATCTCGCGGCCGTCTGCCTGCTTCTGAAAGATGCGCGTGCCGCCTTCGAGAATGATCCAGTAGAAGTGGTCCGTCTCGCCCTGCTTCACAAAGACCGTGCCGGCCGGCATCTCGATCAACTCGGCGGCGCTGAGGCAGTGCAGCTGATCTTCGCTCATTCCGGCTAAGGCAGGGATCTGATGCAGGGTCGCCAGCAGTTCGGCGGGTTTTGCGAAGAGAGCGGTCTTGTCTGCTTTTGCTGCACCGGGTTGGGTTGCGTTTGTCATGCCTTTGTCTTTTTACAACGACGCCAGATACTGATGCACGAACTGAATTGCGATGGAACCTTCCCCGACAGCAGAGGCGCAGCGCTTGATGGAGCCGTGGCGGACGTCGCCGATAGCGAAGACGCCGGGTACGCTCGTTTCCTGCAGGTACGGGTCGCGCTTCAGCTTCCAGCTTTCGGGGAGCTTGCCGCCGGTCTTCAGGTCCTGCCCGGTCAGCACGAATCCCTTGTCGTCGCGCAGGATCGCGGTCGGCAGCCAGTCGGTCTTGGGCGCGGCGCCGATGAAGATGAAGATGGACTCTGTCTTGCGCTGCTCCATGCCGTTGGGCGTCTGCACGCAGATGGTCTCGAGATGTGTGTCGCCGGACATCTCCTTCACCTCGGTGCCGGTCTCCACGATGATGTTCGGCGTGGCGCGGATCTGGTCGATGAGGTACTTCGACATGCTCTTCTCCAGGCCCTCGCCGCGCACCAGCATGTGGACGTGTCCGGCGTAGCGGGAGAAGTGCATCGCCGCCTGTCCGGCCGAGTTCGCCCCGCCCACGATGTAGACGTCCTCGTCCTGGCAGGAGATCGCTTCGGTGAGCGCAGCGCCGTAGTAGACGCCCGCTCCGCTCAGCTTCTCCGCGCCCAGCACATCCAGCTTCACGTAAGAGACGCCGGTGGCGATCAGGCAGGCGTGGCAACTCAGCTCGCGGCCGTCCGCCAGAGTGACGATCTGGTAGTTGTTCTCCTCGCGCAGACCGGTGGCGCGCTGCGACAGAAACTCCGCCCCCAGCCGCTGCGCCTGCAGATAGGCGCGCTTGGCCAGCTCTTCCCCGCTGAGTCCGGCGGGAAAGCCAAGGTAGTTCTCGATCTTGGAGCTTGAGCCTGCCTGGCCACCGGGGGCATCGGCCTCGACGATCAGCGTCTTCAGGCCTTCGGAGGCACCGTACACGCCCGCCGCCAGACCGCTGGGCCCCGCGCCGATGATGATGGCGTCGTAGAACTCCAGCTCCGCCTGCACGCGCAGGCCGATCTTTGCCGCCAACTCGGTGTTCTGCGGCTGGATAAGCGCCGTATTGTCGCTAAAGACGACGACGGGCAGCTTGCTGTCGTCGCAGCCGGCCAGCGCGAGTAGATCGCAGGCCTCTTTCTTCGATTCCGGGCTGGCTTCAGGGTTGATCCACTTGTACTCGATGCGGTTGCGCGCCAGAAAATCACGCACGGCGTGGTCTGCCTGCGACCAGCGCAGCCCGACGACGCGCACACCGTCGAACGGCGCTTCAAATCCTGTGCGCCAGGACTCCAGCAGGTCGTCCAGCACGGGGTAGAGCTTCTCCTCCGGCGGATCCCAGGGCTTGTTCAGGTAGTAGTGGATCTTGGCCGAGTTGATGGCGTGGATCGCGGCCTCGGTGTCGGCATAGGCGGTGAGCAGAACGCGCTTGGCATCGGGGAAGATCTGCATCACGCGACCGAGGAACTCAACGCCCGTCATGCCGGGCATGCGCTGGTCGCTCAGGATGAGCGCGATGGACTCCTTGCGCTCGAGCAGCTGCTGGGAGATATCCAGCGCGGCCTGACCGGAGGCGGCGCGCAGGATACGGTACTCCTGACCGTACTGGCGGCGCAGGTCCTGTACGACCGCCTCAAGTACGCTGATATCGTCATCCACTGCGAGTAGAACAGGCTTGACCATAGGACTTTCAGTGTAGCGGAGGCGTGCAAAGTTTCGCTTACAGGATAGGATTCATTCCACCGCCCGGAGGATTCTTTCGCTGCTTTTTCTGGGATTTACCCCGCGGGAAAATTAGAATGAACCTGCGGAGGCCGGTGGCTTGAACAAGATCATTCTCGCGGACAACCAGACCGTCTTTCGCGCCGGAACGGCCCATGCTCTCTCCGCGGGCGAGGAGAATCGCATCGTCGCCCAGTGCGAGACCGCCGAGCAGCTTCTGTACGCGGTGGAGAACTTCCCCGGCAGCATCGTGCTCTTTGCCTCCGCCATGCTGCATGGACCCGCCGCGCTCGACGACGTCACCAGCCGCGCCACCGCGGCCGACAGCAGAACGATCCTGATCACCGAGAACGGCGAGACCGCGCCGCAGGAGATGCTGCTCAAGGTGGACGGCGCCATCGCGCGCAACATCAGCGGTGCCGAGCTGGTGGAGTGCATCCGCAACGTGGCGCACGGCCAGAGGTCGATCGTCCGCGCCGGGGGTGACGCCGCGCAACTGTTGGACACCGTCGGCGCGCGCGTACGCGACCGGCTGACGCCGAAGGAGATGCAGATCGTGGCTCTCGTGGTGCAGGGCTGCAAGAACCGCGAGATCGCCGAGAAGCTGGATACCAAAGAGCAGGTGATCAAGAACTACCTGCGCAGCGTCTACGACAAGACCGGCGTCAGTGACCGGCTGGAGCTTGCGCTCTTCACCGTCCACCACCGCATCCTGGCCGAGGCCGCGGCCAAGGCCGGGCATCTGATCCAGCAGAAGCAGAGCGTCTAGAGCGTCTAGATAGTCGTCGTGGTGCTTTTGTTTTAGGAGGGAGCAGGAGCCTTCAGGCCCCTGAATAATGCAAGGATCATGGGGGCTAAAGCCCCACGCTCCCTCCGCATATCTGCTAGACGATTACTTTCGGCTCATTGCCCAGCAGAGCGTTGATGATCTTCAGCAGCTCGTCCGGATTCACCGGCTTCTCGAGATAGAGGTCAGCGGCAGGTTCGGCGGCGCGAAAGGCCTCCGAGACAAAGCCGGAGACGACCACCACCGGCATACTGGCGTGCGATTTCGCAGCTTGAACAATTGCCCGGCCGCTCTCTTCGCCCAACCGCCAGTCCGTCACCACGGCGTCAAAGACGGCGGCGTCCAGGTGCGCGATCGCCTCTTCGGCCGAGCAGGCAGAGATTGCTGTATGGCCGGCGCGTTCCAAAATGGCGCACTTCAGGCGCACCGCCACGGCCTCATCGTCTACGCACAGGATTCTTGCCACAGTACCCTCTCGCCGGATGCACACGACTCCGGATGCGACAGATTCTCCTGAGAGCCTACCGCAGTGTCTCTATCGCATACAAATCATTTGCCGAACGGCTAGAATTCTCTCGTGCCGGACCCTACTGCAGGCAGCTTCGCGTTCGACCACACCGTCGCCTTTGACCCGGCAGAGGCTGAGGCTGCACTGGCCCTGATTCCGGCGCGTCCAGGCGTCTTTGGGCTCTATCCTCACGCGGAGAATGCCGAACCCTACCTGACCCGCTGCGCCAACCTGCAGCGCCGCATCCGCCGCATGCTGCAGCCGCCACAGGGCGCAACCAAGCGCTCAGGCGTTTTAAATCTCCGCGAAAAGGCCGACCGCATCGCCTACACCGTGACCGGGTCGGAGCTGGAGTCGTTGCTGACGCTCTACCACGCCACCGCGGCCCACCTTGGGCGTGATGCCGCGCGCCGCCGCATGCGTCTGCATACGCCCTTCTTCGTGCGCTTCGCCATGGAGAACGCCTATCCACGCGCCTACGTCACCAACCGGCTCTCGCGCCGGGCGCAGGATTATCTCTTTGGCCCTTATCCTTCGCGCCTTGCCGCCGACCGTGCGTTGAACGAAGTACTGAACCTCTTCAAGCTGCGCCGCTGCGTCGAAGAGCTGGCCCCTGATCCGTCGCATCCCGGCTGCGTCTACTCCGAGATGAAGATGTGCCTGGCACCGTGCTTCAAAGGCTGTTCGGACGAACGCTACGCCGAGGAGGCCCGCGCCGTCTTCGAGTTCTTCCGCACACAGGGCGGCTCCATGCTGACGAAGCTGGCTATAGAGCGGGATGTGGCCTCGGCAGCGATGGAGTTCGAGCAGGCGGCGGCGCTGCATGCGCAGATCGTCAAAGTGAAGGCCGCGGCGCAGTGCTCGGATGAGATCGTACGTCCGCTGAGCCGGCTGGATGCTGTGATCGTTCTACCTGCCGCAAGCGCTTTACCCGCGGCAGGTGCTAAGTCGACAGCCTGCGACGAGGTCGCTCTCTTCGCCGTGCGGCACGGCTGCATCGGGCATCTCACACTCTTCTCCACGCTCGGCATGCGGCATGCGAATGAAGACTCCGGCTCGACCTCGCTCTTCGCGCAGCCGCACATGTTGGCCGCCGTCCCGCTGGATGAAAAGGGCGAACCGGCACTGGCTGCGCCGATAGAGACCACGGAAGAACGCTTGAAGCGAACGTTAGCGAAGCTGATGGCTCCGCTGGAGCTGATGCCGCCGGAGATCGCGGAAGATCAGATAGCCGGCCTGAGCGATACTCTCTCCCTGCTGCGCCGCTGGTACTACCGGCCCGTGAAGCAGCGCGTAGGCGAAATATTTTTCGCAGATGCTGCGACCGCCGATGCAGGCCTTCCCGCGCGACGGATCCTGCGCGGTATCTCGCGCGTCTGCATGAATGCAGGACCCGCTGCACCGCCTGATAAAATCACTCCAGATTCACCCCCTGTAGCGGAGAAGGACATACTCGTTGATTGAGCTTGCATTTTCGATTCTCGCCTCCGACTTTTCGCGGCTTGGTGAGGAGGTTGCCATCGCAGCCTCGGGCGGGGGCACCATCGTGCATGTAGACGTGATGGACGGCCACTTCGTTCCCAACATCTCGATCGGCGTTCCGGTAGTGAAGTCGCTGCGTGCCGCGACCAGGCTGCCGCTGGATTGCCACCTGATGATCGAGAATCCCGAAAAATTTATTCCGGCCTTTGCCGCGGCGGGCGCGGACTGGGTCAGCGTCCATCAGGAGGTCTGCAAAGACCATCTGCGAGAGACGCTGGAGATGATCAAGGCCCACGGCATGAAGCCCGGCGCGGTGATCAATCCGGACACGCCGGTGGAGACGATACTGGATGTCCTTCCCCTGGTGCATCATGTGCTGGTGATGAGCGTCTTTCCCGGCTTCGGCGGGCAGAGCTTCATTCCCCACTCGCTCGACAAGATCCGCCAGCTCGCGAAGATCCGAAAGGCCCGGAATCTCGGCTTCCGCATTGAAGTCGACGGCGGCGTGGCTCACGATACGGTCGCCTCGGTCGTCGAAGCAGGAGCGGAGCTTCTGGTAGCCGGCAGCGCCATCTTCTCGCCCGGCAAAACCAGGCAGAACGCCGAGGAGTTTCTTCAGCTGGCACGGGCCGCGGCTCCCAGCAGCAAGTAGGCCTGAGCTTTCCTGGCCGCCCGCGCACTAACGGCGCGAAACGGCTAAAATACCAGCAGCAGGCCCCGTGAGATATCCCGCTGGGGTTGAGGTGCGTCCGGCAACGCCGGGTGCACCGTCTGCGCAGAGTTTTTTGAGGTGCTATGAGCCGTTTCTCTCTCCGTCTTTTTCCGTCCGCGCTCGTTCTGAGCGTCGCTGTTCTCTGTGCCACTTCCATGTACGCGCAAGACACAACGACGCCTGCACAGGACACAGCCGTTCCTGCCGCGCCGGCTCCAGCTACAGACACGCTCTCCAATACGCCCGCAAAGAAGAAGACACGCGTCAGCAAGGAAGACAAGAAGGACGATAAGATCGTCGCCTCCAAGGACACGATAAAAGCGCAGAAGAAGGCCAGGAAGACCAATCCCCTGGCCGGCGTGGACTTGAAGCTGCCGGATAAGCAGCTCTACGACAAGGCCATGGATGCCATGCAGCATAACCACTTTGACGTGGCCCGTCTTGATCTGCAGACGCTGCTGAACACCTATCCCGATTCCGAGTTCCAGATGCGAGCCAAGCTCGCCATCGGCGACTCCTGGTACAGGGAGGGTGGTGAAGCCGCGTTGACGCAGGCCGAGCAGGAGTACAAGGACTTCATCACCTTCTTCCCCAACCAGCCTGAAGCTGCCGAGGCACAGATGAAGGTGGCCAACATCTACTTCCGCGAGATGGACCGCCCCGACCGCGACTATGAGAAGGCCGTCCGCGCGCAGGATGAGTACCGCAATATGATCGAGCAGTTCCCGGAGTCTGAGTTTGTGCCCGAGGCCAAGCAGAAGCTTCGCGAGGTGCAGGAGGTACTGGCGACGCGTGAGAGCGACATCGCCCAGTTCTACGCTTCGCACTATAACTGGGCCGCCGCCATCGGCCGTTACCAGACCGTGGCCGATACCTATCCGCTCTACAGCCGCATGGACGACACACTGCTCGGCCTGGGCGATGCCTATGCCGCGCAGGCCAAACTGGTAGCCAACATGCGCCTTCCAGAGGGCCCGAAGGGACGTCTGGAGAAGATTTACAACGACCAGGCTGCCGCGGCGTATGACCGCCTGCTGACCGTCTATGCCGACGCACCCCATGTAGAGGATGCCAAGGACCGGCTCATCGCACTCGGCTATCCGATTCCGAAGCCCACGGCAGAGCAACTGGCCGCCAGCGAAGCCTTGGAGAACAGCCGCGCGCCCTATACCCTGAAGCGCCGCGCAAAACTTATCGTGATGCATTCGCCGGATACGGTCTCCGCCGCTCAGGCCGGTGAACCTACGATGGCCGACCCGCCGGTGACCGACGCGCCGAAGATCATTCACGAAGATATCGCGGATATTCACGGTGTGCTGAACCCAGCCAATGCCCATACCACTGGGCCCGTACCCGGCGGAACCGGCTCCGACACCCTGGCAGACGCCGCCACGCCCGCGCCAGATGCCGGCAGCGGCGATACCTCGGCCGATGCGCCTGCGGCAGAGCCCGCTCCGCTGGCGCTTTCCGATGTGCCCACGGACAATGCCGCGCCTACCAGCGACACCTCGGTGACCAGTGTGCCGGTGGCTCCTGCCTCCGGAGCGAGCGGGAATTCGATCGGCGCGGAGGTTGTTCCCTCTGGCAGCGTGCCCTCGACCGGATCGACGGACTATCCCGGCAGTACACCCGGCAGTTCAAACAAAGACAACCTGGTGAACCCTGTAGGCGGCACCACGACCGCGGCTCTGCCTCCGGTGGAGGCACCGGCCGATGCACCGGACACGATCAACGATGTCAAGCCGGGCAGCCAGCCTGCTGTTGCCGCAACCAATCCGAACGCCAAGGCGGTAAAGGCACCGTTTGACGCCAAGGACGATTCGTCCAACAAGCACAAGAAGAAGAAGGGTATCGACAAGCTGAACCCGTTCTAAACGGTGTTTCTGACAAAATGGAATCAACATCAGGCAGGCGCGGACCATGCGCCTGCCCTTTTTGCAAGAGAAAGTCATAATGCCCCAGGAACTGCCAAAATCCTACGACCCCACGGCCATTGAAGAGCGCTGGGCCCAGTACTGGGTCACGGAGAAGCTCTTTCATGTGGAGACACCAGCCGCCGGTGCCGCGACCTTCACCCAGTTGCTGCCACCGCCGAATGTGACCGGCCGTCTGCATATGGGGCACATGTTGAACCAGACGGAGATGGACATTCTGACGCGCTGGCATCGCATGCGCGGCGAGACGGCGCTCTGGGTCCCGGGTACAGACCACGCAGGCATTGCCACGCAGATGATGGTGGAGCGGCGGCTCGCGGGCGAAGGCACCACGCGGCAGGCGCTGGGCCGCGAGAAGTTCGTGGAACGCGTCTGGGAGTGGAAGAGCGAGTTCGGCGGCGCGATCCTGGACCAGATGAAACGGCTGGGCGCGAGCGTGGACTGGTCGCGCGAGTACTTCACCATGGACGATACCCTCTCCGCCGCCGTGCGTGAGAGCTTCGTCCGCCTGCACGAGCAAGGGCTGATCTATCGCGGAGCATACATCGTGAACTGGTGCCCGCGCTGCCAGACGGCGATCAGCGATCTCGAGGTGGTGCACGAGGAGCAGCAGGGCAAGCTCTACGAGATCCGCTACGACGCGGTGGACGGCAGCGGCTACATCGTCGTCGCTACCACGCGGCCGGAGACGATGCTGGGCGACGTTGCCGTTGCCGTGAATCCGAACGACGAGCGCTACATTAAATTCCACGGCAAGATGCTGAAGCTGCCGCTTACCAGTCGCCAGATCCCGGTCGTCACCGACGATTGGGCGAATCCGGAGTTCGGTACCGGCGCGGTGAAGGTGACGCCGGCGCATGATCCGAACGATTTTGCCATCGGCCAGCGTCACAATCTGCCGAGCCTCAACGTAATGGATGAGTCCGCGCACATCGATCTGCCGGGCTCGCCGTATCACGGACTCGAACGTTTTCAGGCGCGGACAAAGATCCTGGAAGACCTGGAAGCGCAGGGTCTGCTGGTAGCCGTGCGCGAGCACAATAACTCCGTGGGCAAGTGCGACCGCTGCAAGACGATCGTGGAGCCGCGGCTCTCGAAGCAGTGGTTCCTCGCGGTCAACAAGACGCCGAAGCGTGGAGGCAACTCCATCGCCGCCGACGCGATCCTTGCCGTGGAGAAGGGTTTCATCACCTTCACGCCGGAGCAGTACCGCAAGACCTACGATGAGTGGATGAAGAACATCCACGACTGGTGCCTCTCGCGCCAGCTCTGGTGGGGGCATCGCATCCCCGCGTGGCACTGCGCCAAATGCGGCGAGATCACTGTTTCACGTGGAACACCCACCGCATGCAGCGCATGCGGTGCAAAAGAGATCACGCAGGAGACCGACGTACTGGACACGTGGTTCTCGTCTGGCCTGCTTCCCTTCACCGTCTTCGGCTGGCCTCAGCAGACGCCGGATCTGGCAACGTTCTATCCGACAGACCTGCTTGTCACCGGCTTCGACATTCTCTTCTTCTGGGTCGCGCGCATGATCATGCTCGGCTGCCACTTCATGCAGGATATGCCGAAGGACGGCGCGCAGAGGACGTTGCAGGATGCCGTGCCGTTCAAAGAGGTCTACATCCATGCGCTGGTGCGCGACGCCGACCGCCAGAAGATGTCCAAGACCAAGGGCAACGTGATCGACCCCATCGAGATCATCGAGCATTACGGAACTGATGCCGTACGCTTCACTCTGGCGAGCATGGCGTCGCCCGGAACCGATATCGCCTTCAGCGAGGCGCGCACCGAGGGCAACCGCGCGTTTGCGAACAAGATATGGAACTCGGCACGGTTTGTGTTTATGCAGGTGGAGCGCGCGAAGGAAGCCGGCATTGCGGTCGATCTCGCCGGACTTGCCGCAGCGCTGAAGCCGGCAGCAGATGCGCCGCTCGAAGCCCGCTGGATCGTCTCGCGCCTCGCAGCCACTGCGGACGACGTGCATCGCGCGCTCGGCGAGTATCGCTTTGACGAGGCAGCGGCCTTCGTCTACCAGTTCTTCTGGGGCGAACTGTGCGACTGGTATCTGGAGATCGTGAAGCTGCGCCTGAACTTTGACGACGGAGCGGACAAGGCCGGCACGGAAGGTGCATTGCAGACGCTGCTTGCCGTCTTCGAAGCGGCCCTGCGCATGCTCTCGCCCTTCATGCCTTTCATCACGGAAGAGATATGGCAGGCGTTATACGATGGCAAGCCGCCGGCGAAATCCATCGCGCTCACACGCTATCCCCAAGCCTCTGCAATGATCCAAGACGCAGAAGCTATTACTGCCATGGAGACGTTGCAGCAGCTGATCGTGAGCGTCCGCGGCCTGCGTAAGGATCTGGCTGTACCGGAGAAGGAAGCCGCTCCGATCCAGGTCTATTCCGCAGGTAAGGTGGGTGAGCTGGCGGAAACGAATGCGCCGATGCTGGCAAAGCTTGCCCGCGTCTCCGGTGTGACCGTCGCAAAAGCAGCACTGACCGGCAACAATGCCCGAAGCACCGCGGGTTTTGATGTCGCCGTACTCTACGAACACCAGATCGACGTCGCCGCCGAGCGCGAGCGGCTCACAAAAGAGCTCGCCAAGTATGAGAAGGTCCTGCTGAGCTCGGAAAAACAACTCGGCAACGAAGCTTTTCTCGCCAAGGCCCCGCAGAACGTCGTGGACGGCCTGCAGAAACAGCAGGCCGAGATGAAGCTGCTCTACGACAAGACGAAGGCTGCGCTCAACGCGTTGTAGATTCTGCGAAGGTCGCGCTCAACGCGCGATATCCCACCCTAGCCGCGATAAAGCTGCGGCAAGGATGGGGTCCCCGATTCTCGGGTAATACTAATTACTACCGCAACAGGTTTACGATAAAGAGAAATCTTTACGCAGCACGAGGACGTGACGATGGAGTGGAAGAGCCGGCGTATCCAGATGATCCTTGAAGCAGCGCTGGTGGAGGACAAGGCCACGCACGACGTGACCACGGCGCTCACCATTGACCCGAAGCTGCGCGCCTCCGCGACGATCATCGCCAAGCAGGACTGCATCGTCGCCGGGCTAGGCTGCATACCGGTGATCCTGGATATCTATGCGCGGCTGGACGGAAAATCCTCCGGACGCCATGAGGTTGTCAGCCATCCGGAGATATTCGACGGCGTACGCGTGAAGAAGGGCCAGTCCATCGTGGTCATCCGCGCCAACGCGCGCGTGATCCTCTCCTGCGAGCGCGTGATCCTGAACCTGCTGCAGCGCATGTGCGGCATCGCCACGCTCACCAACCAGTACGTGAAGGCGCTGCATGGCACGAAGGCGAAGATCCTCGACACGCGCAAGACCATTCCCGGGCTGCGCGTGCTGGACAAGTACGCTGTCTGCTGCGGCGGCGGCGTGAATCACCGCCTGGACCTGCAGGACGGCATCCTGATCAAGAACAACCACATCTCGCTGGGCGGCGGTCTGCCCAAGGCCCTGGAGGCCGCGCTGGAGGGCCACAAGCCGGGGCAGCGCGTGCAGGTGGAGGTGCGCACGCCGCTGGAGCTGCAGCAGGCGCTCACGGGCGGCGCGGAGGGCATTCTGCTGGACAATATGACGCCCGCGCAGGTGAAGAAGGCGGTGAAGCTCATCCGCAAGCAGGCGCCGAAGACAAAGATCGAAGCCTCCGGCGGCATGAACCTGAAGACGGTGCGCAAGTACGCGCTCGCCGGAGTGGACTATATCTCCGTGGGCGCGCTGACGCATTCGACCGATGCCGTCGACCTGAGCATGCGCATCGTCGCAGTGAAAGATTAGGCAGAGCGCTAAAACATGTCCGTCTACGATATCGCCGCGCTCCATGCCGCGCTTCAGGGCACTCTCTTCGAAGGCAAGCTGCATCACTTTCGTGTCGTCGATTCCACGAATGTGGTCGCGCTGGAGGCTGCGCAAGAGGGTGCGGCTTCCGGCTCCGTCTACTTCGCCAACGAACAGACCGCCGGACGCGGACGCGGCGGGCACACATGGCACTCAGCGGCGGGCGATGGAATGTACGCGAGCGTTCTGCTACGGCCGTCACTGGCGCCGGCAGCAGCGCTAAAAATCTCTCTGGCGGCAGGGCTGGCAGCGCGGGCGGCCATCGCGGAAGTCAGCGGGCTGCAGGCAGATATTCGCTGGCCGAACGATCTGATGCTCGATGGCAGGAAGTGCGGCGGCATTCTGGTGGATACGGCGGCCACGGGCGACGCCGAACGTCTGCGCCATGTGGTCATCGGCGTCGGCATCAACGTGAACCATGAGGCCTTTCCCGACGACCTGCGGTATCTCGCGACCTCGCTGCGCATTGAGAGCGGGGCTGGACAGTCCGTGCAGGCGCTGCTAGCTGCGCTGCTGCGCAATCTGGCATCGGAGATGACCGCTCTGGAGACCGGCGACGCGGTGCTGGAGCGGTTTGCGGCTGCGTCCACATGGGTGCGCGGCAAGCGCGTGCATGTAGAGAGCGTCCACGGGAAAGACGGCGACGGATATACTGGTATCACCAACGGACTGGACGTCCACGGCTTTCTGCGCATCCTTACGGAGAGCGGGGCCGAGCGGCTGGTGCTCTCCGGCGGTGTACGCGAGATCACGGAAGATTAAATTTCTACGAGGCAGGAAGGCGCAATGCTACTGGCACTCGATGTAGGCAACACCAATACCGTTCTGGCGCTGTATAGCCTTCACCCGGATGCTCCCACCGAGCTGATCGCCGACTGGCGCATCACCACATCCCACATTCAGACCACCGATGAATACGGCATGCTCTTTCGCGATCTCTTTGCGCTGCGGGGAATGACGATCGATGTGGTGGACGCCATCATCATCTCATCCGTGGTGCCGCCGATCGACTCTGCCCTGCGGCAGGTCTGCGAGCGCTACTTCAATCTCAAGCCGCTCTTCGTCGAACCGGGCGTGAAGACCGGACTGCCCGTACTGGTCGACAACCCGGCCGAGGTCGGCGCGGACCGCATCGTGAACTGCGTGGCCGCCTTTGAGAAGTTCGGCGGCCCCTGCATCGTGGTGGACATGGGTACGGCAACGACCTTTGACGTGATCTCGAAAAAAGGCGAATTTCTCGGCGGGGCGATCGCGCCGGGGCTCGGTATCGCGGCCGACGCGCTCTTTGACCATGCCGCGCGGCTGCCGCGCGTCGATGTGAAGCGGCCGGCGAAGATCATCGGCACGTCGACGACGGACAATATCCAGATCGGGCTCTACTACGGCTACATCGGCCTGGTGGACGGCATCCTGGAGCGATTCATCGCCGAGCTTGGGCCGGAGACGAAGCTGGTCGCGACCGGGGGCATGTCGAAACTGATCGCCAGCGGCAGCAAGTATCTGCATGAAGTCGACCTGATGCTGACGCTGACCGGACTGCGCATCATCTACGAGCGCAACGCGGAGCGTGGACGTAAGCGCGCAGCCGCAACGGCCGCGCACGCGTAGAATCTTCGCAGGCGCGAAGAGACAAACGCGAAGAGGCAGGCGCGCGACGGCATTGCAGAACTACTTCAACTACTTCACCGAGATCGAAGACCGCTTCCTGCAGAGGCGCGGTTCGCTGCTGCTGCTCTCCACTCTGGACTGGGCGCTGATCGAGGCGTGGCGCGAGGCCGGGCTACCGCTGGCAGCGGTGCTGCGCGGCATCGACGCGGCCTTCGACAAGCATGACGCGCGCGCGGCGAAGGTGACCCGCAAGCTGCGCAAGGTGAACTCGCTGGCATGGTGCGCGCAGGAGGTGATGGCCGCAGCCGAGCAGATGGTGGAGGCGGCGACCGGCGTTGCACCCGCGAAGGAAGCCGGCGAGAGCGGCTTTGAGGCTGAGCCGGTGGCGAAGTTTCTCGAAAGCAATGCCGGTTTGCTGGAGGCGGCGAAGCTGGAGGCTCCGGCCGATACCGTCGCAAAAGAGAGTGCGGCGCGCCTGCGCGAGATGGCGGCAGAGCTGCGCGGGAATCCCGCGATGCCGCTGGAAGATATGGATCGCAGCCTGACCGTGCTCGAAGAGAAGCTATTTGCGGCACTGATGACAGCAGCACCGGAGCAGGAGCTGGTGGCGCTGCGCGAGCAGGCCGACCGCGAACTTGCTCCGTATCGCAGCCGCATGCAGGCGGTGCAGATCAAGCAGATCCAGCAGCAGTTCCTGCACAAGCGGCTGATGGAAGCGCGCGGGCTGCCACGGCTGAGTTTGTTCTACATGGGTCACGCATGAGCCCATCTATGGACCCATCTATGAGCCAAGTCCAGAAGCTCCGCATTGAAAAAGCCATTTACGGCGGCACAAGCCTGGCGCGTCTGCCCAACGGCAAGGCCGCCTTTGTTCCGCTCACGCTCGCCGGCGAGCTGGTGGAGGCGCGTGTGACCGAGCAGAAGCGCGGCTACGCGCAGGCCGAGGCCACGGCGATTCTGGAGCCTGCACCGGAGCGCATCGCCGCGCCGTGCCGGCACTATGGACTCTGCGGCGGCTGCAGCTATCAGCATGCGGAGTACGCCGCGCAGCTCGGCATCAAGCGCGGGATCTTAGAGGAGACCCTGCAACGCGCGGGCGTTACGCCGCCTGCAATCTCTGTTCACAGCGCAGAGCGTCTTGGAGAGCAGTGGGGCTATCGCAACCGCGTCCGCATGCACTTCACCCATGAGGATGGCCGGCTGCAGCTTGGGTATAAGCAGCGGCGGTCGAACACAATCTTTGCAATCGCCGAGTGCCCTATCGCCGCGCCCGTGCTGGTGCGAGCGGCGCTTGCGCTGGCTGAAACACTTCAGGACGCGGCCTGGATCGACGAGGATATGGAGGCGGAGTTTTTTTGCGACAGCGCAGAGAGCACACTCCAGATCGCGATCCTCGGCGAGCACTCACGCACCAGCACGCAGGATTTTGCGGACACCATGATGCAGATGCAACAGGCCGTGCCGGAACTGACAGGTGCTGGCCTCTATCTGCGTACTGAAGAAGAAGCCGCCCCGCACGAAATCGCGAACTGGGGCGAGAATTCCCTCACCCTCAGCGTCGCCTCCCACAGCTACCGCGTCACGCGCGGAGCCTTCTTCCAGACCAATCGCTTTCTCGCCGAGAAGCTGGTCGAACTCGTCACCCAGGAACGCAGCGGCGAGCTCGTATGGGACCTCTACGCCGGGGTTGGGCTCTTCTCGCTCGCGCTGGCGGCCCACTTTGCGCGCGTGGTGGCCGTGGAGGCCGCAACGCCCGCCGTGCGCGACCTGCAGCACAACCTGGCGCAGGCGGGAGAGCAGCACCGGGCCATTGAAAACACCACGCTCGACTTCCTGAAACGCACCGCAGCGCCTTCGAGCAAGAAGCCGCCGGAGCTGATCGTGCTGGACCCGCCGCGTGCCGGGCTGGGCGCGGAGGTCTGTAAGTTGCTGGCGCAGGTGGGCGCGCCGGAGATCGTCTACGTCTCCTGCGATCCGGTCACGCTCTCGCGCGATCTAGCGGCACTGATAGAATCCGGCTACCAGCTACAGCCGATGCACATGGTCGATCTCTTTCCGCAGACCTTTCACCTGGAGACGGTCTCCGTTCTGCGCAGGGCCTGATCGCGTACTGCCGCCGGCGAGTTCACGCAGGAATGTACGCCATGCCCGACGCGCTATCTGAAGCACGACCTGCAGAGACGCCGCTGCGCGACACGCGCCGAGTACCGCGCCTGGAGCCGCTCCGCTTTGCGCGTATGCCGGCGCTGGCGGCGGCGACGGGCTTTGCGCCCGGGATCCTTCTCTCGCAGCAAGTATGGCAGCCGCCGTTGGTTCTTCTTGCGGCCACG
>DATMLK010000195.1:0-25203 GCA_035570215.1 Acidobacteriaceae bacterium
AGCGAAGGCCGCCGCAAGCGCCGTGCCAGCTTTGTGCTGAGCCGTAGAAAGAAGCAGGAAGCAGGAGCCGGCAGCTAAGCGCAAGATACACGATGCAGGCAGAAGAAAGCCCCGGATATCTCCGGGGCTTTTTGATCTTGCTGCTGCCGTCAGGGCCTATGCCGTCTGATGGCGCTGCACGAAGTGGTACGGCGGCCACGGGCCGGAGAGCTGCATGCGGCAGTCCTTCATCTCCAGCGTCGCGGTCGAGTATTTGTTCTGGTAGCGCTCTACGCACTTGTGGTCGATCAGGTGGGCGATGTCGAGCAGCATCTTGCCGGAGTCGGTGCGCTTGCAGGTGATCTCTTCGGCCAGCGGCAGGAACATGCGGTGCATCTGTACAGAGAGCGCGCGGGCGCGGGACTGGCGTTCGCGCTGGCGGCTGGCGCTCTCACGCAGGCTGGTCAGGTACTCCTTGCCCACGCAGTCGCGCATCACGGCTGGCATCGTGCCCGGACAGGTATCGTCCACCAGCAGCTTGATGTGCATCTCGGCCTTGCCGCGCAGACGCTCGACATTGGCCTGGAAGTGGCGCTGGTTGGAGCGAACCGAGCGCCGCATGGCGTCGTCGTCCTGAAATACGGTGTTGAAGCGGAAGGGAAGCACGGTGGAGAGCTTGAAGCAGTCTGAGATCACGCGGGCGTGGTCTTTCTGCGCCTGCTGGTTCATCGCTTCGGGTGTGGCTTCAGCGGGATCGTGCTCTGAAACGACGACAGCGAGGTCGCTGGCTGGGAAGAGGAAGATCTGGTTGCCGAGGACGCCGGTCATACCTTCGAGGGGAACGGGTCTACGGTGCCGGTCGAGTGCGGGGAACGCTTTCTTTTCTGCGATGCAGTAGGCATACCATGCCATATTGACGACACTCCACGTTCGCCGGCGGATTCGTGCCGCCTGGCTTATTGAGTACCTTGCGAAAAACTCACTGGCTTGTAGCCCGGCAAAGCGTCTGGAAAACGGCGCTTTACACCGAGCCGATGCAGATACTATTCCCGCCAATGGAGAGTTGGCAAGAGCATTTCACCCAATATTTACGATTGGCCTATTGGCGGCATGGTAAACGGGCATCGCAGGACAGGCTCTACGCTTCCGTCTGCTCCCGGACGGCGCGCGTCCGCCAGCCGAAGTGAACGCCCAGCACCCGCATCAGGAAGCCGGCGACGATCCCGATCGGGGTAGCCACACTTGCCGGAACGCCGAAGTGCAGCATCAGCAGAAAGAGCAGGGCGGAGAGGCCGGCCGCCGTCGCATACGGCTCGCCGCGCTCAAAGACGCGGGGGGTGCGCCCGCTGAAGACGTCGCGCAGCGAGCCGCCGCCCACCGCCGTCATCACTCCCAGCAGCAGACAGGGCAGGATTCCCAGCCCGGCGTCCTGCGCGCGGGTGGCTCCGGCGATGGCGAAGAAGCCTAGCCCGAGCGCATCCACGACCAGCATGGTCCGCCTCATTCGCACGCCCATGCTCGATCCGAAGAGCAGGCCGAGCAGCGCGCCCGAGAGCGCGAGGTAGAGATAGTGCGGGTTCTCCAGCGCCAGCGGCAGTCCGTTCTGGATCAGGACGTCGCGAGCGATGCCGCCGCCCACGCCGGAGATCAGCCCAAGCCCCAGTACGCCGACGTAGTCAAAGTTGAACTTGGTATCGCGTCGCGCCGCCAGTGCCCCGCCTAGCGCGCCTACGACCACGCCGGAGTAGTCGATCAGCGTGAAGAGAGAGGATGGACTAAGGTGCGGCGGTGTGGGGATCATGGCTTAACGGGCGTGCAGAACGAAGGCCAGAAGCACGGCCAGAGCCGCCAGCAGCAGAACCGTGGCGCCACCCAGCAGCTTCACCCACAGGCCGACCGAGACGAGTTCCATCTCCACGCGCTCCACGCGGCGTTCGGAGTGCTCGAGCGCCATGCGCAGCCGCCGGACCTCTTCCTCTACGCCCGCGATCTGGATTGTCTGGTCTTGCAGCTGGCGCACCAGAGCGGTGTTGGCCTTCGTCACTTCATCCAGATGGGTGTGCACGGCGGTCAGATCCACCGTGGCGGCAGCCGCGGCGCTGCCTGCCAGCGCGCCGGTAAAGTTCGTGCCGATGACCACGTGTTCCAGCACCGGCAGCAGCTTCGCCAGGTGCGGCGCCAGGTCCATGAACTGTTGATAGAGCCGTTTGATCTGCATAAGGAAAGTCTACGCCTCAGTAATATCTTTGCCGCCGGGAACATAGCGCTACATTTACGATGCCGAGAAGCACCATCGCGGCCACGATCGACTGCGACCAGACACAGTAGATGCACCACTTCTCCAGGACATTCGCCTCCATAGAGGAGAGATACCCGGCAAAGCCGCAACCACCCAGCGCCGCCAGCAGAAAGAGCCGGTCCCGGCCGAAGAGGATAAGCAGCAGCATCACGGCATACCCGGCGATGCCGATCCCGGCCACTGGCACGCTATGGCCGATGGGCGGGTTCGGGTTGTCCCACGTCGGCTTGGGCGACGGCGGAAAGACGGCGAAGCGCGAGTGGTTCACCGTGCCGCAGTCCCACTTTTCAGTGACAGCGCAGGGCGGGGCTTCAGCCGGATCCATAAAGTGAATCCGCAGAGCTAAAGACGAAACGACAATGCCTGCGATGGCCAGTAGTCCAAGGAGAATCCGCAACAGAACTTTCATGGGGATGATTGTACTAATTTTATTTGTCATCCTGACCCTGAGCGAAGTCGAAGGGGCAGGATCTGTTTTTACTTTTTGGTTGCGCGATACAGCCCCGCCACGCCGAAGGTATAGCGCGTCCACCGTGTCTCGGAAAATCCGACGTTACGCATCTTGCCCAGCATCTCCGGCGGCTGGGGAAAGCGCGCCACGCTCGCCGGCAGATAGCTATAGGCGCTGCCATCGCCGGATATCCGCCGCCCGATCCATGGCAGTATGCGCTCGAAGTAGAGCAGGTAGATACGGCCCAGGCCGCCGCACGGCTTATTCGCCTCCAGAATGCCGAGCTGACCGCCGGGCTTGAGCACGCGGTGCAGCTCGCGCAGCGCCTCGTTATAGTTCGCCAGGTTGCGGAAGCCGAAGGCGGACACGATCAAATCTATAGACGCATCCGGCAGCGGCAGGTGCATCGCGTCGGCCTCGATGGGTTCGACTGCATGGGCGTATCCCGCCGCGCGGAACTTGGCTATGCCGCGCGCGAGCATGGGCTGGGAAAAATCCAGCGCGATCACTTTCGCGCCGCCAATCGGCCGACGCTTCAGCAACGCCAGCGTCATATCGCCGGTGCCGCAGCAGAGATCGAGCACTCGCGCCTCGGGATCTTTCAGGATCGCGTCGAAGCTCTTCGCCGCGCGCCACCACCACACGCGGTCCATGCTCCCCGAGAGCAGATGGTTGAGCAGGTCGTACTTCGGCGCGATGCTGTCGAACATCGCGCGGACTTTTTCCGCGGCCTCGGCTTCATCCTGCGCGCCGCCGATGGGCTGTGCGCCTTTGGTTGTTTCGGGATTCATAGGGAGTGTACCTTCTGCCACAACTGGCTTGCGTGATGCATGTCTAATAAAAAGACTTCATCACCGCGAACATCTCTTCGATGCCGCGCAGCAGTTCGGCCTCGCTCACGTCGGTGACGGTTACGGTCTCGCCGATCTTTGTCGACAGCACGAACCGCTTCACGCCGCCGCGATTCTTCTTGTCGCCGCCGGTGAGCGCAGCCAGCTTCTTTGCCGGAACGCGGAATGCAGGCAGCGGGCCGTAGGCGAGGATCAGCGCGATCATGCGCCCGGCCTCCTTCGCGGTGATCAGTCCGCGTCCCGCCGAGATCAGGATCGCCGCGATCATGCCCCAGCCGACGGCCTCGCCGTGCAGCATCTTCTTGTACTGTGTGGCCGCCTCGATCGCGTGGCCCACAGTGTGCCCGAAGTTCAGGATCATGCGCAGCCCGCTCTCGCGCTCGTCGAGCCCGACCACATCGGCCTTCCTCTTCACGGAGGCAGCCACCACGTGACTCAACGCTGCCGCATCGCCACCGCGCACTGCCTCGCCATTCTTCTCGAGATACGCAAACAACTTCGCGTCGCGGATGATCCCTGCCTTCACGCGCTCCTGCAGACCTGCACACAGTTCGCGCGGAGGCAGCGTACCCAGCAGGTCGATGTCGACGAAGACTGCCAGCGGATGATGGAACGCGCCGACGAGGTTTTTGCCGCGCGCCAGATTCACGCCGGTCTTGCCGCCCACGGACGAGTCCACCTGCGCCAGCAGCGTAGTGGGAATCTGCACGTAGCGGATGCCGCGCATATAGATGGCCGCCAGAAATCCTGTTACATCGCCCACGATGCCACCGCCGAAGGCGATCAGCAGCGAGTCGCGGTCCGCGCCGGCAGCGGCCAGCTCTTCGCAAAGCCGTTCTATGGTTGGCATGCGCTTGTGCGATTCGCCCGGCGGAATGAAGAGGACTGTCGGCTTTTCTTTGAAGGACACCGAAAGCTGCTTGCCCCACAGCCCCCATATCGCGGGCGAGGTCACTACGAAGACGCGTGGCAGCTTGCCGCCTGTTGCTTTGGCGCAGCGGGCAGAGAGATTCTTCAGCAGGCCCCGGCCAATCACCACGGGGTACTGCGCACTCGGCGTTTTGACGGCAATAGTCGGCACAAGCTCCATCGTATCGCAATTACCGCGAGCACCTTAACTGCTTCGCGCATTGCTCGCGGCACTCGATCATGGCGCAGAGTGATAGCCTTAAACCCATGCCGCCAGCCGCACCGCACGTCAATGCCCAGACTACGGACTACCTCGTCATCGGCGCGGGCATCGCCGGTCTTCGCGCGGCGATCGCATTGGCGCGCAAAGGCCGCGTGCTTGTGATTACCAAGGAACAGCTGGCAGAATCCAACACCGCCTACGCGCAGGGCGGCATCGCCGTAGCCATGGGCGGAGACGCCGACGTCGCGCTACACCTGGAAGATACGCAGAACGCCGGAGACGGCCTGGTGAACACCGCCGCTGCCGCAGTGCTCGTGGAGCAGGGGCCGCGGCGCGTACAGGAGCTGCTGGAGTGGGGCACGGCCTTTGACCGTGGCGACAACGGCCACGGCGAACTGATGCGCACCCGTGAAGGCGCGCACTCGCTGCCGCGCATTTTGCATGCCAATGGCGACGCCACCGGCCGCGAGATCGCGCAGTCGCTGCTGCGCCACGCAAAGCTGGAGAAGAACATCACGCTTGCTGAGTGGACGACGTGCATCGACCTGATCGTGCAGAAGCAAAAGGCCGTCGGTGTCACGCTGCTGGATCGTGATGGCCGGATATTTAACGTCTACGCACACGCTACGCTGCTGGCCTCCGGCGGCGCGGGGCAGGTCTTTTCCGACACCACGAACCCCGCCGTCGCCACCGGCGACGGCATCGCCATGGCCTACCGTGCCGGTGCCGCCGTGGCGGACATGGAGTTTTTCCAGTTCCATCCCACCGCGCTTGCCTTGCCCGGCGCACCGCGCTTTCTGATCTCCGAGTCCCTCCGCGGCGAAGGTGCGTATCTCGTCAACGCGCGGCACGAGCGCTTCATGCAGAAGTATCATCCGCAGCTGGAGCTTGCGCCGCGCGACGTCGTCGCCCGCGCCATCGTCCGCGAGGGAACGCCGGTCAGCGGCAAGGAGCCGTTGCCCGTGTACCTCGACATGCGCCACGTCACCGGTATCGATCCGGCTAAGCGCTTTCCCGGCATCAGCGCATTTCTTGCGAAGTACGGTCTTTCGCTGCAGAAGGACCTAATCCCCATCCGCCCCGCCGCGCACTATATGATGGGCGGGGTCAAGACCGACATCCAGGGCCGCACTACTCTCGCGGGTTTATACGCAGCCGGAGAGGCGGCCTGCACCGGCGTCCACGGCGCGAACCGGCTGGCGAGCAATTCGCTTCTCGAGGGTCTGGTCTTCGGCGCTGCTGCTGCCGAGGCGATGCTGGCAGACGATGCGAAGCCCTCCGCGGAGCCGGAGATGCCCGCGCCGCTATCTTCGCCTGCCACCACGCACACCGAGGAGCAGACGGAGAAGTGGATCGGCAACCTGCGCGCGCTGATGTGGAAGCACGCCGGACTGTTGCGCGGCGCGGAAGGTTTGAATCGCGCCAAGCTCGCGCTCGAGGAGATGGCCTTTGACATCCCCCGGGGCTATACCCGCCGCGCCATCGAGGCACGCAACCTGCACCAGGCCGCCATGCTGATGGTGGAATCCGCGCTCGCGCGCAAAGAGAGCCGCGGCGCGCACTACCGCAACGACTTTCCCCAGCGCGACGACGCCCACTTCCGCAAGCACTCGGTGCTGGAACGCGGCAGGCTGCGCTTCGAACAGCTCTAGGCCGGTTTAGGTTTTGCAAGCAGCGAAGCCGCCACTGTCACCGCCAGCACGCCGACGATCACCAGCAGCGAGATGCCGGAAGAGATATCCAGCGTCTTGGCCAGCAGCATCTTCGCTGCTACGAACGCCAGCACCACCGCAAGACCGTAGTGCAGCAGCCGCAACTTCTGCAACGCGCCGGCGAGCACGAAGTAGAGCGTGCGCAGACCCATCACCGCCATGATGTTCGAGGTGTACGCGATGAAGGGATGCGACGTCACGCTGAGCACGGCAGGGATCGAGTCCAGCGCGAAGATGATGTCCGCCAGCTCGATGGCGACCAGCGCCAGCAGAAGCACGGTCACCATCCTGCGGCCGTTCTCGCGCACGAAGAAGGCGTTCTGCCGCAGACTTACGGGCTGCATGCGCTGCAGCCACTTCAGCCAGCCAGGCTCCGTCTTGTCGTGATCGGGAAAGAAGAGCCGCGCGGCAGCCAGCAGGATCACGACCGCGAAGAAGATGCGCATCCAATCAAAGCGCGCCAGCAGCTGTACGCCCGCGGCAACACAGATCGCGCGGAAGACGACCGCGCCCAGTACGCCCCAGAAGAGTACGCGCCGCTGCGCAGCGCCGCGGATCTGAAAGACGCCGAAGAGCATCAGGAAGACGAACAGGTTGTCCACGCTCATGGACTCTTCGATCACGTAGCCGGTGGCAAACTGCGTCGCCATGCCCGCGCCCATCGCATGCCACACGAATACAGCGAAGCCCGCGGCCACCAGCACCCAGCTGGCGCTCCACAGCGCCGCGCGCTTTACTGATGTGTCCTTGTGCTTGCTGGATGCGATCAACTCCGCCGCCAGCATTACGGCCAGCAGCAGATGAAATCCGATCCAGTACGAGATGGGCGCCGTGCTCACCGCTCTAGTGTGTCATGTGCCGCATAAAGATGGCAGCTATCGTGCATCCAGCAGCAGCACGGCCTCCGTGAGCACATCGCCGGAGGTCTGCAGGCTCTTCACGCTGAGCTTGTCGACGGTGTCCTCGGCGGTGTGGTGCCATCCGTCGGGATGGCCGGCATCGTGCGGGCCGTAGTCGACGTCGATCACGTCGGCCGTGGGCACGCCGCGCTCCAGAAAGGGCAGGTGGTCGTCCTCTTCATAACCCTTCGTCTTGAAGAAGTTCGCATCGTGACCAGTGTTCTTCGCGGCTTTGTAGATCAGGTCTTCCAGCCACGGCGTCGAGTTCAGCTCACGCAGCACGTTCAGGTCGCGATCGCCGATCATGTCCACGATCATTACTGCCTTGACGCTGTCCAGCGTGCCGTTCGCCTCCCACTTCGCCGCCAGGTGGCGTGTGCCGTAGAGCGAATCGGTGTGCGACCACTCCTGCACCGCCTCCTCGCCGTCGTCGAAGACCAGCCATACGCTGTAGCCTTCGAGCTTTCTGCCGCCCGCGGTCTGGGCACGCAGGTGGTTGGCCATCTCCATCAGGATGGCGCTGGTGCAGGCACCATCGTTCGCGCCGACGAAGGGGATGTTGCGCAGCGGATAGTTCGTCTCGTAGTGCGTGATGAGTACGATCTCGCCGGGTTTTGTGCCGGGATAACGCACGATGTAGTTGCGCATCAGCTGCGGACCGACCGGCGTGCTGGAGACGAAGCTGTCCGTCTCCAGCCAGCCCTTTGCCGCTTCGGGCGCGAAGAAGTTCTTGAAGTAGGTCTCCACCTTTGTCTTCGCGTCGCTGCCGTTGTAGCGCGGACCATAGGCGACGATCTCACGCGTGTACTGCATGGCGCGCGCGCCGTTGAACTTGCCTGTCGTCTGTGCAGGCGCGGCAGTGGCGCAGGCCAGTACAACGATCGAGAACCACCGCATTGTGTTGAGTCTGCGCATTACCGCTCCTTAGGAATTAGCCAGCTTCTTTTCCTGCCGCTTGGGATGGAATACATACGCCACGCCGATGCTGACGCCGTACAGCAGCAGCAGCGGTGACGCGAAGATGCACATGCTGATCGGGTCCGGCAGCGGGCAGATGACCGCCGAGACGATGAAGATCAGCAGGATGGCATAGCGCGCATTGCGCCACAGAAAGCCCGCATCCACGATACCGAAGAGCGAGAGAAAGAAGATGACGATCGGCAGCTCGAAGGTGATGCCCAGCCCGAGGATCACCGAGAGAAAGAAGTTCATATAATCTTCGATCGTGATCGTCGAGGCAAAGTCCTTGCCGAAGTCGTGCGGGCCATGCCCCAGCAATACCGGCATGGCGGCCGGCAGCACAAAGCGGTAGGCGAGAAAGGCTCCGGTAAAGAAGAGGCCCACTGTCGCCGCCATGAACGGCACCACGTAGCGCTTCTCATGCGTGTAGAGCCCCGGCGCAATGAACAGCCATACCTGGTACAGCACATACGGCACCGCCAAAAGAATGCCGCCGTAGAGCGCTGTCTTGATGGCGAAGTTCAGGCCGTCCGTTGGGTGCAGGATATTGGCCTGCAGCCCCATCTGCAGAAGCGGCTTGAAGATGATGTGGCGCAGCTGCTCGTTGAAGAAGTAGGCCACGCACATGCCGATAGTGATCGCAGCCGCTGAATGCAGCAGCATCTTGCGCAGCTCTTCGAGATGCTGCATCAGGCTCATGCCCGGCAGCTCGGCGCGGTCAGCGACGGCATTGCGTGCGCGGTCTATTAGATCAACGTTCAGGTCACCGCCAAAATCATCAGCCATGGGTTGCCTCAGTTGCGGCGGGAACGGAGTCTGCCAGCGCGTTCACGGCGTCGGCCGGGCTGGGCGCGGCTGCCGCGGCCGGCACTCCCGTCTCCGGCGGACGCATGGTCAGTTCGCCGGATGTGGCGATTGCAGGCGCCGTCTCAGATGGAACTGCCTTTGTCTCCGAGGTTGTAGCAGGCGCGGCTGCGGCAAGCGCGGCGATCTTCTTCTCCTGCTCGGCGCGGTCGCTCGCGCGCATCTCCTCTTCCATCTGTATCTTGAACTCGTTGCTCGCCTTGCGGAACTCGGCCATCAGTTTGCCCAGCTGGCGGGCGAGCTCCGGCATCTTCTTTGGGCCGAAGAGGATCAGCGCCAGCAGAAACAGAAAGATGTAGTCGCCAAAGCCCGGCATAGGCCCAATCATAGCGGGAAGCGCCCACGCCTACAAAACCGCTCGCAGGTGCACGTTGTGCAGAGGGCTACCCGGCACTGATTCTTTAAAATCTCACTTTCATCGTGTAAAATTCCAGTCTGTGTCCTGTAAAATTACAGACACAGGTGTTTGTCTGCACTTGCAGGCTGGCGCAGGTAAATTTGCGACGTTCGCCCGCTGTGGAGCGTCCAATAGAGCAGCTGCAACACCCCCGCGGATTGGGCGTCTTTTCTCTGATATTGAGAGACAGGCGCAGTGAATCCGCTGCAGCTCGAGCAAGTAATGCTTTCAACATCCCCGTTTCAGGGATACGTTCCGGCCATTTGGCTGTCGCGCGTTCGCTGAAACTGAAGGCGGAACATTAGATGACTAGCGTATTACTCGAAGAGCCCTTGGTTCTTGATGCACCGCCCACAGGCGAAGCCTGCCCGCTGGATCACTACCTCACGCTGCCCGACCACACCATGGACGCGCGCATCGCCGCCGCGCGCCAGAAGCTCGGCAAGCAGTCCGTGATCCTCGGCCACCATTACCAGCGCGACGAGGTCATTCAGTTCGCCGATCACACCGGCGACTCTTACAAGCTTTCCAAGATCGCCGCCGAGACCGAGGCGAAGTACATCCTCTTCTGCGGCGTGCACTTCATGGCGGAGAGCGCCGACGTTCTCGGCCGCGACTACCAGCAGGTCATTCTGCCCGATCTGAACGCCGGCTGTTCCATGGCCGATATGGCCGCGATCGATCAGGTCGAAGAGTGCTGGGAGTCTCTGGAGCGTTCGGGCATGACCGCAGTCGTTGGCCTTCCCGAAATTGCCGGCCTGATCCCGCTCACGTATATGAACTCCTCTGCCGCGATCAAGGCCTTCTGCGGCGAACGCGGCGGCCTGGTCTGCACCTCGTCGAACGCGCGCAAGGCGTTTGAGTGGGCCTTCGCTCGCGGGCAGAAGATACTCTTTCTGCCCGACCAGCACCTCGGCCGCAACACGGCATTCGAGATGGGCATTCCACTCAGCGAGATGGTCGTCTGGGACCCGTACATGATCAACGGCGGCGTTCCGCCGGAGCGGTTGAAGGCCGCGAAGGTGATCCTGTGGAAGGGTCACTGCTCCGTGCACCAGCGCTTTCTGCCCGAGCACGTGGACAACGTCCGCGCGAAGTACCCGGGCATGCAGGTCATCGTGCATCCCGAGTGCCGCTGGGAGGTCTGCCAGAAGGCCGACGCTCTCGGCTCTACCGAACGCATCATCGAAATGATCGAGAACGCGCCCGAGGGTTCGAGCTTTGCTGTCGGCACGGAGATCCATCTGGTGAACCGCCTCGCGAAACGCTTTGCACCGCTCGGCAAGAAGGTGATCACACTGGACGATGCCGGCTGCCTCTGCACCACCATGTACCGCATCTCGCCGCAGCATCTTGCGTGGGCGCTGGAGAACCTGGTTGACGGCCACGTGGTGAACCGCATCAAGGTGCGCGACGACGTGAAGCACTGGGCCAGGATCGCTCTCGACCGGATGCTGGAAGTCCGTTAGTTCAAGACTCGGAGCGGGCCGGTCACAATACATCCTTTTCCGTACTGAGCTTCAATCCGGGCTTTAGCGCTGGCAAAATCATCTGCCTCTACGAAGATTTCCTGAATGGAGCCGTCGCTCAACGTTATTCTGGCTCTGAATCGATACATGGAGTTGGCGCTTTCCTCTCTTTTTCAAGAGAATCGAAGACATGTAGGACTAATCCTACATGTAATATTTACCTTACAACGATGCTGGAGGCATGGCAAAGGACCTCCGCATCTGGATCGGAAGGCGCATCCGCGTTCTGCGGACAAAGCGTGGCTGGACACAGCAGATGCTTGCCGATCATGCGGAGATATCGCGGGAACATCTCTCCGAGTTGGAGAATGGAAAGTGGGATGCGACCGTGAAGCTCATCCAGAAGGTTGCCGGAGCGCTTGGCATCGGGCTGGAAGAGTTTTTTCGCGGAAGCTGACATACACTTGGCCATTGCAAAGCGTCATACAAGGCACTGATGCGCACCTTCACCCATAGCGAAGCCCAGACCATGCTGCCCGTGCTGGAAGCCTTGCTGCGGCGTGCCATCGCGGCGAACGCGAAAGCTGTCGCGCTCGAAGAGGAGATGCAGCAGCTCAACCAGCGCATCTTCCTCGCCGGCGGCATGAATGTGGATGTAGCCGCCGCCGTACGCCGCCGCGGCGAACGTGAGATCGCCATCCGCGAGGCCAAGGACACGCTCGCCGAGATCGACGCCATCGGTGTACAGGTGAAGGACCTGAACGCCGGGCTGCTCGACTTTCCCTGCAAGATGGAAGGCGAGATCGTGCTGCTCTGCTGGAAGCTCGGCGAAAAAGAGATCACCCACTGGCATACGGTGGAGGCGGGCTTCAGCGGCCGCCAGCCGCTCGATGATAGATTCAAAGGCGAAAAACCCCAGTAAAACGAAATTTACCCGTTGCGTCAAAATCACGTCATAATGAGGTACGTGGATATGCAACTCCCGGCTCTGGCCGGCATAGGAGGCAACCATGGCAACCGAAATGAATGATCTTCTTGACCTGCTAAAGGACATTCCCGCTGGCGCATGGGTAGCCATTTCGGAGAAGCGGCATGTCGTCCTCGCATTTGGCACGGACGCGAAAGCTGTCGCTGACGAAGCACATGCAAAGGGCGAAGATCTTCCCTTGATTGTGCGTGTTCCTGAGCATTCAATGGCGATGTTCTTCTAAACGCATGGCGCGAGCAACGTTTCCATACACGTCTATCCCAGTACCTCCAAGCGCCGTCTACCCAGAGGGAACAATAGTCCATCGACCTCTCGTTGCGGCCACGATTCGCTCGCTCAAGGGAACAACCATCCGTTGGTCCGTACTAGCAGACTCAGGTGCGGATGCGTGCCTTTTTCCGCTGAGTCTCGCTTCGCTGCTTGGGCTCGACATTCTCAAAATGCCCTCTACGTTCGTTGGTGGCGTGGGTGGTCAGCCAAACACTACGTACTACGACACACTCACAATCGATCTTGGGCAGGGCATCTCTTTTACCACGAGGGCGGGCTTTACTGCGGGTATGGAGACATCAGGCATTGGCCTACTTGGTCAGCAAGGATTCTTTGAGGCGTATAGGGTGGAATTCCATCACACGCGCAAGCTGTTTCTGGTGGAGTCGTTATAGCGTATTACGGCCTTCCGCCGCATATTGTTCTGCTCCGTTCGAGCCATAAACAACAAAACTTTCTCCCGCCCGTCTAAAACCCGCCACCCATTCCGCCCGCTACAATCAATGAGGCCAGTTCCAGGGTCAGGAGAAGCCCGCAGCATGAGCATCCGCAGCACACACCGCATCCTTAAGATGGTCCTCGCGGCCGCAGCGCTCGTCGCTACAGGCACGCTCACTGGATGCGCCGGTTTCTGGCAACCCGTCACCACGACCACGACGAACAATACCGGCACCGGCTTCGATCTCGTCTACGCCGGCAAGAACGATTCGAATGAGTTCGTCGGCTATGCGGTCTTGTCGACCGGACTCACCGCAGTCACCGGTTCGCCCTTCAGCCTGCCCTCGCCGCCGCTCTCCATGGCCATCAACCCGGCAGACACATTTCTCTACGTCGGCACGGCGACCGGCATCTACGGTTACAGCATCGCCGCGGGCGGCTCGCTCTCTATCCTCAATGGCGGCTCCTATATAGCAAACTCACCGAACGCGCTTGCACCTGTCTCGGCGATGGATATCTCGCCCGACGGAAACTGGCTGGTTGTGCTGAATGACACTGCAGGCGGCATAGTCAATGTCATTACCTATCAGATAACGCCCTCGACCGGCGTGCTGACCTACAACGGCGACGACACCCCAGTTAATCTCTGCTCCACCGCTCTCTTCCCAAGCGGCTGCAGCACAACAGAGAGTGACAATGCCACCAACTCCGTGGCGCAGGCCATCAAGTTCGCGCCGGATGAAAATACGCAGACAACTTCTGTCCTGGCGGCCTCTCTCGGCACCGGCGGCGAGATGACCCTGACCTTCAACTCCACGAATGGCATAACCGCATTTGCCGAGCTTGAACAGCCCAACAGCACCACGGTTCAGGACAACGGTGTCGCCTGGGCTTCGAACTCCGACACCCTGTACTTCACGCGCGGAGGCTCGGACGAAGAACTTGTCTTCTATGGAGTCAATCCCTCCACAGGCGGCTTTACCACCACCGCACAGACTGGCCCAAGTCTCGTCAGCAATCCAACGGCGCTCTCGTTCAACTCGAACCAGAGCTACCTGTATGTGACCAACGCGCCCTCTGCCAGCACGGGCAGTATCAGTGGCTTCTCGATCTCTCCGAACAGCGGCAGCCCCAGCAGCTTTACCGCGCTCTCGGGCGTACCCTACTCCACCTCCGGCACCGAACCCAATGCCATCGCGTTCGATAACTCCGATACGTACATGCTGGTGCTGAACGAGACCGGGCCGCCGGACCTCATCCAATACACCATTGACGGTGTGCTCGACCCGACCACGTCAACACTTGGCCGCCTCTACGTGAACAGCAGCGTGAACACTACGCTGATCTCTACCGGCGGCAGCGGCCCAGAAGTTACTATGGCGGTCAGCCACTAGGGCGTCCATGGCTCCGCGGCCCGCAAACGGGCTGGCTGAGCCTGTCCTGAGCGAAGCCGCTTGAGCGAAGCATGAAAGATGCGTCCAGTACCTGATATTCTTGCAATACGCGCTCCATCCACTGCGTATGCGCATCCAACGGTCTGTGAATATCAGTGAGGCTGCACCGGTGTTCCCGTCCTATCGCTCCGCCCTCCGACGCACTCTTCTTCTGCTCGCGCTTTTGCCTGCCCTCTGCGGCCTGACCGCCTGCTCCAGGTTCCGCCACAAGCCGGCCGCGAACTTCGTCTACGTCAATGTGAAGCAGGCCCACCTGAACGACCGCATCGCCGCGGTCAGCACACGCACGGCCACGGTGACCAACGGCCAGCGTCTGCAGGTGCTGCAGCGGGGCCGCAACTATCTGCAGGTCAAGACCGACCAGGGCGCGATCGGCTGGATCCGCGAGAAGGACACCGCCACCGCCGTCATAGCCGCTGCGTTCGACTCGCTTACGCAGGCGCACGCGGCTGACCCCGTCATCGCCACGGCCGTCGTGCTGGATGAGGTCTCCATGCACATCACCGCCGGCCGCGAGACCCAGAAGCTCTACCTGCTCGAAGAAGGCGACAAGCTCAAGCTGCTGGAGCGCGCCACCCTGCCCAAGGTCGCGCTTCCCGGCGCCGTGACTCCAAAGCCGCCCGCTGCCAGTGAGCCGGACGCGGCGTCTGCAGCAGCCCCACCCACACCCGATCTGCCGCCGGTGGTAATGGAAGACTGGTGGCTGGTGCGCGATGCGCAGGGGCACACCGGCTGGGTGCTCTCGCACATGATGGATGTGGACTCACCCGACGCCATCACCCAATATGCCGAGAACATGCGCGTGGTCTCCGCCGCCGTGCTCACCACCGTCTACGATCCCGGCGCCGACTCAGCCGACAAGAACGTCCCCGTCTACGTGGTCGCCTATGCGCCGTACAAGGCCGGTCTGCCGTATGACTTCGACCAGGTGCGCGTCTTCACCTGGAACAAGGCCAAGCATCGCTATGAGACCGCCTACCGCGAGAGCAATGTGGAAGGCTTCCTGCCGCTGGTGACCGGATCGGCCATGGCGACCGACATTGCCGGCACCAAGCTCGCTGCCTCGCTCGGCAACGGCCCGCTGCCGACCTTCACGTATAAGATCCTCGCCGGCGGCTCCAGCATCAACATTGACCCCGTCACCGGCATCCCGCAGCCGGGCCAGCTCATCGAGAAGGATTTTCGCCTGGAGGGAACCTACGTGCGCCGTGTTCTGCTCCCTGGGCAGACGAACACCATGCCGCAGGCGCATCCTGAACCCGATCCGGACAAGAAGAAGAGCGCAGCGAAGAAGCGGCGCTAGTTTCCGTAGAACTCCGCGATCGCATCCACCACGATCTCCTGCTCGTCTTCGCGCAGTTCCGCGTACATCGGCAGGGCGAGTACCTCATCCGCCGCGCGTTCGCTCTCGGGAAAGTCGCCACGCTTGTAGCCGAGCGATTTCAGCGCCTGCTGCAGATGCAGCGGCACGGGATAGTAGATCTCCGTGCCGATCTTTTTCTCGGTGAGGAATGCGCGCAGATCATCACGACGCGGCGCGCGAATCACATACTGGTGGTAGACATGCACACCGCGCGCGTCGGTCGACGGAAGTACTAAGCCCCCGTCTTTGCTGATAAGGCCCGCCGCGTCCTTGAAGAGAAGCTCGTAGTTCTCCGCCAGCTCTCGCCGCCGTTCATTCCATTCTTCGATGAACTGCAGCTTCACCAGCAGGATCGCCGCCTGGATCGTATCCAATCGAGAGTTCGCTCCGACCTCATCGTGATAGTAGCGCCGTCGCATGCCGTGGGTGCGCAGCATCTTCATGCGCTCGGCCAGAGCATCGTTGCACGTTGTCACCAGACCGGCGTCGCCCATCGCGTTCAGGTTCTTCGTCGGATAAAAACTGAAGGCCGCGGCATCGCCGAGCGAGCCCGCCGGCCGGCTCTGCCACGTCGCGCCGAAGGCCTGTGCCGCGTCCTCGATCAGCAGAACGCCGTAGCGGTCTTTCAGATCCTGAAACGCATTCCAGTCCGCGCACTGCCCGTAGAGATGCACCGGCAGGATCGCCTTGATCTTTTCGCGCTTCAGAAGCTCTTCGCACGCTGCAGGCGAAAGATTGAAGGTCACGGGGTCGATGTCCGCCAGTACGGGCGTTGCACCGGCCCGCAGGATGGAGCTGACTGTGGCGAAGAAGCTGAAGGGAGTGGTCAGCACGCGGTCCCCGGGTCCGATGCCGGCGGCGGCCATTGCCAGCCAGAGAGCGTCCGTACCCGAGCCGCAGCCCACGCCAAAGGTTGTGCCGCAGGCCGTGGCGGCAGCGGTCTCAAACGCCGCAACCTCTGGCCCTAGAACGTAGTACAGGCTGTCGCAGGCCTTCGTGACGGCCTCCAGCAGGCGTGGCCGCAGGGCCGCGTACTGCCGCGAAAAGTCCAGCATGGGAACGGGAGTTGATGAGTCTTTTGTCACGTCTTAATCGTACATCGAGTCAGGCGGTTTTATCGCCTGTTCCATGCTGCAGGGGCGGCCTCTTTGACGGTCGTGGGCGACTTGAAAATTGCCTTCGATGCTCGTATCTTGGTACTTCCTCTGCAACGCGGAGGTTCTTTCGTCCCTGCACGACTTTTACTTTCTAGATTCTTTGCACCAGCGCAAGCCAAAGCCAGACAGGAGATCGGCGACCAACATGGAAAACAAGACAGCACAGAATATTCAGGACACCTTCCTCAACACCGTTCGCAAGGACAAGAGCCCCATCACCATCTATCTCGTCAGCGGCGTCAAGCTCACCGGCAAGATCCGCTCCTTTGACAAGTACTCCGTTCTGCTCGAGAACAACAATCAGGAGCAGCTCATCTTCAAGCACGCCATCTCCACGGTGGTCAGCGGCCGTGCCGGCTCCAGCAGCGAGTCACACGTTCGCTCCCATGCCGCGGCGCCCGTCGGCGTCGCGGAGTAAGCCGGCCTCTGAGCCCCTTTTCGCAGCCACCCGGCGCCCGCAAGACGGCGAAACGCTCTGCCGAGCAGCAGACGCCCGATCGTCCACGCACCCATAGCAACAAAGGCAACTCCACCGACAATCGCGACCGCGCCATCCTCGTCGCCGTGGAGTTCACCAGCCACAGCCGCCAGAAGCTCACCACCTCCGCCATGCTCGCCCGCACCGCGGCGGCGCTGCGCTCCGGCGACGAAGACGGCCCCGCGTTCGACGACATCCCCGCCGTGCCCGCTGCCTCACTCGACTTCGAGGCCGGTGTTGAAGAGTTTCAGGAACTGGCACGCTCCGCCGGCGCGCGCATCATGGAGACGATGATCCAGCGCCGGGCCAAACCCGATCCCGCTACGCTCATCGGCATGGGCAAGATCGAAGAGATCAAGGCCGCCATCGCGACGCACAACGCCTGGGTCGTCATCTTCGACCAGGATCTTTCGCCTTCGCAGCTACGGCTGCTGGATGATCACCTCGACGCCCGCGTCATCGACCGGACACAATTAATTCTCGACATCTTCGCCTCGCACGCCCGCACCAAAGAAGGACAGCTGCAGGTTGAGCTGGCGCAGCTGGAGTACCAGATGCCGCGGCTCGTCAAACGCGGCAAGACCATGTCGCAACTCGGTGGCGGCATCGGCACCCGCGGTCCTGGTGAAACCAAGCTCGAGACCGACCGCCGCCGCATCAGCCAACGTATCGACCATCTCAACGCGCAGATCGACAAGGTGCGGCTTATCCGCCGCCAGCAGCGCCAGCGGCGCGAATCCGCGCCCGTGGCCACGGTTGCGCTCGTCGGCTATACGAATGCAGGCAAGTCGACGCTCTTCAACGCACTCACCAAGGCTGGCGTGCTCGAATCGTCACGCATGTTCGCCACGCTCGATCCCAAGCTGCACCAGCTGCGCCTGCCCTCGCGCAGAAAAATACTCCTGTCAGACACCGTAGGCTTCATCCGCAACCTGCCTCACACGCTCGTCACAAGTTTCCGGGCGACATTGGAAGAAGTGGAACGCGCCGAGCTTCTGCTGCACGTGCGCGACGCCTCCAGCCCGATGATGGATGCGCAGAAGTCCGAGGTGGAAAAGGTTCTCGCCGAGCTTGACGTCAGCAAGCGTCCCACCATCGAGGTCTTCAACAAGGTCGACCTGCTTAGCTCCACCCAGCGTGCCGCGCTGGTGCACCACGCCGCCAATGCAGACACTGCCTACGTCAGCGGCCTGACTGGCGAGAACGTCCATGCCTTGCTCGACCGCATCGATGCCGCGCTCACCAACGACCCCATCGAGCGCGCGTCTCTGCGCATCCCGCAGTCGGAGGGAGCAGTGCTGGCCGCCGTGAAGGCGAACGCGGTTGTGGTGGAGAGCCGCTTTGAAGGCAATCTGACGCACCTCACCGTGCGCGCGCCGGCATCGTTCCTGGGCCGCTATCGCCGCTTCCTCGAGAAATAAAAACTTCAGCACGGATGCCACGGAAAAGGCGGGATAAAAGCGGATAAGACTTTAAGGTCTAATCCGTTTTTGTTTTAAATCCGCACTGATCCGTTCAATCCGTGCTGAGTTGTTGCTTTTAGAAGGGTATTGAACCCAGACACATGACAGGCCGCCTGATGGGAGCGGAGATTCTGTCCCAAACACGCGGCCTGAAGCGACCCTGAACCGGGTCCAGGTAGTGCGGTTATTCTATGCCTGCATCCGGTGGATTCGAAATAATCTTCCGCGAATTATGCATTGCATCAAACCCGCGTCAATCCTGCGCGCCGTGGTTTGACACCCCCTTTTTCACTCTGTTAGAAATAGATGTAACGCAAACACAAGAAAAGGCTTTGTACCCTGTGGGCCCCGTCACCCTCCCCGGCCGGCCCCGGTTGAGTAAGTACAAGAAACACCACGACATAACACGACACAAATGGATGAGATTCTAAACCAGCTTGGAGCCCTCGTACTGGGTTCCGTCCCCACGATAATCTTCTTTATCGTTCTTGTGGTGGCTTATACAACGCTCGTCCACAGGCCGCTGCATCGCGTGCTGGCGGAGCGCCGCGCCCGCACCACCGGCGCCGTGGCCAACGCCAGCGCCGCTATCGCCGCCGCCGATGCCAACACCCGCAAGTATGAAGATGCGCTCCGCGCCGCACGTTCCCAGGTCTATGAGGCCCGAGAGCAGCGCATGAAGCGCTGGACCGCCGAGAGTGAAGCCGCCGTCACCGCCGCGAAGGAGGCCGCACAGGCCCGCGTGAAGGTCGCCCGCACCGAGATCGAGGCCTCTGCTGTCGCCGCCCGCGCCCAGGTGCAGACTGGCGCTGCCCAGCTGAGCGCGCAGATTCTGAAGGCGGTCCTGCCCGCCGGCATGGCTGGTGCCCGCTGATGCGAGTCTTTACTCCAAAAAGTCTTCGGAACGCACTCCTCATCGCAATCTTTGCGATTACGATCACTCCGCATGTTCACGCGCAGCAGACGCCGATCACGCAGCAGGATCCCGTCTCTGAAGAGCGCGACGCCAAACACGACCTGCACCAGGCGGTGAAGGAAGACACCGGCGAGTCCGAGCATGACGCCATGCGCCACTCCGATACGGTGAAGATGCTGGGCCGGATGCTGCATCTGCAGCCCGAGCAGGCCGCCAAGACATTCGAGTTCATCAACTTTGCGATTCTCGTCGCCGCGCTTGGCTGGGGGCTGGCGAAGTCGCTGCCCAAGGCCTTCCGCAACCGCACCAGCGGCATTGCCAGAAACCTGGTGGAGGCCCGCACCGCGACCGAGTCGGCCAACATCCGGCTGGCGCAGGTGGAAGAGCGGCTCTCGCGCCTCGACTCCGAGATCGCCGCCATTCGCTCGCAGTCGGAAGCTGACGCGAAGCACGACGAAGAGCGTATCAAGGCCGCCGCGGAGGAGGACAAGCAGAAGGTCATCGCCGCCGCCGAGCAGGAGATCGCCGCCGCCACCGCGCAGGCCCAGCGCGAGATCCGCCGCTTCGCCGCCGAGATGGTCATTGAGCAGGCCACGCAGCGGCTGCAGATCACGGCCGACCTCGACCGCCAGCTTATTGAAGAGTTTGCCGGCAAACTCGTGCCCGGAGGTGAGAACTAATGGCCGCCGCCGCGCAGTTCGCCACACGCTACGCGCAGGCACTCGCCGAGGTCGTCGACGCCGCCAAGATTCCTGCCGCCGACGTGCAGTCGCAGCTTGCCGGCTTCGGCGAGACGCTGGCCGAGAGCGCGCCGCTGCGCGAGGTGCTCGCCAACCCGTCGATACCGGTCGACCAGAAGATCAAGGTCATTGATGCCATCTGCGCGAAGACGAAGTACATCAAGCCGGTGCGCAACTTCATTGCCGTGCTCGTCGCGCACGACCGCATCAGCGCCTTCGCCGAGATCGCCGGAACCTATGCCACGCTGGCGGACGAAGAGCAGGGCATTCACCACGCAGAGATCACCACGGCGCGCGATCTCACTGAAGCCAGCCGCAACGCTCTTGAGTCCAAGGTTCGCTCCATCGCCGGCGGTAAGCTGACGGCCACCTACAAGCAGGACGCGACCCTGCTCGGTGGCGCCATCATCCGCATCGGCAGCACGGTGTACGACGGCAGCATCCGCGGTCAGCTGCAGCGCCTGAAGGAGACGTTGCAGGGCGCGTAGTCTTGAGCGCAACGAAGGATCTCAGTATTTGTTTTTGCTGGCAACAGCGCAAAGAGTTTTAAGGAACCGAAGGAAGAAGAAAATGGCAAAGATACAGGCAGACGAAATCACAGAGCTTCTCCGCCAGCAGATCGAGAACTACGAGCAGCGCATCCAGGTCGACGAAGTCGGCACGGTCATCTCGCTCGGCGACGGCATCGCGCGTGTCCACGGCCTCGACAAGGTCATGGCCGGCGAGCTCATCGAGTTCCCACACGGCATCGCCGGTCTCGCCATGAACCTGGACGAGTCCGAGGTGGGTGCTGTCATCCTCGGCGACTTCAGCGAGCTCAAGGAAGGTGACCAGGTCAAGCGCACCGGCAAGATCATGTCCGTGCCCGTAGGCAAGCAGCTCATTGGCCGCGTGTTGAACGCGCTCGGCCAGCCCATTGACGACAAGGGTCCGCTGAACGCCACGGAGTTTCTCCCCGTCGAACGCATCGCTCCCGGCGTCATCGCGCGCAAGAGCGTCACCGAGCCCATGGCCACCGGCATCAAGGCCATTGACGCGATGATCCCCATCGGCCGCGGCCAGCGCGAGCTGCTCATCGGCGACCGCCAGACCGGCAAGACCGCCGTGGCGCTCGACACGATCATCAACTCAGCGAAGAACAACCTGATCTGCATCTACTGCGCGATCGGCCAGAAGCGCAGCTCGGTGGCCCAGGTGGTGCAGACGCTCGAAGAGTATGGTGCCATGGCCTACACCATCGTCGTCGCCGCGACCGCATCCGAGCCGGCTCCGATGCAGTACCTTGCACCCTACGCGGCTACAGCGATGGGCGAGTACTTCCGCGACAACGGCATGCATGCTCTGGTGATCTATGACGATCTCTCCAAGCACGCGGCGTCGTATCGTGAAATTTCGCTCTTGCTCCGCCGTCCCCCGGGCCGCGAAGCCTACCCCGGCGACGTCTTCTATCTGCACTCGCGTCTGCTCGAGCGTTCGGCCAAGATGAGTGACGAGCATGGCGGCGGAAGCTTGACCGCACTGCCCATCATCGAGACGCAGGCCGGCGACGTCTCCGCCTACATTCCGACCAACGTCATCTCCATCACCGACGGCCAGATCTTCTTCGAGACCGATCTCTTCAACTCCGGCATCCGGCCAGCGGTGAACGTTGGACTCTCCGTCTCGCGCGTTGGCTTTGCCGCGGCGATCAAGGCGATGAAGCAGGTCGGCGCGACGCTGAAGCTCGATCTCGCCCAGTACCGCGAGCTTGCCGCCTTCTCGCAGTTCGGTTCAGATCTCGACAAGGTGACGCAGAACCAGCTCAACCGTGGCAGCCGCCTCGTCGAGCTGCTCAAGCAGCCGCAGTTCCAGCCGCTGCCGGCCGAGAAGCAGGTCGCCATCATCTTCGCCGGCGTCAACGGCCTGCTCGACGACGTGGAGGTCAAGGACCTCCGCGCCTTCGAAGACGGCTACTACCAGTTCCTCGACAGCTCGAAGGCCTCGATCCTGTCGGATATCGCGACCAAGAAGGCGCTTGACGACGATCTCAAGAAGCGCCTGACCGATGCGATCAACGAGTTCAAGGCGATCTTCCTCGCGGAGCGTGGAAAGAAGTAAATTTTCACCCTTGTCATTCTGAGCGAAGTGAAGAATCTCACTAAGCTCAGAGCAGCACGATAGCAATAGGAAAATATGGCAAACGTTTTAGATCTCCGACGGCGCATCCGCAGCGTGAAGAACACGCGCCAGATCACCAAGGCCATGAAGATGGTCTCGGCCGCCAAGCTGCGCCGCGCGCAGGAGCGCGCCATGCTCGCGCGGCCCTATGCGCAGATGCTCACGAACGTGCTGCAGTCGCTCGTGCGCCGGACGGATATGTTCAACGACAAGGGCGATATCATGCATCCGCTACTGGTCGAGCGCGAGGAGAAGAACATCCTGGTCGTGGTCGTCTCCGGCGACAAGGGCTTTGCCGGCGCCTTCAACTCGAACATCATCAAGGCCGCGCAGGCGCTCATCGACGAGCGCACCGCCCTGGGCCAGAATGTTGACGTCGAAGCCGCTGGCCGCAAGGCGCGCGATATCTACCGCCGCCGCTATCCGCTGGCCGTCTACGAGAAGACCACCGAGCACTATGACAACGACCTCTCCACCCACTATGAGAGCACCCGCAAGCGCGGCGCGCAGATCGAGGTTACCGGCGACCATCCCGGCATCCTGCTGAAGCTCGCGTATGACGATGTGGACGGCATGTCCCGCGACATCGTCGAGCGGTACGAACGCGCCGAGATCGATGCGGTCTACGTCGTCTTCAACGAGTTCAAGTCCGTCATCTCGCAGCGCATCGTCGTGGAGAAGATGCTGCCCATCCGCAAGCTCGGCGAGCATGAGATCACCGTCGCCGAGGAGATGACGCAGGAGCAGAAGGAACAGGCCGGCCACGCCGCCGAGACCTCCGGCATCTCCATCGACGAGCCGGAAGAGTCCGTCATCGCGCAGGAGGCCAAGAAGTTCGGCACCGCGGACGTGGACTACATCTTCGACCAGGATCCGGCACGTCTCTTCCGCCACCTGATGCCGCGCTACGTGACCACGCAGATCTTCCACGCGATGCTGGAGTCCGTCGCCGCCGAACACGCCGCGCGCATGACCGCGATGGACGCGGCCACCAACAACGCCGGCGACATGATCGACGCCCTTTCCCTGACGATGAACCGCGTTCGCCAGGCAGCTATCACCAAGGAAATTATTGAGATCGTTTCAGGAGCCGCGGCCCTGTAATTATTTTTTGTCATCCTGAGCGAAGCGAAGGATCTGCTTCTCGCAGGGCGACACGGTACCGAAGGAAAAGGAAAATGGCAGACAAACAGAACATCGGCAAAGTAGTTTCCATCAGCGGCCCGGCCGTCGACGTGCAGTTCGAAGAGTCGCACATGCCGCCCATCTACCAGGCGCTTCGCATCACCAGCGAAGGCTTCACCGTGCCCACGCCGCTCAACGTCGTCGTCGAGGTGCAGCAGCATCTCGGCGAAGGCCGCGTGCGCTGCGTCGCCATGACCGCCACCGAAGGCATGGTCCGCGGCATGAACGCGCTGGACACCGGCGCCGGTATCACTGTTCCCGTGGGACGCGAGACCCTGGGCCGCGTGCTCAACGTCCTCGGCGAACCCGTCGACGAGCTCGGTCCCGTCAACGCCAAGTTGCATATGCCCATTCACCGGCAGGCGCCCGCGTTCGACGAGCAGTCCACCTCCGAAGAGATGTTCGAGACCGGCATCAAGGTCATCGACCTCATCCAGCCGTTCCTGAAGGGCGGCAAGATCGGCCTCTTCGGCGGTGCCGGCGTGGGCAAGACGGTCGTCATCCAGGAGCTCATCAACAACGTCGCCACCAAGCACGGCGGCTTTTCGGTCTTCGCCGGCGTCGGCGAGCGCACCCGCGAGGGCAACGATCTCTGGCATGAGTTCCAGGAGTCCGGCGTCATCGACCTCAAGGACCTGCCGAAGTCGAAGGCCTCGCTGATCTACGGCCAGATGACCGAGCCCCCAGGCGCGCGTCTCCGCGTCGCCCTCACCGGCCTCACCATCGCCGAGCACTTCCGTGACCACGAAGGAGCAGACACGCTGCTCTTCATCGACAACATCTTCCGCTTCACCCAGGCCGGTTCCGAGGTCTCCACGCTGCTGGGCCGCATGCCCTCAGCGGTCGGTTACCAGCCGAACCTCGCCACCGAGATGGGCGAACTGCAGGAGCGCATCACCTCGACGAAGAAGGGCTCTGTGACCTCGGTCCAGGCTGTCTACGTGCCCGCCGACGATCTCACCGACCCGGCGCCGGCGACCACCTTCGCGCATCTCGATGCGACCACGGTGCTCTCGCGTCCGCTCTCGGAGCTCGGCATCTACCCGGCCGTTGATCCGCTTGCCTCCACCTCGCGCATCCTCACCCCGCGCGTCATCGGCCAGGAGCACTACGACGTGGCCCAGGGCGTGAAGCGCATTCTGCAGCGCTACAAGGACCTGCAGGACATCATCAACATCCTTGGCATCGACGAGCTCTCGGACGAAGACAAGATCACCGTTGCCCGCGCGAGAAAAGTCCAGCGCTTCCTCTCGCAGCCCTTCCACGTCGCCGAGATCTTCACCGGCATCCCCGGAGCCTACGTCAAGGTCGAAGACACGGTGCGCAGCTTCAAGGAGATCATCGAAGGCAAGCACGACAGCATCCCCGAGCAGGCGTTCTATCTGAAGGGCGGCATTGAAGACGTGCTCGCCGCCGCGGAGAAGATGAAGCAGACGGCGTAATTTTTGTCATTCCGTAGCGAAGCGGAGGAATCTGCTTTTCGCGGAATGTAGCAGGGAATAAAAAAAATGGCAGAAGCAACGCAAAACTCGACCGGCCTCCTCACCGTCCGCCTCGTCACCCCGGACCGCGTCCTGCTGG
>DATMLK010000196.1:0-2911 GCA_035570215.1 Acidobacteriaceae bacterium
CACTAAACTAAGTAAAGCAATGGCAGACAACTTCTCCCAGACCGTCAAGGCCCAGGCCGACATCGTCAAGATCATCGGCGAGTACGTCCGCCTGCGCAAAGCCGGCGCGCAGAACTACACCGGCCTCTGCCCCTTCCACAAAGAGAAGTCGCCGTCCTTCTCCGTCCATGCCACCCAGCAGTTCTTCCACTGCTTCGGCTGCAAAGCCTCCGGAGACGTCTTCGCCTTCGTCATGAAGATGGAGTCACTCACCTTCCCCGAGGCCATCCGCGTCGTCGCCCAGAAGGCCGGCATCCCGCTGCCCAAGCGCGAGTTCTCCTCGCCCGAAGAGGCTCGCGAGGCCGGACTCCGCCGCCAGCTTCTCGACCTCCACGAAGCCGCCACACTCTACTTCGAGAAGCATCTGCAGTCGCCCGAAGCCGCACGCGCTAGAGAATACTTAACTTCCCGTGACCTCGCAGAAGGCCCAATTAAAAATTTCAGGATCGGCTACGCGCCCGACGACTTCAACGCCATGCGCGAAGCCATGCGCAAAGAATTCTCCGAAGAAGCTCTCCGCGCTAGCGGCCTCTTCTCTTCAAAAGAGACTGATGAAAAAAATCAGCCCACCGGCCAGCTCTACGCCCGCTTCCGCAAGCGCATCACCTTCCCCATCGCCAACGAACAGGGCAAGGTCATCGCCTTCACCGCCCGCGCACTCGACTCCGACGAAAAATCCGGCCCCAAATATCTCAACTCGCCGGAGACCGCCCTCTACTCCAAGGGCCACGTCCTCTTCAACCTCGATAAAGCCAAGGCCGCCATCCGCCAGCACGACTTCGCTCTCCTCGTCGAAGGCCAGATGGACTGCATCAGCGTCTACACCGGAGGCATCCACAACGTCCTCGCCACCTCCGGCACCGCCTTCACCGAGATGCAGGTCCGCCTGCTTAGCCGCTTCACAAAACGTATTGTGGTGAATTTCGATCCCGATACCGCCGGTGCCGCCGCCGCGGAAAAATCCATCGCTCTTCTCACCGAAGAGGACTTCGACGTCAAAGTTGTCTCGCTCGAAGACGGTCTCGACCCCGATCGCTACATCCGCGAGCGCGGCCTACCCGCGTACATTGAAGCCCTGCGCACCGCCAGGCGTTACTCTGACTACCTCATCCAGCGTGCCCGCACGCTCTATCCCGCGCGCACGCCCGACGCGCAGCGCAAGGCGATGAACTACCTCCTGCCGCACATCCGCCGCATCCCGCACAAGCTCACGCGCGACAACTTCGTCTCCGACGTTCGCGACGCCCTCAAGATCGACTCCGCCTTATTGTTCGAGGAACTCCGTACCGCCGCCGCGCAGCGTCTCTCCAGCGTCCGCTCCAACGCCGACGCTCCGGTCAGCGAGACCGAACGCGTTCTCCTCCGCGCGCTCGCTCTGCCGCACGGCGACCCCGCGCGCACGCTCGCTGCCGATAAACTCTCTCAGCACCCGCAGTGGCTCGAAGGTCTCGCGACCTCTGATCTATTGGAAGCCCTTAGCAACGCCGCCGCGCACGAACCCGGCATCGCCATCAGCAGCGGCCCTGTGCCCAGCAACCCGCTCGATCTCGCGCCCGACGAGGCCAGCCGCAACCTGCTCGCCGGCGTTCTGCTGCAATCTGATGATCCCGGCGAGACCAACCTCGCCCTCGCTGTAGAAGACGCGCTCAGCTCCCTCGAACGGCGCGCCCTGGAGCGCCGCCAGCGCGAGCTGCGCACCTTGATCGCCGAAGCCGACCGCAAAGCCGACACCGCCATGGTCACCCAGCTCACCGAAGAGCTGCAGCAGCTTAACCGCACCCTCCGCAGCCTCTAAAAAAGAAGTTATAACATCCATATATACATACGTTATAACTTTTGTTATACTAATCCCGAGGTCAAAACCATGGGAAACACCACCAGAATCACCACCATCGGCAACTCCGTCGGCATTGTCCTTCCCAAGGAAGCTCTTGGCAAACTGAACGTCGCCAAGGGAGATACCCTTTTTATCTCCAACACTCCCGACGGTATTCAGCTCACGCCCTACGACGCAACCTTTGCCGAGCAGATGGATGCCGGCCGTATCGTCATGCGCAAGCATCGCGATGTCCTGCGCAAGCTCGCGGAGTAAGCGGCCATGAACGAGCCGAAGTGGATACGGAAGGCCGTCGTGCTTGCGCTGCATAGCGAGCAACTCGCCGAGCACGGCGGCTCAGACGGTATCCGCGACGAAGGCCTCCTCGACTCTGCACTGGCCAAGCCTCTAAACCTCCTGGCCTACACCGAGCCCGACCTCTTCGATCTGGCCGCCTCCTACGCATTCGGCATTGCAAGGAATCATCCCTTTATCGATGGAAATAAGCGCACCGCCTTGGCCGTCTCTCTCTCGTTTTTATATCTTCACGGCTGGGATATTCTCGCTCCAAAGCAGGATCTCTACTCAGCCTTCATCCACCTTGCCGACGGTACGCTAAGCGAGGGAGACCTGGGCGGCTGGTTTCGGCAATTCGCCGTCCCAATCGCCCTAAAATGAGTCTTTTTCACCCCAAATTCATCTCTAAAGAAGTGGTATCCTTGGATACGCAGGGGAACTAAGCCTTTATGCGCCCTTGGCCTAATCGCCAACGGCCGGCCATCGCGGCTCTGACCGCAACCGATCCCCGCCCTATCACCAAAAAATCTGCCCTTAATAAAGGGTCTCGGAAATCTCCGCGAACCGGCGGACAGAATTTAGGAGCGCACACACACGTGGCAGCTGAAGAAAAAGAATACGAAGACGATTTAGACAAGATCATCGACACAGGCAAAGAGAAGGGCTACCTCACCTACGGTGAAGTGAACGATCTTCTCCCCGGCGACATCACCTCGCCCGACGACCTCGACGACCTCCTCACCACCATCAACACCCAGG
>DATMLK010000197.1:0-5253 GCA_035570215.1 Acidobacteriaceae bacterium
CCGGATGCCACTGGATGCCGAGCACGAAGTGATCCGGTGCCGTGCCCTCGACGGCTTCAACCACATTGTCCTGCGGGCAGCGGGCGACGATGCGCAGACCGTCGCCTGCGATGCCGATGGCCTGATGATGGCTGGAGTTCACGGGCAGCTTGAGCGTATTCCCTTCGAGCGTGGCCTCCGGAGTTCCGGGTGCATCCTGACTCTCCACCGGCGCGACGATGCTGCCGAGCAGCGAATCCGGCGCGATGACGGCCGTGTGCGCAATGGGAACCTTCTTGCCTGCGGGATGATTCACCGGCATTGGCATCACGTGCTGGATCAAAGTTCCGGTGCGCCATACGTTGAGCGACTGCGCGCCGTAACAAATTCCCAGGATCGGTTTGTGCAGATTGTGCGCGTCCTGCAGCAGCAACTCATCCACGCTCTCGCGCACCGGGTCGGAGTCTTCGGTCTCGGGTTCGCGCTCTGCTCCGTACTTCTGCGGATTCGTGTCTGCCGGACTGCCGGGAAGCAGAACGCCCTGGCAGCTGTTGATCAGATCGGCGATCTCTTTCTGCGATGCGGTGAGCGGAATGGTCACAGGCTCGCCGCCGGCGTCGAGGATGGCCTGCGCGTAGACCGGGTAAGCGCGCTCGCTGTAGGCGAGGTCGATGCTATTGGGGATCGGGAGTGCGATTCTTGGCTTCATGCCCTGAGTTTTCATAATACATTGCGCTCACAGCATCGAAGACGCGCTGCGTCAGGGCGTCGGCGTCTTTCGTCGTGCAGCCTTCAGTGGAGATGGGCTCACCCGCAACCAGCAACAGCGGCCGCGGATTCAGATGATAGACGTGCATGGGTAGAAGTTCGTACGTACCCACTAACGCGAGCGGAACGATGGGCACGCCCGCGCGAATCGCCATCCACGCCGAGCCGGCGAGGAAGGGACGAACACTGCCGTCGGCGGAGCGTCCGCCGTCAGGGAAGACGAGCAGAGGCATGCCGGACTTCAACGCGGCGACGCCAAGGTTCAGGCTTGTGACGGTGGAGCGGATGTTAGTGGAGTCGACGGGAATCTGGCCGGAGCGGTTGAGGTGCCAGCCGATGAAGGGAATCTTCCAGAGATCGTGCCGCGCCAGAATGCGGAACTGAAAGGGAAGCCGGCTGAAGAGCACCGGCGTATCCATATAGCTGAGGTGATTGCAGACGTAGACCGCGGCGCCGTGCTTCTGCAGATTCTCTGGATTCACGATGCGCACCGGCGAGAAGACGACCCAGAGCAGCACGCGGGCCCAGACCTGCGCAATCGCGTGCTGCTGGCGGCCGGAGCGGTCCCACAGCGAACAGAGCAGCGAGACGCAGCCGAAGCCGGCGGTGAAGAGCGCTATCAGCGGGATGAATACAAGATAGGTGAGCCAGCGCAGCAGGAAGGCCCTGGTGGGAGAGTTCGTCACTTCGCGTCTCCAGATTGCACAGGTCCTGATTCCGTGAGCATTTTGCGCACGGCACCGATTAAATACACTGAGCCGGTTGCGATAATGATTCCATCCTGTGGTGTGATGCGCTTTGCCTCTGCGACGGCTGCTTCAACGCCTTCGACGGCCTCAGCGCGGACGCCGAGCGCGGCTGCGGCGTCCAGAATCTCTTTGGCAGATGCGGCACGGGGATTCGCAATCGGCGGAACGAGAATGTGGTCGTTCGCGCTACTGAAGAGCGGGAAGAGGATCTGTGCCATCTCGGTGAGCGCCTTGTCGCGCAGGCAGCTGAAGATCAGCGTCTTCGGTCTGTCGTCCGGCAGATGTGCAAGCACGGAGCGCAGCACCCAGACGCCCGCGGGATTGTGCGCGACATCGAGCAGGAACGGCGCGGCTTCTGTAGGGATGTACTCCAGCCGTCCGGGCCAGCGCGTGTTGCGGATACCGTCGGCGATGTTCTGTGCGGTGATCTTGTAGCCGTACCCGGTGGTCAATGCAACCGCGGCGGCGATTGCCAGCGCGATGTTGCGCTGCTGGTGTGAACCGGCGAGTGGCGAGTCAACTTCAATTGCTTCGCCGAGAACGGCCAACGGATAGCGGTTGCGAAAGAGCGTGTCCGAGCCTTCGGTTCCACGCACAGGCATGTACTCGGCGGCGTTGATGCCGGTCACATTCAGCGCGACGGCGCGTTCGCCGATGGCCTGGTTCGCCAGAGGATGCTGCGGCAGCGTGACCAGCGTTCCTTTCTCGCGCAGGATGCCTGCCTTCTCCAGTGCAATTTCGGTGAGAGTGTTGCCAAGGTACTCGGTATGGTCGAGCGCGATATCCGCAATGATGCTGACCAGTGGCTCGACGATATTGGTCGCGTCCAGCCGGCCGCCGAGACCGACTTCCAGCACGGCGATCTGCACCTGCTGCTCGGCAAAGTAAGTGAAGGCGAGCGCGGTCATGACCTCAAAAAAGCTGGGCGGGTGCGGCAGAGCGCCCTCGCGAACGAGATTTTGCGCGACGTCGTCGACGCGGAAATAAAGCCGGGCGAAGTCATCGTCGGAGATCTCGGCGCCATTGATAACGATGCGTTCGTTCACCCGCACCAGATGCGGCGAGGTGTAGAGAGCGGTGCGCTGGCCCGCTGCCTGCAGAATGGCGGCGAGAGTAGCGGCCGTGGAGCCTTTGCCGTTGGTGCCGGCGATCAGGATAGAGGGGAATTCGCGTTCCGAACCGCCCAAAGCGGCGCAGAGCGTGCGCATGTGCGCCAGCTCCCACTTGCGGCGCGGCGCATCCGGCGTGTGGTGAAGCTCGTGGCCGAGAGCATAGAGGCTCTCAATAGCACGCTCGTAGTTTGCAGCCTGAGGCATGTGGCTATTCTAGTGCGGTTTGACTGCTTTGCGAGCGAAGCGAGCGTATCGGGCCTGCCCTGAGCAAAGCCGAATGAGTGCGCGCAGCCCTGACCGAAAGGTGTTAGCCGGGCATGGCGCAAAGGTTCTTGCGAACCGGCGGAAGTGGGATGGTTCTATGCGGCGTGGCGGGCGATTCTAAGGGTGTCGAGAGGCAAAAGGCCATCGGCAAATTAGGGGGAAACATCAATGCATGAACTTTTTGCAGCTCTTTCGCTCTCGATCTTGACCTTCATGCCGTGCATCGTCACGATGGACGATACCGAGTGCGAGCTTGAAGTCGAAGAGACCGCGTAAAACTCTCCCGCGCGGAGTACCCAAATACTGTCAGTTTTGATGTCTCAAGGACCGCAGCCACAACGGCGCGGTCTTTCTGTTTGTGCTGGGCGTACGGCCAGACGTGCGTTCCGCTCGCAAAGGCTAAGGGCCATCCTCACCCGAAACGGCATACCCCATTGGTTGTAGAGACGGATCCCACTCGCGTCTGGCAAAACACAGCCTAAGTGGAATGGTTGAACGAATAAAAAGACGCGATTCTAAGAGTGTCAGGAGGGCGGTACACAAAAGCCCCCGGCAAAAGGAGAAACTCAAATGCACGATTTTCTTATCGCTCTGTCCTTCGTCGCCATGGTCCTCGCCCCCTGCTTCGTAGCCAGCAAGTCCGGCTCCGGTGAGATGGAAGCGGACTCGATCTAAGCCGTCCCACCCAGGCACGCCACTGCCAGGATTGTCTTTATCAGGAGAAACGCCATGCGCGATCTATTAATTGCCGTTGCTTTTGTTGCCATGATCGTTGCCCCAGCTATTGTCGCCAGCCGCGCAGACTCGGACGAGATGGACGCCGAGTCCTATATAAGCCAGTAGCCGCAGCATCTTTGCTGGAACGAGACCGCGCCGAAAGAGGGTGCGGTCGTTGTGTTTTAAGCCACAAAAACTTACCACGGATTTTTAAAGTGACACGGATTTAAAGACATAAAAGGTCTTATCCGCGAGAATCCGTGCTTTTGCTCTTAATCCGTGGTGTTCTTTTAGTTTTACAGCCACGCACAGAGCAGGTGGCCCATCTCGCCGCGGACGGCCATGGAGTCTCCGCGATTGCTGAAGTAGCGGGCAGTGATGGCGGCAGGGTTCAGGTCTTCGAAGGCCTTGTAACCGGCGGCGGTCAGCTCGGCGGCGATCTGCTCGGGAGTGAAGAAGAGCCGGAAGGGCTCGCCGGCTCGCCGGACGCGGGAGGCCAGGTAGTCGAAACCGAGGCGGCCGCGTTCAGAGAGGGCTTCGCGGGGCAGGCCGTAGTCGAGAGCGAGTCCGGAGCTTTTTGGGAGCATGGCTGTGAAAGCCAAGGTTGCACGGAAGGCTTCGAGCGTCAGGTAGGGGACGACGCCGAGCCAGCTGAAGAATGTTTTTTGATTCGGGTCGAAGCCGGCGGCTTGCAATCCGCTCGCGAGGGTTTGCTGCTCGAAGTCGACGGGCGCGTAGGTCAGGCAGGGCGGATGCGGCAGGCCGGCTTCGGCGAGCATCTCGAGTTTCCAGGCCTGGGTGGCGGGGAAGTCGACCTCGAAGACGCGCAGCTGCGGGAAGGGGTTGCGGTGGGCGAAGGTGTCGAGTCCCGCGCCGAGGATGCAGAACTGGGTGGTTCCGTTTTTGACGGCTTCAGCGAGGTGGTCTTCGGCGAAGCGCGCGCGGACCGCCATGAAGGCTCGCATGGCGACGGCGATGGGCTCGGCCTGGGTGGCCGGGTCGGAGCGGAGCTTGTCGCACCGTTCGTTACCAAGGAGCAAAAGCGCATAAGGATCGTCCAGCACCAAAGGCCGATCGTAGATCTGGTGCGCCGCGCGCCGCATGGCCACGCGCATGGCGGTGATGGAGGGTGTGCCGTGCTGCATGCTTCTATTGTCTGACAGAGAGATGTTTTTCGGAGGGAGCGTGGGGGATTCAGCCCCACGAATCGAGGCAAATATGCCGGCCTTTAGGCCCGGGTTGCTGTAGCGAGGCAAAGGCCCGGGGCTAAAGCCCTCCGATTTTGTGCGGTGTTCAGGGGTCTGAAGGCCCCTGCTCCCTCCGGGTCGTCGCTGCGCGACGATGTCCCACTCATCGCAAGTGCGCCATGGATGGGGCACCCAGAATTTGGTTAGGAAGCCTGAAGCGGTGCGGACGATGCAGGGTTCGTCTGGATTCTTCGCGCAACGGCGCGCTCAGAACGACAAACCAAAACAGAAGCAGATTCCGGCGTTCGCCGGAATGACAAACAGAAAAGCGGAATGACAAAAGTTACTTGCCGGGCGTCATGAAGTCAAGCGCGCGGATGAGGTACTGCTTCATCTCTTTGCGGGTGACGACGGCGTCCAACATGCCGTGCTGCAGCAGGAACTCGGAGCGCTGGAAGCCTTCGGGGAGTTTCTGGC
>DATMLK010000198.1:0-9148 GCA_035570215.1 Acidobacteriaceae bacterium
TCACAGCCTGATCTGCGCACACCCGCGGTGGTGGCGGCGCATCCGGCGGCGGTTTTGCTGGCCACGGTGCTGGTGCAGCTGAATACGCGGCACAGGGTAAAGTCTGCTTCGGCGACGGTGCTGGAGCCGGCCTCGCAGTACGGCCGCGCGGCAATGGATGAGCTGCATCAGCAGACGGTGGCCCTGCTTTCGTTCCAACCGCTACCGAAGGATGTCTATGATGCGCAGGCGGCCTTCAACATCGCCCCGGCGATGGGTGCCGAGGCGAAGGTGAAGCTGGCGGAGACGGAGCAGCGCATCCGCAGGCACTATGCCGCGCTGACCGGCGGGGCCCTGCCTGCGCCGGCGTTGCAGCTGGCTCATGCAGCATCGTTCCATGGCAGCATCGCGTCGATTCTGGTAGAGCTGGACGCACCGGCGACGGAGGAGCAGATGGCGGTAGCACTCGATGGCGAGCACGTGGACGTTCTGCTGGACGAGAATGATCCGCCGAGCAATCTGAGCGTGGCGGGACAGCAGAACATCCAGGTACGGGTGCGGCCGGAGCCGCCGCCGGCAGAGTCCGGCAGCGGCAGTTCGACGCGCTACTGGCTCTGGATCGCAGCCGACAACCTGAAGCTGGCGGCGCTGAACGCCATTGCCTGCGGGGCCGAACTGGCACGGCTGCGGCCGCAGGGTAAAGTGCAGTAGAGACTGGCGAGCATCGGGCTTGCCCGAGACCCACCTTAGCGACGATAAAGCCGTCGCGAAGATGGGGCACCCAACTCGGTGGAAGTACCACGCTTGAGGCCGCAGCCAATTATTCACTTGCAGCGGCCCCCTAAGGGCTGACAATAAAGAATGAGCCGCAAACCGCATAACCTCGCGGCCCGGCTCGGCATCCGTATGGATGGAGGAGAGTTCTGTGCCGCGCATCCACTTCCAGCAACAACTCGTGGAACTGAAGGACAAGCTGCTGGCGATGGCCTCGCTGGCGGAGCTGGCGCTGGCAACCTCCGTGGAGGCCTATCTGCACCGCGACGAAGTGCTGAGCGGCAGCGTGGCGGAGCTGGAGCGTGAGATCAACGTCGCGGAGCGCAATGTGGATGAGATGGCCTATGAACTGCTGGCCAAAGAACAGCCCATGGCAATCGACCTGCGCTTCATCCTCGCGGTCATCAAGATCAATGGCGACCTGGAGCGTGTCGGCGATCAGTCGATGAACATCGCGGAGCGCGCGCTTCTGCTGCGCGAGTATCCGGCGGTGGAACTGCCGGTCGACATCCGCACCATGGGAGACCATGCGGGCAGGATGATCCGGCTCTCCATTCAGGCGCTGCTGGAGGCCGACGCCAAGCTGGCCGAATCGATACTGCTGCTGGACGATGAGATCGACGGGATGAACAAGGAGATCCAGATCTCCATGATGAAAGTGATGCAGAAGAAGCCCGAGGTGGCGACGCAGGCGCTGAACGCGCTCATCATCGCGCGCAACCTGGAGCGTGCCGCGGACCACGCGACCAACATCGCCGAGGACGTCATCTTCTGGGTCCGGGGAAGCGATGTGCGCCATCAGATCAGCCTGGCGAATGCGGAGTAAGCCCAGCGAAATCAGCGGCTGTGCTGACTGAAATCTTGTTTCGCCGCATACGCCGGTACTCTTGACGCAAAAGGCCTGCCGGATTACCCTTAAACCATGAAGATTCGTTCCATCCAGGCCTGCCCGTGTTGTGCACTCTGTTGCGCAATGTAGTGGCTGCTGCCTCTGGCTGACTGAGAATCCATCGATTCGAACGACTCCCATCCAGAACCACAGCGCCCACGGTCAACGTGGGCTTTGTTTTTTCAACTTTTGAGTAGAAAGCAGACCGTCCTGATGAGCAGTCATGAAACAACACCCGCGGCCAAGCCCGTGAAAGAGACCAAGGCGCAGAAGTCCGAGCGGCTGAAGCTGGAGAAGAACCCGTGGCAGGCGTGGCAGGAGGTCCGCGAGTTCGCGAAGCAGGGCATTGAGAGCGTGGCTCCCGACTGGGCGCACTTCTACTTCAAGTGGTGGGGCATCTACACGCAGGGCGACGGCGTGGGCACCGTGGGCGGCGTAGGCGGCGAAGGCAAGGCCACTGAATACTTCATGATGCGCATCGGTATCCCCAACGGCATTGTGAGCTCCAAGCAGCTGCGCGTCATCGCCGACCTTATCCGCGACCACGCGCAGGGCATCGGCGATATCACCACGCGGCAGAACATCCAGATGCACTGGCTCACGATCCAGTCGCTGCCCGTGGTCGTGGACGCGCTGGAGAAGATCGGGCTTTCGCCCAAGGGCGCCTGCGGCGACGTCGTCCGCAATGTGACCGGCAACACCCTGGCTGGCGTGGACCCGGACGAGATCCTTGATGCCTCACCGCTTGCGCTGAAGGTGGCGCGCACGCTGACGGCGAACCCGGACTACTTCAATCTGCCGCGCAAGTTCAAGATCGCGATCACCGGCTCAACGACGTGGGACTGCTACCCCGAGATCAACGACATCGCCCTGACTCCGGCGACGCGCACGGTCAACGGCAAGCAAGAGGCCGGCTATCACCTCCGCGTGGGCGGTGGACTCTCCCGCGAGCCCCACATCGCCGTCAAGCTGAACTGCTTTCTGCCTGAGGACAAGGCAGAGGCCGCGGTCTATGGCGTGACGGACATCTTCCGCGAGCAGCTTGGCCTGCGCGAGAGCCGCACCCATGCCCGCATGAAGTACCTCTTCCTCGCCGAAGGCTGGACCGCGGAGAAGTTTCTGGCTGCGCTCGAAGCCAAGCTCGGCTATAAGCTGGACCCAGCCGGAGACGAGACTGTTCCCAGTGACGACTACCGCGACCACGCCGGCATCCATCCGCAGAAGCAGGCTGGTCTCAGCTACGTAGGCGCTTCTGTGATCACTGGGCGCATGACCGACGATCAGTTCCGCAAGGTCGCTGACCTTGCCGACCAGTACGGCTCCGGCGAGATCCGCTGCACTATCACGCAGAACTTCGTCATCATCAACGTGCCGAACGAAAAGGCGCAGGCGCTGGCCGCCGAGTTGAAGGCCATCGGCATTGAGGTACAGCCCAACCAGTTCTATCGCGGCACCGTGGCCTGCACCGGCACGGAGTTCTGCAAGCTCGCCATCACCGAGACCAAGGGCTTCGGCAAGTGGCTCGCCGAGGAGCTTGAGGGCCGCATGCCGGGCTTCGCCGAACAGCTGCGCATCAACATCACCGGCTGCCCGAACAACTGCGGACAGGCCTGGGTGGCGGACATCGGACTGGAAGGCAAGAAGGTGAAGCACGAGGGCGTGCTGCAGGATGCGTATTACTTTGCCGTTGGTGGCGCGCTGGGCGAGCATGCCGGCTTTGCGCGGCAGATCAACTACCGCGCCGTGGCCACGCAGGTGCCGGACGCTATCGAGCACCTGCTGCGCGCCTTCCAGAAGGACCGTAAGGCCGGTGAGAACCTTCGCGGCTGGTTTGCGCGCACGGACGATGCGCGTCTGAGGGATGTAGCTGCAGGTCATCATGTGCGGCCGGTCGATCACGATAAGGATCTTGCGCGTACACCGGCGGGTGTGGATTAGTTTCGAGTAAAAATCTTTTGCAACAAAAGTATGGGTTTTGGAAAATACTACTATGAGTCTATTTCCCATCTTCGTGAAGCTCACCGGCCGCCGGGCCGTGGTCGTAGGCGCGGGCCATATTGCCGCATCGAAGATCGTGAGTCTGCGCGAGGCTGGGGCGCTTGTGACGGCGATCGCTCCCGAGGCGCTGCCGGAGATACAGGAGCTGGCTGCGGCGGGCGAGATCGAATGGCTGCAGCGGCCTTATCAGGAGAATGATCTGGACGGCGTGTTCATCGCTGTCGCGGGCACGGCGACTCCTGAGGTGAACCGCGCCGTCTTTGCCGAGGCGCAGGCGAAGGAGATCCTCTGCAACGCGGTGGACGATCCACCGTTCTGCGACTTCTACTTTCCATCGATCGTGAAGCGCGGTGACCTGCAGATCGCGATCTCGACCGCAGGCGAGAGCCCGGCGCTGGCGATGAGATTGAGGAAAGAGATCAACGCCGCTCTGCCGGCCGACGGCGCCGAGTGGCTGATGGAACTTGGGCGTCTGCGGCGCGAGGTGCTGGCGATGGAGCCGCAGAGCGAGTCTCGTAAGGCTCTTCTGCACCAGCTGGCCGAGCGCCAGGTCTGCGGGGCGGAGTTCTGCCCCTCGCGCAAACTGGCGCGCGAGCACGCGGCGCAGGTAAATGGAGATCAGCCGGATGCAAAGCCGGAAGAGGTGACGCGATGAAGCCCTCGCAAACACCCGCCGCGAAAAAGGGAACCGTCTATCTTGTCGGTGCAGGTCCGGGCGATCCGGAGCTGCTCACGCTGAAGGCGGCGCGTCTGCTGGCGACTGCCGATGTTGTGCTGCACGATGATCTGGTTCCGGAGCAGATGCTCGCGGCAGTGAATCCGCATGCGCTGGTCACCAGCGTAGGCAAGCGCTGCGGGCGTCCGCGCATCACGCAGAGCGGGATCCATGCGCTGCTGATCGACTCAGCGCGGCGCAATCTTTCAGTCGTGCGTCTGAAGTCCGGCGACCCGCTCATCTTCGGCCGCGCCGGCGAGGAGCTGCAGGCGCTGCGCGAGGCGAACATTCCAGTAGAGGTCGTGCCAGGCATTACCGCTGCGGCTGCGGCTGCGGCGGTGCTCGGCGTCTCGCTGACGGACCGCCGCCACGCCTCGAAATTAATCTTTGCCAGCGGACATCACGCCGCCGACAAGGACCAGAGCGCGCCTATCTTTGCCGAGGCGCCTCCGCAGGACGCGACGCTGCTGGTCTATATGCCCGGTCGCGACTTTACGTTGCTGGCCAAGGAGCTGAAGCAGCACGGCTTCGCGGCGGATATGCCCTGCTGCTGCATCTCGCGTGCAGCTTGTCCTGAGCAGCAGGCGGAGGCGACAACGCTTCAGAACCTCGCAACTCTCAAGCCGGGCCCTGCGCCCGTTCTTTTGATGATCGGCCGCGCCCTTAACGGTGCACTGATCCAGCAGAAGACCGGGGGAACGGTCTCGAACGAGTCGATACAGGTCTTTGAAGAAGAGATTGGCGCAGCTCTCCAGCTTTAAACTCACTTATAGAGAAGATATTGGGCGGCGCGCTGCTGGAATTCTTTCAGCGCAGGCTGCCACGCGGCGGCGATGATCTGTGGATCGTTGCCGCCGCGCAGGGCTGCCATGGTGGCGGCGTTGGCGATGAGCGGCGCGACCTTTTCCAGTTGAAACTGATCCGGGTAGAGGTGATGCAGCGCGGAGACGAGCTCGATGCCCAGTTCGGGTGAGTCGAGCACAGTGCGGTCCGTCAGCGCGATGTGGATACCTTGGCAGGTTGCAGCGGAGCAGAGGTACGGCTCATCCGCAGTGAATGATGTTGTGGAGAAGCTGACGCCGGGGATATTGCGTGCATTCAGGTAAGCTGCGAGCTTTGCGCCATCGATCCACGGTGCCCCGATCTGCTCAAAGGGCGAGGCTGTGCCGCGGCCGACGGAGACGTTTGCGCTATCGAGAAAGGCCACGCCGGGGTAGAGCGCTTCTTCGGTGATGCTGCGCAGATTGGGTGAAGGGTTCGTCCACGGCAGCCCGGTCTCGTCGAACCACTCGGTGCGCTGCCAGTTGCGCATGGGGATGACGGTCAGCTGTGCGCCGAGCTTCTTCTCGCCGTTGAAGTAGCGGGCAAGTTCGCCGAGTGTGAGGCCGTGCTGAACGGGCAGCGGCATGTAGTCGATGTAGCTTTCCGCGCCCGCGTCAGAGACGGGCCCCTGTATGGCGATGCCATTGATCGGATTCGGGCGGTCGAGCACGATGATCTCGATGCCGGCTTTGGCGGCGGCCTCGAGAAAGTATCCGGTGATGGTCTCGTAGGTGTAAAAGCGCGCGCCGGCGTCCTGCAGGTCGATAATGACGGCATCGAGACTTTTCAGCGCATCAAGCGATGGCCGCCGCTGGGCGTCCGTCGTGCCGTAGAGCGAGAGGACGGGCAGGCCGGTGGCCTTATCGGTGGAGTTGCCGATGGTTGTGGTGTCCACCGCGCCATTGATGCCGTGCTCTGGGCTGAAGAGCGTGACCAGCTGCAGGCCGGAGACGGCTTTGGAGGCGTCGGTGTTGAGGATGTCGATGGTGCGGCGGCCTTGCGAATCCAGCCCGGTCTGGTTGGTGAGCAGGCCGAGGCGGAGATGGCCATCATGACGCTCGGCGATCTTCTCCAGCTCGGTGAAGCGATCGGCTTCGAGGACGTCGATGCCGGTGAGGACTGCTGGTGCAGCATAGTGATGTACGCCATTTGCAGCAGCAGTTGCGATATCACTGCGCAGTTTATTGATGGAGGTGCCGCCGTCGGGATGCACTCGGTTGGTCAGAATCATTACATAGGTGTCGCTGGCAGGATCGATCCAGAGCGATGTTCCGGTGAAGCCGGTGTGGCCGAAGGAACCAACAGGAAAGTTCTCTCCACGCGTGGAAGAAAATGCAGTGTCGATATCCCAACCAATGCCGCGCAAGTCTTTGCTGCCTGAGGGCTGCTGCGGTGTGGTCATGAGTTGCAAATCCGTGCGTGAAATAGGGAAACTGCTGGAAGCGCCGTAAAGTTGGTCGAGCAATGTCTGTGCGTAGATGGCTATGTCACCCGCAGTTGAAAAGAGTCCAGCGTCGCCGGCGACTCCGCCCATGCGGCGCGCGGTGGGGTCGTGCGCCACGCCGCGGAGCATGACGCCGTTCTCGTCGTACTGCGTGGGCGCGATGTCTGGAATCCAGGAGGCCGGCGGCAGGAAGCGCGTGTGCGCCATGCCGAGCGGCTGATAGATGTGCGTGAGTGCGTAGTGGTCGAGCGTGTCGCCGGTGAGCTTCTCGATGAGCTGCTGCAGCACGATGTAGTTGACGTCGCTGTAACGGAAGACGCTGCCGGGCGGAGACTGCAGCGGCGCGGCGTCGGCGCGGGCGAAGCCCTCTTGCTTGCCGGTCCAGATCTCTTTCTTGTCGAGATCCGGAGGCAGGCCGGAGAAGTGCGTGGCGAGCTCGCGAATGGTCACACTCTCCTTGCCGTTCGCGCTGAAGGCGGGGATATATTTTGCGACGGGGTCATCGAACGAGAAGAGATGCTGGTCGTAGAGCTGCATGAGCACGGTCGCGGTGGCGAGCGGCTTGGTGAGCGAGGCCATGTCGAAGATGGTGTCCTCGGTCATGGGCTCGATGTGCGGCTTGTGGCCGATCTCCAGCGAGCGGTTGCCGTAGGCCTTGTGAAACACAACATGCCCGTCGTGGCCGATGACGACGACCGCGCCGGGGATCTGGTGGGTGGCGATGGCGTTTTGAACAAGTCCATCAATTGAGGAGAAGTCCGGCGTCTGGGGGCGCGCCGTCTGCGCGGCGAGCAGACCGAGCAGAAGCACTGACGCAGCTACCGCGCGTGACCTCGACTGCTGAAAAGGAAGACTGGCGAGATAGCCGAGCACAAAGGTCACGATCGCGCCGATGAGAACGTACCAGGTCCACGCAATCAGCGGCAGCGCGAGATGATGGCCGAAGAGCATGATGCCAAGAGTATGCGTCTGGCGGATCCAGAGCGCAATGTTCAGCGCAAAGCCGGTGACCATGCCGATGATGGCTCCGGCCTGGTTCGCGCGTTTGGTGATCGTGCCGAGCAGGAAGACGCCGAGCAGCGAGCCGTAGGCCACCGATGCGATGGAGAGGCCGATCTCCACCACGTTGCCGCCGCTGCGCGAGAGCATGGCGAGCGCGAAGAGCACGAGCGCCCACATCACGGTAGAGGCACGGGAGAGCAGCACGCGCTCCTTTTCCGCGGCCAACGGCCGCCAGTGCAGGTAGAAGTCGACGATGGTCGTGGACGAGAGTGAGTTCAGCGCGGCGCTCAGGTTGCTCATGGCAGCGGCAAGAATCGCGGCGATCAGCAAGCCGGTGACGCCGACTGGCATCTCCTGCACGATGAAGGTGGGGAAGATATGGTTTGCCGTTGCGAAAGGAGCGTGCGGATGCTGCATGTAGAAGACGTACAGCCCGGCGCCGATGCAGAGAAAGAGCGTGAACTGCAGAAAGATCACCACGCCGCTGGCCAGCAGCGCCAGCCGCGACTCACGCAGGTTCCTGGCGACGAGCAGACGCTGCACCATGAGCTGATCCGTGCCGTGGCTCGCCATGGTCAGGAAGGTGCCGCCCAGCACGCCGGCCCAGAAGGTATAGGTCTCTGACAGGCTGAAGGCGAAGTGCAGCAGACGCAGCTTGCCGGCGGCGTGGGTGACGGCGTGGATGGTGGTCCAGCCGCCGTCGACGTGGTGGCCGAGCGACCACAGCGCGACCAGCGTGCCGCCGATGTAGATGGCCATCTGCACCACATCGGTCCAGATGACGGCTGCGATACCGCCTTCGAAGGTGTAGATGAGCGTGAGCAGGGTGATGATGGCGATGGAGAGGACGTCGCGCGTGCCAATGGCGATGCTGACCACGATGGAGACGGCGAAGACGCGGACGCCTTCTGCCGCGGCGCGCGTGCAGAGAAAGAGTGCGGCGGTGATCTTGTGCAGGACGCTGCCGAAGCGGCGGTCGATGAGCTGGTATGCGGTGTAGAGCTCGCCCTGGAAGTACTTCGGCAGAAAGAGCACGCACACGGCGATGCGTCCCAGCATGTAACCGAAGACGATCTGCAAAAAGCCGAAGTCTCCGGCGAAGGCGACGGCCGGTACGCCGATGATGGTGAGGGTGCTGGTCTCCGCCGAGACGATGGAGAGCGCGATGGCCCACCAGGGAATGGTTCGCCCGCCGAGAAAGTAGCTGCGCAGGCTGCGGGCTGATGAATTCCCGCGCGCAAAGCGCAGGCCGAAGAGGGTAATCGCCGCAAGATAGACGAGGATGAGGAGGAGATCGGGCAGGCGCAGATGGGCGACCAACAGGGCGGGGATCACGGCGAATGCGAGAGCCGGAAGCGATGGAATCGGCAGAATCAGGGGCAGCCTCTCGCGCGCACAGGTGCGCGAAGGTTATGATAACCGCCCATGCCCTATTTTCTTGCACTCGACGCCGGAGCCACCAAAACGGATGCTCTGCTGGCCGACGAGAGCCGCATTTTGGCGCGCGGCTCGGCGGGGACGATCA
>DATMLK010000199.1:0-7858 GCA_035570215.1 Acidobacteriaceae bacterium
GGCTGGTGATGCTCGGCGTGAACCCGCTCTATGACGCGCCTGCGGACCTGAATTTTGCCGGCGGGTTTGTGAAGGTGCCGAACACAGTGCACCTCGGCATGTACGTCGACGAGACGGCCGAAGAATCGCAGTGGCACATCAACAAGGCGCACTACCTGGAGATGTGGACGGATGCGCGCGCGTACGATGGCACGCTCTCCGTGGTGCAGCCGATGATCGATCCGCTCTACGCGGGCAAGTCGGCACACGACATTCTGCAGACGCTGCTGAGCGATGCGCCGGCGACTCCGATGCTGGCCGTGGCGGCGACTGCCAAGCCCTACACCAAGGACGAGATGGGCTGGCGCACGGCGCTGCACTCCGGTTGGGTGGATGGGACGGCGTTCACGCCGAAGAGTATTTCCGCCAAAGCCGCATCGTTCCCAGTGCCAGCTTCTGGCGGCATCGAGATCTCATTCAAGCCGGATACGGCTCTCTATGACGGCCGCTTCGCGAACATCGGCTGGCTGCAGGAGACGCCGCGCCAGGTGACGAGCATGGCGTGGGACAACGCCGCTCTGATGTCGCTGAACACAATGGCTGCGCTCGGGCTTGATGAGAGCAATATTGTCGAATTAAACCTGAACGGCCGTGTCGTCAAGGCCGGCGCGTTGATGGTTCCTGGGCATCCGGATGACGCCATTACCGTGCACCTGGGCAGCGGACACCGCACCGGTGGCCGCGTGGCCGCGGGCGTTGGCTTCAACGCCTATCTTCTGCGCACCAGCGATGCACCGTACTATGCGGCAGGCGCCAGCGCGAAGAAGGCGGACGGTACCTACGATCTCTGCGTGACCAAGGTGCACAATATCGAGCATCGCGATGCTTTCGCACAGCACGATCTCGAGAGGCCGGAGTCGGACAAGGATGGCGTGTACTCGCTTGCGGGTCATGAGGCGATGGAGCGGTCGATCATCCGCTATGCCACGCTCGATGAGGTGAAGGCGAACCCGAACTTCGCGCACGAGGGCGGAGCGAGCGGCACGCTGATCAACAAGGTCGGTTACGCGGCGCAGGGCGAGAAGCAGGGCGACGATGAGACCTTCTTCCCGACGGCGTGGAACTACAAGAAGCCGGAGGCTTCGACCGGCGGGGCCACCATTCAAAATGCGTGGGGCATGGCGATCGACCTGAACTCCTGCGTCGGCTGCAACGCGTGCATCGTGAGTTGCTATGCGGAGAACAATATTCCCGTGGTCGGCCGTGAGCAGGTGAAGATCGGCCGCAACATGCAGTGGATCCGCATCGACACGTACTTCGAAGGCGATCTGCATGCGCCCAAGGCGCACTTTCAGCCGATGACCTGCCAGCACTGCGAGAACGCGGGCTGCGAGCAGGTGTGCCCGGTGGGCGCGACGGTGCATACGCCCGAAGGCATCAACACGATGGTCTACAACCGCTGCGTGGGCACGCGGTATTGCTCGAACAACTGCCCGTACAAGGTACGCCGCTTCAACTTCCTGCTTTATGCGGATTACGAGACGGAGAGCCTGAAGTTCATGCGCAACCCAGATGTCAGTGTGCGGTCGCGCGGCGTGATGGAGAAGTGCAGCTACTGCATCCAGCGCGTGGAGGCCGTGAAGATCGAGGCCGACAAGGACAACCGGGCTATTCTCGACGGAGAAATTGTCACTGCTTGTCAGCAGGCATGCCCGACGGACGCGATCTCCTTCGGCAACATCAACGACCCGAACAGCGCCGTGGCCAAGCGCAAGGCGCAGGAGCGCGACTACCAGGTGCTGGCTGATCTGAACTATCGTCCGCGCACGACCTATACGGCCGGCGTCATCAACCCGAATCCGGAGCTGGCATAATGGCGACCAAACCTGCAGCCGTTGATCCCATGATCGATCCGAAGACCGGCGAGTACGCTGTCATCGCGCCGGGGCAGACCTTCCGCTCCGTCACGGAGAAGATCGGCGGCGTCGTGCTCACGGGCGATACGCACATCGCGTGGTTCAGCGGCATCCTGTTCGCGGCGAGCATCGCGTCGCTGGTGCTGATCGCGGTGACCTGGCTGGTGCTGAAGGGTGTCGGCATCTGGGGCGTCACTATGCCGGGCGCGTGGGGCTTTGCGATCATCAACTTCGTCTGGTGGATCGGTATCGGCCACGCCGGCACGTTGATCTCGGCCATTCTTCTGCTGTTCAAGCAGACGTGGCGCAACTCCATCAACCGCTTCGCCGAGGCGATGACGATCTTTGCCGTGGTCTGCGCGGGCATGTTCCCGCTGATCCACGTCGGGCGTCCGTGGCTGGGTTACTGGCTCTTTCCGTACCCGAACACGATGAACATCTGGCCGCAGTTCCGCTCGCCGCTGGCGTGGGACGTCTTCGCGGTCTCGACGTATGCGTCGATCTCGATACTCTTCTGGTATATCGGCATGATCCCGGACTTCGGCACGCTGCGCGATCGCGCCGAGCTGCCGTTCGCGAAGTGGTTCTACGGCATTCTCTCGCTGGGCTGGCGCGGTTCGACTCGCCACTGGATGCGGTACGAGACGGCATCTCTGCTGCTCGCCGGTCTTTCTACGCCGCTGGTGCTTTCGGTGCACACCGTCATCAGCTTTGACTTCGCGGTGGCCGCGCTGGCCGGCTGGCACACGACGATCTTTCCGCCGTACTTCGTCGCGGGCGCGATCTACTCCGGCTTTGCCATGGTACTGACGCTGGCGATCCCGATCCGCAAGTTCTACCACATGGAAGCTCTGGTGACGGAGCGGCATCTGGACAACATGGCGAAGGTCATGCTCGGGACGGGTTTGATCGTGGCGTACGGCTACGGCATGGAGGTCTTCATGAGCTGGTACTCGGCCAGCCACTGGGAGTTCTTCATGATGTGGAACCGCATGTTCGGCCCGATGGGCTGGGCGTACTGGATCCTGATCCTGACCAACATCACCATCCCGCTGACGACGCTGTGGTCGCGCAAGCTGCGCGTGAATGTGGTCTACCTGTTCATTCTGTCGATCATCGTGAACATCGGCATGTGGTTTGAGCGCTTCGTCATCGTCGTCACGTCGCTCTATCGCGACTACCTGCCTTCGAGCTGGGGCACGTACCGCGCCACGAAGTGGGACTACATGCTCTTTATCGGAACATGGGGACTGTTCACCACGCTCTTCCTTCTCTTCGTCCGCTTCCTGCCGATGATCCCGATGTCGGAGATCCGCATGATGCTGCCGCAGACGAAGATCGAACGCGGCGGCCCGGATGCCGAGACCGTGATTGAGGAGACCGTCTAATGCCTGTCCGCGAAGGAATCTACGGTTTGCTGGCGGAGTTCGACACGCCCACCGGCCTGGTCCACGCGACCGAGGCGGCGCGCGCCGCGGGGTATCGCCGCATGGATTGCTACACGCCGTACCCGGTGGAGGAGTGCGCCGAGGCGCTCGACTTCCACAAGAACCGCGTGCCGCTGCTCTGCCTGCTGGGCGGCGTGATGGGTCTGCTTACGGCCTTCACCATGGAGACGTGGATCTCGGTCTGGTCGTATCCGCTGAACATCGCCGGACGCCCGCTCTTCAGCTGGCCAGCGTTCATTATTCCGGCGTACGAGTGGACGATCCTGTTTGCCGGCTTTTCAGCGGGCCTGGGCATGATCGCGCTCAACGGGATGCCGCAGCTCTACCACCCGGTCTTCAACGCGCCGAACTTTCGCGATGGCGCGACGACGGACAAGTTCTTTCTCTGCCTGGAAGCTGACGACCCGCGTTTTGATGTGAACGGTACACGCGTCTTTCTGGAGCAGCAGAGGCCCATCTCCGTAGTGGAGGTCAACCACTAAATGCAGGGATCAGGGGTTAGGGGTCAGGGGTTAGGGAGCAGCATGTTGAAGATGAACAAACTCGCGGCGGTGTGCGCGCTTGCCTGTGCGGGTCTGCTTGCGGGTTGCCGCCAGGACATGCAGGACCAGCCGAAGTTCTTTCCGCAGCGCGGAACGACCTTCTATGCGGATGGCCGCTCCGTGCGTCCGCAGGTGGAGGGCACAGTGGCTCGCGGGCAGCTGCATGAGGACACGTACTTCTATAGCGGCATGGTGGACGGCAAAGAGGCTGACCTGATGCCCTTTCCCGTGACGATGGACGTATTAGCTCGCGGACAGGAGCGCTACAACATTTATTGCTCGGCGTGCCATTCGCGCGTGGGCAATGGCGAGGGCATGATCGTGGAGCGCGGCTACAAGCCCGCGGGGAACTTTCACGATGCACGCCTGATGACAGCGCCGCTCGGCCACTTCTTCAACGTGATGACGAACGGCTATGGCGCGATGCCGGACTACGCGGCGCAGCTTACCCCGGCCGATCGCTGGGCGGTTGCAGCTTACATCCGCGCGCTGCAGCTTTCGCAAAGTGCAACAGCCGCAGATGTGGCTCCGGGGCAACATGTAGAACAGCTTGGCGACATCGCACAGCGTGAAGGCCTGCCTGCAAGCTTTGCCGATGAATGGACGCTTCCCGGCACGGCCGTCTACGGGACGCCGGACGGCAAGGATGATGCGATCCCGGCCGCGGCTGTGCCGGGTAATGGGCCGGGCAAGTAGACGGAAAAGTTTTTCAGCAGTGCAACAAGTTTTACTACCAAGTTTTGTTTCAAGGATAGGCCAGACAAAAGCATGGCAAATGTAAACGAACACGATCACCACTATGGCCCGAAGGCGATGCCGGCCTCGCTCGCCGCGCCCGAGATCGTCTCGGTATGGCGTACGCGCCTACTGATTCTCGCGGCCGTATCGGGTCTGGTCTCGCTGCTTGCCTTCAGCTTTACGCATGAGGGCCGCAACCACCTGCTGCGCGCCTACCTGATGGGCTACATGACATGCTTCGGCTTCGCCGGCGGCGGTCTGGTGCTGCTGATGCTGCAGCATGTGACCGGAGGCAAGTGGGGTCTGCTGCTGCGCCGTCCGCTGGAGGCGATGACGCGCACGCTGCCGCTGGTCGCGCTCTTCTTTATCCCGATCGCGATGTTCTGGAGTCACCTCTACCAGTGGGCGAAGTACCCCACGGCGGATGCAGTGGCGCAGGCGCTCGCGAATCACGAGATCGATCTGGAGCATGCGCTGGTGCTGAACGCCAAGCGCGCCATGCTGAGCCCGGCGCACGTGGGCTTTATCACCGTCGTCATCTTCCTTGTACTGCTGATCTTCATGAAGATCCTGAACCGCTGGTCGCTGGAGCGCGATGCCGACCCGGCGAAGAACACGCAGGCAAGCTATGACCGTTGGCGCACGAAGTTCGAGAATCTCAGCGGTCCGGGCATTCTGATCTACGTCATCCTGCTCACGGCAGGCGCCATCTGCTGGATCAAGTCGCTGGACATCACCTGGTACTCCTCGATCTGGGGGCTGCAGTTCCTGGTGGCGCAGGGATACTCGGTGCTCGCGCTCAGCATCCTGACCGTTATCAAACTCTCGAAGTTCGAGCCGATGAAGACCTTTCTGCGCAAGACGGAGCAGCACGACCTGGGCAAGCTGGCCTTCGCCTTCGTGATGCTGAACATCTACCTCTGCTTCGCGGAGTTCCTCATCATCTGGTCGGGCAATGTGCCGGACGAGATCCCGTGGTATCTGAACCGCATCCACGGCGGCTGGTGGACGATCTGCTCGCTGGACTTCATCTGCCACTGGGTGATCCCGTTCTGCCTGCTGCTCTCGCGCGATCTGAAGCGGAACAAGACCAAGATGGTGTGGCTGGCGAGCTGGATGATCTTCGCCCGCTGCGTGGATATGTTCTGGCTGATCGAGCCGAACTTCCCGGACGCCGCCGGCAACCTGCACATCGCGGGCAACATCGGCATCCTCGCTTACATCACGGTGCCGGTCTGCGTGTTGTCGGTGTGGGGCGCGTACTACCTTACCCAGCTCAAGGCACGGCCGCTGATCGCCATCAACGACCCGCACGTGGAAGAGATCCTGGAGCCTGAACATGCACACTAACGATCACGAGAAGCACGTTATTGATCCTGAGAATCCGGGCTATGAGACGACCGACATCAACGTCGGCGGCATTATCGTCTTCCTCGCGGGGCTCGCGGGATCCGTGCTGGTCTTCTTCGTCTTCTGCTTCGGCATGGGCAAGGTGATCAATGACGCGCTCAAGAATCAGGACGGCGCGAGCGACCGCTGGCACCAGGTGCCTGCGATGGACGGCAACCGGCTGCCGAACGGCGATCTGGATAACTTGGCCAGCAACCCGAGGATCGAGCAGCAGCAGCTGCAGACCCTGACGAATGAGTTCCCGCAGCCGAGGATCGAGACCGACGACGGAAACCAGGACATCGCCGACCTGCACGCGCGCGAAGATCTTCTGCTGGAGCACTACAGCTACGTCGACGGTAAGCCCGGCGCGGTCCGCATTCCCATCGAACGCGCGATGGAGTTGATCGCGCAGCGTGGTCTGCCGACGGCGCCGCAGGTTGCAGCCGGTGCCGCGATGACCGGGGCGAATGCTCCCGTGGTGACGGCTCCGCTGACGAATGGATTTGCGCGGACAGGTTTTGAGCTCGATGCCATAGAGGCGCGCGAGCAGAAGATGAAGTACGCAAGCAACCAGTAAGACGGGATTCGAGAGAACAGATGCGGAATGCGAGCACAATGCGGATGAACGGGACGGCGAAGATGATTCGCCGCGTCGTGTGCGCGCTTATGCTTGCCGGCTCATTCGCTGCTGCCTCGGCGCAGGTCTCCAGCTACGGCGACAAGAGCATGGGCGATGAGCATGGCGATGAGCTGCCGCAGGTTCTGCAGAAGGTACAGGTGGAGCAGCATCTTAACCAGCAGCTCCCGCTGGACGCCGCATTTGTGGACGACCAGGGCAACGCGGTCAAGCTGGGCGACTACTTCAACAGGACGAACTCTTCCAACACCGCAGCCCGGCCGGTGATGCTCTCGCTGGTTTATTACAACTGCCCCATGCTCTGCTCGGAAGAGCTGGACGGCATGGCGAGCGCGCTGGAGATGGTGCATCTGGTTCCGGGCAAGGACTTCGACATCGTGGTCATCAGCATTGACCCGAGTGAGACGCCCGCCATCGCCGCGGCGAAGAAGGCGTACTACGTGAAGCGCTACGGCCATCCGGAGACGGCGGCGGGCTGGCACTTTCTGACCGGGCAGCGGCCGGCGATCGACGCCGTCGCAACCGCCATTGGTTTCGGCTATGTGCGCGTCCCCGGACCAGACGGCAAACTCTCGCAGTTCGCGCACGCCAGTTCGATCGAGCTGGTCACGCCGCAGGGCAAGGTCGCCCAGTACTACCTCGGCGTGGAGTACTCGCCGAAGGACATTCTGCTCGGGTTGATCGAGGCCTCGGGCAACAAGATCGGCTCACCGGTCGCCAACATCCTGACCTACTGCTACCACTACGATCCGCAAACGAACCGGCATTCGCTGATCGTGGCGCGGGTGGTGCAGCTGGGCGGCATGGTGACCGTGGCATCACTTGGCAGCTTCATGTTTGTGATGTTCCGGCGGGATATTCGACTTGGCCGCGATCATACGGCGCAGAGTTCAAATTCAGATCGTCCCGGCTATACGCGTGGCGATGAAAAGAAGAATGGATAAAGGCTAATAATGGGAATCAGTCCAGTCCTCTGGCAGTTTTTAGTAAATTGGCTCCACTCCTCGGCGCTCTTCCCGGCGGAGGCGTCGACCATTGCGCCCTATGCGGATGCGCTGTACTTCTTCCTGCTGCTCATTACGCTCGTCGGCATCATCATCGTCTGTGCCCTGCTGGTCACCTTCTCCATCCGCTACCGCGCGGAGAAGAATCCGGTGGCCACGCAGATCGAAGGCTCCACGCTGCTGGAGGCGACATGGACGATCA
>DATMLK010000200.1:0-10086 GCA_035570215.1 Acidobacteriaceae bacterium
TGGCGAAGCGGCTGCCGTCGATATTGGCTCCGTTGCGGTTTGAAGAGGCTTTGGAGACGACGAAGATTCATTCGGTGGCGGGGGTGTTGGATGCCGAACGGGGGCTGGTGACACATCGGCCGTTCCGTTCGCCGCACCATACGATCTCGGACGCGGGGCTGATCGGCGGCGGGATGGTGCCGCGGCCGGGCGAGGTGTCGCTGGCGCACAACGGCCTGCTGTTTTTGGATGAGCTGCCGGAGTTTCCGCGCAACGTGCTGGAGGTGATGCGGCAGCCGCTGGAGGATGGGCAGGTGACGATCGCGCGCGCTGCGATGTCGCTGAGCTTCCCGGCACAGTTCATGCTGGCGGCGGCGATGAATCCGTGTCCGTGCGGCTACTTCAACGACAAGAGCCGTGAGTGTATGTGCACGCCGCCGATGATCCAGCGGTATGTGTCCAAGGTGAGCGGGCCGCTGCTGGACCGCATCGACATCCATATCGAGGTGCCTGCGGTGCAGTACAAGGAGCTGCGCGGCGGCTCGGCGGCGGAAGGCTCGGCGGAGATACGCGGGCGGGTGGTGGCAGCGCGGGAGCGTCAGCATACGCGTTTTGAGGCTGATGCCGCGAAGACCAAGGCGGCTGGCGGAGCGGCGAGCAAGGCGATATTCGCCAATGCGCAGATGAGCACGCGGCAGATCCGCGCCTACTGTGACCTGGGCTCGGACGCGGAAAGATTACTGGAACGCGCGATGCAGCAGCAGGGGCTGAGCGCGCGGGCGCATGACCGGATCCTGAAGGTGGCCCGGACGATCGCTGATCTGGAGGCGGTGCCGGAGATCGCGGTGAAGCATATAGCCGAGGCGATCCAGTACCGGACGCTGGATAGAAGCTATTGGGCGTAGCCAGGGACAGTTGCTATTGAACCGGATAGCAGCAGTTGCCGGCGGATGAGATCCCTGTTGATTCAGGTGTAGGATGAAGCGGATGAAGGTGCATTACGCCTTTCGAAGGTGTCCTGTTGCGGCAGCCGTACTGTCAGGATGCATTTTTGTGCTCTGCCTGGGAGTTTCCGGCTGCGGCAGTGGAGGTGCAGTTGCTCCGTCTGCACCTGCGGCCCTGGTGCCCACAGCCACCTTCAGCGCGTCGACTGCAAGCATCAGCGCAGGCCAGCCCGTTACGCTGACCTGGAGCACAAGCAACGCTACCAGCACGCAGATGTCAGGAGTCAGTGGCACCCCATCGTCACCGATAGTGGTTTATCCCAGCACCACGACTACCTACACACTCACCGCAAGCAACAGCGCTGGTTCCGTGATGAAGTCAGTCACCGTGACCGTCTCATCCGCCAGTCCCATCGCGTCGTTCACCGTGGGTTCAACATCCGGCCAACTCGTTCCTTCGAACTTCATGGGGCTTGGAGTTGGAGAGTCAACCTTCGAAAGCGTCTTCGGAGAGCCTGCGACGGGCACCAATCCAGTCCTGCGCCAGATCGTCCGCAATATCACGCAGTATGGGGCCAGCCCGATCACCTACAAGGTGACGGCATACGAGCAGTATCCACTCTCTGCAGCTACTTATGTTCCTACTGCTGCCGAAGTCTCCGCGCTCTCGCAGCTCTATACCGATCTTGGAGTGACCTTCCTGATCGGGGTCAACCTTGCCGCCGACAGTCCCAGTGTCGCCGTCAATCAAGCACAGGCGTACGCCAGCCTGATGCCAGCCGGCTCTGTGATCGGGCTTGAGATCGGCAACGAGCCCGATAATTACACTCATTCCTCGGAGAACTACCGCACCGCGCCCTACTACTTCCTTACCGACTATGCCAACTTCGAGCCAAGCGTGCTCTCCACGCTACAGGTCTATCAGCCTAACGCCAAACTGATCGGCCCGGTCTGGGGCCAGCCGGCCACCGTCAACGGCGGCTCCAGCAATATCGTCAACAACTCCGGCAGGGCCATCGATCTGAGCGATTTCTTAACGGCTGAAGGCTCGAACCTTTCCCTCGTCACGCAACACGCCTATGCGAACCAGTGCACCGGTTCTTACCAGACCGACTTCCTGTTGACCGCTGCCGCACAGGCTTGCGTATCGGCTTCCTACCTTCTTGGCGGAGTCGCGCCGACCCACGCGAAAGGCCTGCTCTACCGTATCGGCGAGACCAATAGCATCACGGGCGGCGGCGTCTCGGGCATCAGCAACACCTTTCAGGCCGCACTCTGGATCATGGATTGGTCCGCGGGACTCGCCAAGGGGGGCGTGGATGGTATTAATATCTTCGGCGACAGCAAAAACCAGTACTACACGATGTTCACTTTCAATACGGTGACCGGCACTGGCGGCCAGAACACCTATACCCTGAACTACGTGCTGCCCCAGTACTACGGCGTATTGATGTTCCAGGAGGCAACGCAAAACGGGGCACGGTTCCTGCCGGTCACAACGACAGCTACCGGCAACCAGGTCGTCTATGGGTGGCTCGACGCGTCCAACACCATCCGCATACTCATCCTCAATAAGGACGAAACCGGTACTGGCACTGTCAGCTTTACGCTGCCAACCGGTTACAGCAATGGCACGATCAAGCGCTTGCTCGAATCGACCCCTAATATGACCCCGAGCTATCTTTCCACCGCGGGCGTCACTCTCGGGGGGCAGACGTTTGATACCAGTACCGACGGCACGATCCAGGGAAGTGCGTACGCTGAAACCATTGCTCCTGCAAGCACCACGTATACCGTTGCGATGCCTGTGACCAGTGCCGCCCTGATCACGCTGGCTCATAACTAGGGCCGGTTCCAACTGAGTCAAGTAAGTTACTGCCCCCTTATATCATTGAAAACAGGTAGAAATAAGCGAAAAATCTACAGTTTTTTGTATATTTCCTACATCTCGTCCTGAAATAAGTATTGACTTCGCCCAAAGCGGAGGCGTATTTTCAATGAGGCGGTCAAGAGAGAAACATTTAGTAATACCCCGCATAAGTATTGATATAGGAGGGGCCGGTAACGGGCCTTCCAGAGTGCCAAAGGGTTCCAGACTCTGTCTAAATGAGGGTTCTGGTACTCGCATCCCGCAGAGGTTCCACCTCATCTAAGTTGCATAAGGCGCTGCTGAAAAAGGCGCAGGATATTTGTCTCGCCCGATCGATGAGTTTCAGAATTTTGGATGTAAGTTACTCGATTGAAAAGATTTCTACGGTAAAGCCGGATAGACGCTCATTCTTCTCCGGCAGCCGGTGAGTTCCACAACAAGCAGGAAGCAAGAACAAAAAGCGTTGGCAGTACCGCGACGCCAGAAATAGGACAACTGTCCCAACTGAAAGAACTGGAGGAATTTTGAAAATGCGATCCGATCTTATCTTCGGTGCTCTGACCCACGTGAACAACCGCTACGAGCTTTGTCAACTGGCAAGCAAGGCGACCCGCAAGCTGCACAAGCCGAACACCCGTCTGCAGGACACTACCAACGAGGTGCTGGACCGCTTTCGCGATACCGTGCCGATGAGTGCCTCTGCCGCTTCCGTAGCTCTCGCCGACGTGCAGCCGCAGCGCCGGGCAGCCTAAGTCTCTTAACGGAAGTTCTTCAAAACTACCTGCTTGCCATCCCATCCAGCAGCCACCGGATTCACATCCGGGCCGGCGCGATGGGCTGGCGAGTGAATCTCCCCAAAGATTTCAGTTGTATCCGCAAAAGTTTCTGAAGTACACTCCTTTTCACACCCGCCTTACAGTTGAATCTCCTTTCCGCAATTGAAACCGACCCTCCCCGCAATCTCAAAATATCCCACCAAGCAGGTAAAGAATGACAATCTCCGAACTCAAAGAAAAAAGCATCGCAGAACTCGGCAAGCTGGCCCGCGCCCTTGAGATCCAGGGCACGAGCGCGCTGCGCAAGCAGGACCTGATCTTCAAGATATTGCAGGCCCAGAGCGAAAAGGAGGGCCACATCTTCGCCGAAGGCGTGCTGGAGATACTGCCCGACGGCTACGGCTTCCTGCGCTCGCCGGACTACAACTACCTGCCGGGGCCGGATGATATCTACGTGTCCCCTTCCCAGATTCGCAAGTTCGATCTCAAGACTGGCGACACGATCAGCGGCAACGTCCGTCCGCCGCATGAGGGCGAGAAGTACTTTGCACTGGTCAAGATCGAGGCGATCAACTTTGAGTCGCCGGAAGAGACGCGCAATAAGATACTGTTCGACAACCTGACGCCGCTGTATCCGCAGGAGCGGATCAAGATGGAGACCACGCGCGAGGCCATCAGCGGGCGCGTAATGGACCTGCTCACCCCGATCGGCAAGGGACAGCGTGGATTGATCGTGGCCCCGCCGCGTACCGGCAAGACGGTGCTGCTGCAGGCGATCGCGAACTCGATCACGACGAACCACCCCGAGGTCGTGCTGATCGTTCTGCTGATCGACGAGCGCCCGGAAGAAGTGACGGATATGCAGCGCAGCGTTAAGGGCGAGGTCATCAGCTCGACGTTCGATGAGCCGGCCGCGCGTCACGTCCAGGTGGCCGAGATGGTGATCGAAAAGGCGAAGCGCCTGGTGGAGCACAAGCGCGACGTGGTGATCCTGCTGGACTCGATCACGCGTCTGGCGCGTGCCTACAACACGATCGTGCCGCCGAGCGGCAAGGTGCTCTCCGGCGGCGTGGATTCGAACGCGCTGCAGCGCCCGAAGCGTTTCTTCGGCGCGGCGCGCAATATCGAAGAGGGCGGTTCACTCACCATCTGCGCGACGGCGCTGGTGGATACGGGCTCGCGCATGGACGAAGTGATCTTTGAAGAGTTCAAGGGCACGGGCAACATGGAAGTGATCCTGGACCGCAAGCTGGTGGACAAGCGCGTCTTCCCGGCGATCGACATCCAACGCTCGGGCACCCGCAAGGAAGAGCTGCTGATCTCGAAGGAAGATCTGCAGCGGACGTGGATCCTGCGCAAGGTGCTGAATCCTCTGAGCCCGGTGGAAGCCATGGAGCTGCTCACCGACAAGCTGGGCAAGACGCGGAACAATCAAGAGTTCCTGCACAACATGAGCTCACTGTAGATCCTATGTCAGAGTTGCAAGAGAAAGCCCCGGAGAGGATCCGGGGCTTTTGCTTTGCAGCACATGTATCGACGGGCTAATCGTTCAACCCTTTGCCGGCGAGGATCTGCTGTTTGTACTTTTCAATGCGCGATTCACGTGTCGTGGATTGTTTGGCGGAGGAGAAGTAAAGGAGGTAGGCTCTCTGGCGGCCCGGCGTGAGCGCAGTAAAGGCTTTTTTCAAAGCAGGGAGTTGCTTAAATTTCTTCCGTAGCTCCGCAGGCATGGGAAACTCGGAGGTCTTCTTCAGCGTGACCTTCAGGCCGGACTTTTCCGCAGCGATGGCCTCCTGAATGTATGTCTTCAGGGTAGGTTTAAGCTTCGTAATCTCCTGCGTCGAAGTGAAGGTGAGCCAGCGGCCTGCCTGCGTATGCTGGCCGGGTTTGTCGAGAAGTCCCTTGGCATCCTTCAACAGAGCGCCTTTGAAGAAGAGAAGCTTGCAGGACGCCTTCAGTCCCACCACGATAGCAATGTTCTTACCTTGCCAGGTGAAGCAGGCCTTACCCCACTTCCGCTCTTCCGTCAGACCGGAGGAGAGGAGAATCGTTCGTAGCTGTTCAATCTCTTCGTGCCACTGGATGGTTTGTTTCATTGCCATGTTTGCACCTCGTGACTAATTTTTTGCGGGGGAAGATTCCTTCGTCGCGGCGTATTCTGCGGCGGTGAACTCGCGCTGATAGATGACGAAGTGTCCGGGGCTGATCCGGACCGACATATGGCTGCACTTGTTCGGGGTCTGCACGCCTGTAGCGGCGATCTTTGCCAGGCTGAAGCTGTCGGTCTCGGGATGCAGTTCGCAGGAGTGCATATCGCCGATCCAGAGCTGGATCCAACCGGTTGGGCCCGCGGGCAAGGGCATCATCAGAACGCCGCGCTCGTCGGTCCAGGTGTTCTGCACATTCTTGCGTGCCGTCACCTCGGCGGGCGTGGTGCCGGTGGCGATGGAGACCTGGTGCCGGGCGATAGCCACGCCGGAGTAGCCGTCCAGCACCTGGATCATGACGACGTTCTGCTGAGCGGCGAGAGTGGCGCTGAGAGCAAGCATGCAACTTAGTATGGCGATAAGTCTGTGCACAGCTAATGTCCTTTTACTATCCTTTACGGCTAATATCCCTTAGCGATGAACTCGTCGAGCGTAATGCCCGTGTTCTTATGACGCTCGATGAACTGTTTTTCGGCGTACTTGGCCAGCATGTCTACTTCGATATTGAGCGGGCTGCCGGCTGTGAGCGTATGCAGGTTGGTAGCGGCGCGGGTGTGCGGGAGGATGGCGATCTCGACGACATCATTCTGGATGGCGGCGACGGTAAGGCTGGTGCCATTGACCGTGATGGATCCTTGCGCGGCGACGTAGCGGACGAGTTCGCCGGGGATGCGGAGGCGGAGACGCCAATCGGTATTTGATCTGTCCGTGCCGAGCGGGTCGAGTGCGAGCAATGTCCCGACACCGTCGACGTGGCCCTGCACGATGTGGCCGCCGAGGGGCGTGCCGGCGGGCGTGGGGAGCTCGAGGTTCACGAGGCTGGCGGGCGCGAGATGGGCGAGGGTGGTGCGGGCGATGGTCTCGGCGGCGAGGTCGGCGGAGAATTTATTGGACTGGATGTCGAGCGCGGTGAGGCAGACGCCGTTGACGGCGATGCTGTCGCCTTTGCGGAGGCGGGCGGCGAGAGGCGTGGTAACTGTCAGGCGCGAGCCGGTGAATGCGGTGACTGTGCCGGTGGCTTCGATGAGGCCGGTGAACATACTTCAAAAATACAGGGATTAGGGGTTAGGGACTAGGGGTTAGGATTCGCTGTGCCAGGGATCGTGCAGGTAGCCGGTGATGCAGGCGTCTTCAGCGAGGTCGGGGCGCGGGTAGTTCGAGCGAACGACGCGCCGCAGGTTCTGTTCAAAGAGGTAGGGCGAGGCGACGCCATCGGCGAAGGGCAGGGCGCCGGTGCCGAGTTCGGTGGGGGCGTAGAAGAGGACGGCTTTGTCGACGAGGTCGTCGCGCAGGAAGGCGCCGTTAATGCGCGGGCCGGCTTCGACGAGCACACTGAGGATCTGGCGCTCGGCAAGCTTCTTCAGAACGAGATGAAGATCGAGCGCACTGGCGGCGTCTGCTGGAATGCGTTCGATCTGTACGCCGCGGGCGAGGAGATCTTTTTCACGTATCTCCTCGGCGGTTGTGCCGCAGAGAAGTAAAAGATCGTTCTGAACGGATGTGACCAGCTGCGAGTCGAGCGGCGTGGCCAGGACGGAGTCCAGCACCACGCGCAGAAGCCTGCGCCGCCGAGGCAGGCCGGTGCGGTCGGTGAGGGCAGGGTCGTCGGCGAGAATGGTGCCGATGCCGGTCAGGATGGCGTCGGAGGCGTGACGGAGCCGCTGGGCCTCGGCGCGGGCGGCGCGGCCGGTGAGCCAGTGCGGCTCGCGGGCGGCGCGGGTGTGTGGCGGCGGGGCGAGGTAGCCGTCGACCGAGAGAGCGGCTTTGAGGGTGACGAAGGGCGTGAGCGTGCGGATGAATTTGGCGAAGGCATCGTTGAGCGCGCGAGACTCGGCTTCGCAGAGGCCGAGTTCAACTTCAATGCCGGCGGCGCGGAGTTTTTTTATGCCTTCGCCGGAGACTTTGGGGTTGGGGTCCTGGGTGGCGATGACGACGCGTTTTACTTTTGCTGCGATCAACGCGTCAGAACATGGCCCGGTGCGGCCGTGGTGGCTGCAGGGCTCGAGCGTGACGTAGGCAGTGGAGCCTTGCGCGTCTGCGCCGGCCTGTTTCAGGGCGACGATCTCGGCGTGGTCTTTGGCGTCGTAGCGATGCGCGCCTTCGGCTATTACTTTTCCGTCTTTGACGAGGACGCAGCCGACGGTGGGGTTGGGCGAAGCGAGGCCGACGGCATCGCGCGCGAGGGTGAGGGCGCGTTGCATGTGCTGCAGGTCGAGCTGTGGCACGTTCGGCATAGTGAGATTCTTCGCTGCGCTCAGAATGACAAGTCTAAAAGTTTAGCCGAGGAGCGAGTCGACGAAGGCTGTGCTGTCAAAGGGAAGCAGGTCACCCATCTTTTCGCCGGTGCCGACGTAGCGGACGGGCAGGCCGAGCTCGCGGGCGATGGCGATGACGATGCCGCCCTTGGCGGTGCCGTCGAGCTTGGTGAGGACGATGCCGGTGACGGCGGAGGCCTCGGTGAAGAGACGCGCCTGCTGCAGGCCATTCTGCCCTGTGGTGGCATCCATCACGAGCAGGGTCTGGTGCGGTGCGTCGGGAATTACTTTTTGCGCGGTGCGGCGCATCTTGTCCAGCTCGGACATGAGGTTGGTCTTGGTGTGCAGGCGGCCGGCGGTGTCGACGAGGAGAATATCGGTGCTGCGGGATTTCGTGGCGGCGAGTGCGTCGTAGAGCGCGGCGGAGGGGTCGCCACCCTGCTTGGTCTTGATGATCTCAACATTCGAACGCTCGGCCCAGACTTCCAGCTGTTCGATGGCGGCGGCGCGGAAGGTATCTGCCGCGCAGAGCAGAACGCTCTTACCCTCTGCGGTGAAGTGCGCGGCGAGCTTGCCGCTGGTGGTGGTCTTGCCAGTGCCGTTCACGCCGACCATGAGGATGACCTCGGTTCCGGTGACGGCTTTGGGCGGTGTATTGACGGAGTCGAGGATGGTTTTTAGTTCGTCTTTGAGGAGCTGCTTGAGTTCGGTGCCGCCTTCGATACTTTGGCGCAGCGCCCGCTGGCGGAGGCTTTCGATGATCTCATTCGTCGTGGTCGAGCCGATGTCGGCGGTGAGCAGGATGGCTTCCAGGCTCTCCAGGTCGGAGTCGTCGACGGTGCGGGTGAAGGCGAGAACGGCGTCGATGCGCTCGTTGAGCGATTCGCGCGTGCGGGTAACGGCCTGGCGCATCTTTCCGAAGAAGGATCGCTCTTCCACGGGTTCCGGTGTTTCCGGCCCGTCTGTACGCTTGCCGAAGAGGGAGAATGCCATAGGTTAAGTGTAAATGGGTAGGGCGGTCATCACTTTGGGCTTCCTGCGAAGGTCGCGCTACACGCGCGATGCCCACCCTAATCGCGATAAAGCTGCGACGAGGATGGGGCACCCGGATTTTGGGCTGGGGATTATTCGTCGCGTCCGGGGCGGGACATGAGGTCGCGGATGGCGTCCTTGGGCGACTTGCCGTGGTGGAGGATGGCCTCCATCTGCTCGGTGATGGGCATCTCGACGCCGTGTTTGCGGGCGAGGCCGAGCGCGGCAGTAGTGGAGCCGACGCCTTCGGCGACCTTGCCGTGCAGGCCTTCGAGGATCTCGGGGAGCTTGCGGCCGCGGCCGAGTTCGATGCCGACTGTCCGGTTGCGGGAGAGCGAACCGGTGCAGGTAAGCACCAGGTCGCCGACGCCGGAGAGTCCAGCGAGGGTGTGTTTTTTGCCGCCGCAGGCGATGGCGAGGCGCGTGATCTCGGATATGCCGCGGGTGATGAGCGCCGCGGTGGCGTTCGCGCCAAGGCCGAGACCGGCGACGATGCCGGCGGAGAGTGCGATGACGTTCTTGAGCGCGCCGCCGAGTTCGACGCCGGTGACATCGTCGTTGGTGTAGAGGCGGAGCGTGGAGCTGGAGAATTGTTTCTGGATGTTCTGCGCGAGCTGCGCGTCGGAACTGGCGATGGTGATGGCAGTCGGCATCTGCGCTGCGACCTCCTGCGCGAAGGAGGGGCCGCTGAGAACGCCGATGTGCAACTTGTGTCCTGCCGCCTGCTGCATGACCTCGGACATGCGCAGGTAAGTGTGCTCTTCGATGCCCTTGGTCGCCGAGAGCAGGATGTGCTCTGGGCGCAGGAGCGGGCGGAGAGCCTCGATGGTGCCGCGCATGTGCCGCGAGGGGACGACGCAGAGAAGAATATCCGCGGCTGAGGCCTCTTTGAGATCGGCGGTGATGTGGATGTTCGCGGGCAGCTCGAAGCCGGGGAGGTAGGCGTCGTTGCGGCGCGTCTTGTTGAGCGCCGCGGCGTTGGCGGCGTTGTGCGACCAGAGGGTGATCTCCTGCTGCTTGTAG
>DATMLK010000201.1:0-10666 GCA_035570215.1 Acidobacteriaceae bacterium
CCAGCCGCCGTCCATACGGCGTCAGCCGCCGGTCGGCATTATCGATGCGCAGATGCAGCCGGAACTCTGCCCGCGAAGTGAACATCCGGTACGGCTCATTCATTCCCTTGCTGATTAGATCGTCAATGAGCACGCCGACATAAGCCTCTGTTCTGTCCAGCGTGAACGGCTGCTCCCCGCGCACACACAGCGCCGCGTTGATGCCGGCCATCAAACCCTGGCACGCTGCTTCTTCATAACCGGACGTCCCATTGATCTGCCCCGCAAGATACAGCCGTTCAATACTCTTCACCCGCAGCGAGCGATCTAATTCCGTCGGATCGATCGCGTCATACTCGATCGCATACCCCGGCCGCAACATCTCCGCATTCTCCAGTCCCACGATCGACCGCACCATCGCAGATTGCACCTCCATCGGCAGCGACGTGCTCATGCCATTGATATAGACCTCGTGCGTGCTCAGCCCCTCCGGCTCCAGAAAGAACTGGTGCTGCGTCTTATCCGGAAAGCGCACGATCTTGTCTTCGATCGACGGACAGTACCGCGGCCCGATCCCTTCGATCTGCCCCGTATACATCGGCGACCGGTGAGCATTTTCGCGAATGAGACGCATCGTCTCCGGCGTCGTGTACGCAATGTGGCAGCTGATCTGCCGCTGCGGAATCGTCTTCGTTCTGAAAGAAAAGGGCGTTGGCTCCGCATCGCCCGGCTGCTCCTCGAACTTCGACCAGTCGATCGTCCGCCCATCCAGCCGGGGCGGCGTTCCCGTCTTCAACCGGCACTCGCGCAATCCCAGCTTCTTCAACGACTCGCCCAGCAGCACCGCCGCCGGCTCGCCGCTGCGCCCAGCCGTGTACTGCTCTTCGCCACAGTGGATCAGCCCATTCAGGAACGTTCCCGTCGTCACGATCACAGCCTCAGCCGTGATCGTCCGCCCATCGCGCAGCTTCACCCCACGAACAATTCTTTTTCCGCCGTCATCCTGACCCTGAGCAGCGCGAAGGGGAAGGACCCCTGTATTTGTTTTTTGTTTGTCATTCCCGTGCAAGCGGGAATCTGCTTCTGTCTTTTCTTCCACCAGCAGATCCACTACCTCAGCCTGCTTGATAAAAAGATTCGGCTGCGCCTCCAGCACCTCGCGCATCTTCACGCGATAGAGCGCTTTATCGCACTGCGCCCTGGGAGACCACACCGCCGGCCCGCGGCTCGTATTCAGCAGACGGAACTGTATCCCGACCGCATCCGCTACCTCACCCATCACGCCGCCCAGCGCGTCGACTTCGCGCACCAGGTGTCCCTTGGCGATGCCGCCGATCGCCGGATTGCAGCTCATCTGCGCGATCAGGTCTAAATTCAGCGTAAAGAGAGCCGTGCGCAGCCCCATGCGCGCCGAAGCCACCGCCGCCTCGCACCCCGCATGACCCGCGCCCACCACCAGCACATCAAATTGTTCTGTAAAAGCCATCACCGCTATTTTAGTCCTGCGCAGCCTGCCCTGAGCGAAGCCGAAGGGGCGAATCGCTCGCTTCGTTCGCTAAAGCCTTTGCCATGCTTTTGCTTTCCATGCTTCGTTAAGTCCCCGGCTTCAGCCGGGCCGTAGCAGTGCAATAAGGCAATGAGCTTTAGCCCCGGGGGTACGTCTTACGCTTGCTTTTACATCGTTGCGTAGCGGCGATCCGGAGGGAGCAGAGGCCTTTAGGCCCCTGAAAAGTGGTAACGAATTGAGCTTTAGCCCACGGTGCCCTAGAACTCCGCCCTCAAGGAGAACTGCACCTGCCGCTCCCGTGTCAGCGAGGTCGCCGCCGCCGTGGCCTGCCCAAACGGCGTCACCGGATTCACCGCCGCGGACTGAAAGACCAGCTGCGTCACGCCGGTAGTCGTCTGACCCACGTCATACGCCGTCGTGTTCACGCTCGAAACATTCGTGTGGTTCAGCACGTTGAAGACCTCCACCGACCCCTGCAGCCGCACCCGGCCCACGCTTCCATTCCGCGCCAGCCGCATATCCAGGTTGGTAGTGTCCGGCAGCCGCAACGTGTTCCGCCCGACCGAGGGGAGATAGTCCGCGCCACCCGAGCCGTTGATGCTCTCGTTACCGCCGGTCAAATACGTACCGCCGCGAATCTCATAGCTGTACGGCCGCCCGCTCGTCTCCGTAAAGATTGGCGCCACCTGCCAGCCGTCTGCCATGCGCCGAAGCAACAGACTTCCCTGTTGCATCCGCGGCTCCCACAGCATGCTCACCACCACACGGTGCGGATAGTTCAACGAAGAGAGTGCCTTGTCATACCGCACCTGGAAGGGATCAAACTGCGCGTTCTCCTCGACACCGGCTACGCTGTTCTGACCAAAATCCAGTGCCTTGGCCCACGTCCAGTGCACGTCCAGCGAGACGCCGTGCTGCATCCGCCGCTTTAGCTCCAGCACAAGTGCGTTGTAGCTTCCGTTCACATTGGAGAGGATATCCGTCACCGGACCGAACTTCGGATTCGCCCGCGCAGCATACAGCGGCACTCTGAATGTCTGTCCGTCAAACGGTCCTCCCTGCGATTGAAACATCGCCGTACTCGTCGAAGGCAAAATGTTCACATCCACAAAGTTCGGCAGCTGCCGGCTCAGGCTCATCATGTACGTCGCCGTCACGCTCGTGCGCCAGCCCAGGTCATGGTCCACCGAAAGATCACCCTCCTGGATCATCGGCAACCGGAAGTGGTGATCGAAGAAGACCGCCGAGGTGGTATTCGTCACCGCTGCATTGCCGGCCGGATACTCACTGAACGCACACGGATAGCCGAAGCCTCCGCTACCCGGCGGACAGCTGCACGGAGCAGTTGCATTGCTGCCACACACCACGCTGTCCTTTGGCCGTATGCGCACATGAAAGTCGCTCAGGGGCAGGCCATTGCTGCCCAGCATCGCAGTATCCATCAGCGCGGCGCGCACCGTCGCGCCCACCACGCGGCCATAGAAGATACCGTACCCCGCACGCACCACCGTACGCCCTTTGCCGCGCACATCCCACGCAACGCCGAGCCGCGGACCAAAGTTGTTGCGGTCCTCCGGCAATACGCTCGTGCTGCCGATGCCGGGGAACGCCGTATCCAGCGTCGCATTCGGCTGCTGCGCCGCTGGCATCTGTTCATACTCGTAACGCACACCGTAGCTCACGGTCAGATCCTTGAGCGGCTGCCACTCATCCTGCAAAAACATCGACCACTGCCGCAGCGCAAAGCTCGTCGCCTGCGGGCCGAAGCCCTGCTGAAAACTGCGAAAGCAGAAGTAGTGCAGCGGCCCACCCTCCGCCACCGGACAGCCGCCGTTGGGATTGCTGTTCGCGCCGAGCGTGTAGTCCGTGATCCAGTCCGCCAGCCCGTCCGGCTGCCCGAGTCCATTCGAGAGCAGCAGCTGCGGCGTGTAACTATAACTTCCCTCTTCATCCGGCAGATTGCTGATGTACTCGCTGACGTAGCTGAACTCCGCGCCCGCGCTCACCACATGATGCCCGTGCGCCAGCGTTGCGATGTCGGCGATCTGCTCACGCCTCTCATCGGGATACGCCGCACGGTTCAGCGTACGCGGTGTGCCAAAGCTGAATCCGTCCGGTGAGACGCGCACCTCGGGTGCATAACCGCCGGGCCCCGTCGCCGGCTCCTGCGCCAGCGGCGCCTGCGCAATCTCGTACTCGAAGTCGCGGCTGTATTGAAAGCGCACCTCGTTCATCAGCCGCGGAGTCACAAACACCTGCCACCGCGCCAGCACCGAATCCACCTTCGCATAGTCGCTGCCGAAGCTGGCCAGCCCGCGCGAGACCACTGTTCCCGTCTGTACGCCGCCGGGCGAGTTCCAGCGCATGCGGTTGTACTGCAGACTCGCATGCTGCCGTCCGCGCAGCCAGTCCAGCTTGGAGAAGTTGATGATCTGGTCGCCCTGACGCGGCAGTACGCCGCCGAGCGAGCTCAGATAGCCCAGCGCCGTGTTGATCTGCGTCTGCGAGAGGCCGCGATTGTTCTTGAGCAGCGCAGTCTGGTTCACAGTCAGCCCATAAAACTCCGGACTCTGCGGCGTCGCGTCTGCGGGAAAGTCGCGATGCTGCTGATCGTACGCATAGAAGTAAAAGATCTTTCCGCCAAGAATCGCTTGTACCGCCGCACCCGCGAACCCACCAACAGGTCCGCTTATCGATCCGCCCCACTGCTGCCGCACATCGCGCGGCTTTACATAGCTGAACGAGGCCGTCGCCGTCGCCGCATTAAACGACGCAACCGTTGAGAACGGATTGATCGCGCCGAAGCGATTGTCGCGCAGATAGTAGAACAGCGAGCCGTGAACGATGTTGCCGCCGCTCTTCGTCACCGTGTTCACCACGCCGCCGGCTGCGCCATACTGCGCCGCATAGTTTGCGGCGTTCACCTGGAACTCGCGCACTGCCTCCTGCGTAAAGGTGTAGGCTGCGCGCGTGCGGCCGCGCGACCCGCCGAAGAACTCCTGGTTATCGTCGCCGCCATCGATCAGATTGCTGTTCAGGATCGCCGCCACGCCGCGGAAGGAGATCAATCCCCTGCCCCGTTCATCCTGGTTCGCGCCCGGCGTGAGCAGCGCAAACGTTGACCACCTTCTGCCGTTGATGGGCAGCGACGCAATATCTTCCAGCGTCACCTGGCTCGCAACGGCGCTGCCTCTCGTGTCGATGCTGTCTTGTGCAGCCCTGCTCGCAGTCACCGTTACAGACGATGTTGCGATTGCCGGAGCAAGCCGCACCGTAAGCACCGCCAGCTCGCCGACGCGAACCGTGACAACAGCAGGCTGCACTGCAAAGCCCCGCGCACTCGCCTGCAGCGTGTACTCACCCGGCGTGAGCGCGATCATCCGGAAGAAGCCGTGGGCATCACTGCCCGTGCTCGCCTCAACCCCTGTGGCCCTGCTGGTTATATACAGCACCGCGTTCGGAATCACCGCGCCGGTTACATCCACCACCGTGCCCGCCAGCGCGCCATCCACAGCCGACTGCGCATGAGCACGCATCGATACACACAGCGCACAGACGAGCAGCAACGCGAGCGCGCCCGTCGGAACGCACAGCGCTCTACGGACAGAGTGGGAGTAACGCGCTTGAAGTACTCGCATGGAGATCAGCGCTGCTCGGATCGATCAGAATTGGATTGGAGGACGAATGCAGAGTATCGCGATTCCCGGCCGATGGAAAGATGAAATTTCGATATTGTCCCGATTTGATTTGTATTAAGCCGTTTTCGGATTACTGGTTTTGGGATTAAGCCAATATTTGAGATTAAGCCGATTTTGGGATTAAGCCCACGGCTTTAGCCGTGGGATAAGAGCTTGTAAGGAAAAGGGGCTTTAGCCCCGGCCTAATTCCCGCAAAAATGGGCGGCGGCCGAAGCCGCCGCCCATTTTGGTTCTGTTCCGGTTAAAAGTTGAGCTTCGCGCCAATTTCGATCAGCCGCTGAGTGTACAGGAAGCCTTCCGAGTTGGTGTTAGCTGTAGCGCCAAACGCAGTCGCGCCAAGGGCCTGCGCTGCGGCCGGGGTGAGATAGTTCAGGGTCGCCGTAGTTGCGGCGTTGGCCTTGTTGGCGGTGTTCACATAGTAAGCAGCTGTGCCTACCAGCGTCACGTTCTGGTGGTTTGCGACGTTGAAGACGTTGGCAAAGACCTGCAGATTGTAGCGATCGGTGAAGTTGAAGGCCTTCTGCACATGAGCATCATCTACGATATCGCGCGGCTGTTCAAAGCGATTGCGACCGCCGCCAGGGATGCTGTTGGGTATCCACGTCGGTCCGCCGGAGCCGTAGAGATTAGAACCGGCAAGTGTGGCGTTTTCTTGCGTTGTAAGAGTTGCTCCGAGGTTAGCCGAGTACGGAATACCACTCTGCATCTGGAAGTTGTTGTCGATGCTCCAGCCGTTGATGACGTAGCCCAACAAGCTTCCGGTGCGCGCATAATTAGGCACATTGAACAGAACGTAGCCCGTGAAACGATCCGGTACGTTGAAGTCCGAGTTGCCATAGTTCAGTCGTGGGTTGTTGTACGGATCCTGCCAGGTTTCTACTGAGGTACTTGTATTCACGCTCTGCGCATAGTCCAGGGCATGCGACCACGTGTAGTTGAAGTCGAACTGCACCAGCTTCAGGCTGCGATTCTGGATCTCCGCCACAAAAGCGTTATAGCTCTGGTTGACGTTGCTGACTACGTCCGTGATGTTCAAGTACGCCGGATTGATCACACTCGTGTACTGCGGAATCTGATATGTGCCGGCCGTCAGCGGACCACCCGGATTGACAGTGATCGTCGCTGTCGCCATGGTAGCTGGGTTGAGGTTGACATCCAGGAAGTTAGGCAGATGGCGTCCATTCGAACCTAGATAGCTGAAGCTCAGAATGTTGTGATGGCCGAGATCCTGCTGCAGGACGAGGTCATACTCATACGCTGAAGGATTTCTCAGGTTCTGATCCAGGTAATAAGCGGACGGAATAACACCGGGTGCAGTCGCGCTTGTCAGGTTATTCGGGAAGGTCGGCGCGCCCACACTCGTCGGCGTGAACGGGGCACCAAACGTGAACAGACTGCCGCTGGTCACGCCGCTATTCTGACGAGCTGCAAGGATCGTGCCATTGAGGATACGGCCATAGTAGATACCAATACCGCCGCGCAGGATCGTTTTGCCTGTGCCGTACACGTCATATGCGAATCCGGCACGCGGACCGATGTTCGCCTTGTCGCTCGGATCATTGTTCGTCTGCGGAATGAATTGGTTATACAGCGCCGCGCTCTCCGCCGGCAGTTTCTCGTAGTCATAGCGCACACCGAGTTCCAATGTCAGCTGCGGAGAGAACTTCCAGTTGTCCTGCACAAAGGCTGCCCAGTCCAGCGTGGTGATGGAGTAAGCGGCGTTGCCGAAGGCCTGCAGGTAACCGGCATAGCAAGCAGAGGTACCCACCGCGCTGGTCGTAGCCGTACCAGTCTGCAACCCAGTGGTGTTACAGGTGCCGGCGTGACCACGCGTGGCAATATCAGCGAAGAGGTTGCCGAGGTATTGGTAATAGTAGGTGCCGTTGGCCGAAGCATTCAGGGTCGTGCCCACGGATCCTGAGGTAGAGAGAGAGTTCTGCAGATCCGAGTTGTGCAGGAGGTCGACGCCAAACTTTACAGTGTGGTTGCCGTGATTCCAGTAGAGCGTGTCCGCCACCTGCCACTTGCGCTCATCCGGCAATGCCAGACGGTATGCATAGTAAGGCGATCCGAGGTTGATATTGTTTGAGGTTCCACCCAACTTCTGTACGAATGGTATGTTGCCGGTCGCCGAAGCGAAGTTCGTCGACTCATAAGAACTGAACGCCTGCTGCGTCTCGGCCAGCAGCTCACGGCTGTACTGATACAGAATTTCGTTCGAGATGTTGGACGTGATCAGGGTCGTCAGCTTGCTCATGCCGTACTGCACATGCACGAAGTCATTGCCCTCGGAGTCCAGACCGTACTGGCCGGAGGTACCGGTCTGAACATCGCCCGGCGCGTCCCAGTTCAGCCGGTGATAGAGGAAGCTCGCGTGATTCCTGGAGTTTATCTGCCAATCAATCTTCGGCGTGTTGATCTCCTGATAGCCTGCACGCGCCACCTGGCCATAGTCGCTCTGTAGTCCAGTCAGGTCACTGTTGAAGCTCGTGTAACCTGCGGAGTAGCTGCCCAGTCCCAGGCGCGCGGCCAGCGTACAAGCCATAGCATCGCCTACAGGAGCTGCCGTTGTACCCGAATTCGGGGCCAGGTAACCCGTGGTCAGGTTACAGGTATATGTGGTCGGCCCAACCGTCACCGTATCGGCGCCCGGAGCTGTGGGCGCATCGAGTGTGGGAATGTAGGTGCTTGGAGTCGTCGGAAAGCCGATAAAAGGATTGATGCGCGTGTGCTGATCATACGTGTACATGAAGAACAGTTTGTCCTTGATGATCGGACCGCTAACGGTACCACCGTAGATCTTGCGCAGGTCTTCAGGCTTCACATGCTTGCCGAGGATAACCGTGTAGTCGTTGTACGCGCCCCAGCTCGACTGGCGATCGTAGAAGTAGATCTGGCCGTGAAACTGGTTGGTGCCGCTCTTGGTCACCGAGTTGATCACCGCTCCGGTGGCACGGCCAAACTCAGCCGAGTAAACGCCGGTGTTCACCGCGAACTCGCGCACCGCATTCTCCGAGGTCGAGTACGCCTCACGCGTTCTGCCGCGCTCTTCAGACCAGTACGCATCGTTGTCGTCCGCACCATCGATCAACACGTTGTTCAGCAGCGTACTCTGGCCGCGCACAGAGACAAGACCGAAGCCGCTGGTATCCGAGACCACTCCCGGCGTCGTCAGCGCCAGCGCAGACCAGCGGCGAATGTTGATCGGAATATCCTGGATGGAGTGCTGGTTCAGGTTCGAGGAAAAGTCCGGCGCTTCTGTATTGATGATCGGTGCGCCTGCTGTGACTTCAACCACCGTACCCGTCGAGCCGGCGGTAAGCTTCGGCTCCAGTTCAGTCGTCTGGCTGGTCTGCACCACCACGTCAGTGGCGCGATAGTTTGAGAAGTTCGTGGCCTTCACCGTCACCGTGTATACACCCGGCTCCAGCAGCGGTGCCTTGTAGTAGCCACTGTCGTCCGACGTCAGCGTAATGTCCGCGTTCGTCCCGGTGTTATGGATTATGACCGTCGCACCCGGAATCACAGCGCCGGTCGTATCGAATACTGTTCCCGCAATGGAACCCTGCGAAGTGGACTGCGCGCTGGCTGCAATACTTACGGTCACGCAAAGCAAGAGGACGAGGCAATACCGCTTCAGGCTTTCGTAAGACATGTGGCTCTCCTCAAAGTCGTTACAGCAAGTGGGGAACGCCTGGGGCGTTCGATCACCGCAAAAGCGCGGCATTGATTAGGTCGCTACAGAACAATCCCTCTTCGAAAAGTTCCGAATTGGAACGCGGCATATTTGCCTGCGTCGCCAAAAAATAAAACCCCTCAGACGAATCGCCTGAGAGTTTCAAGTCGCTATATTGCCGCTATCCTACGCCGCTTTCCGCTACACTGGAAGTGAAAAGCCTGTGACTGACAATGTTCATCGATGAAGCACACATACGGATTAAAGCAGGCGACGGTGGCAACGGCTGTATGGCCTTTCGCAGGGAGAAGTTCGTCCCCCGTGGCGGTCCCTCCGGCGGAGACGGCGGCAACGGCGGCGACATCTATATGGAGTCCTCGCTCTCCCACAACACCCTGATTCACTTCCGCTATAACCCTGAATACAAAGCAGATAGAGGCCGTCACGGCGAGGGCTCCAACTGCTCCGGCCGCGAAGGCGTCGACACCATCCTCAAGGTTCCCGTCGGCACCCTCCTCTATGACGAGGTCACCGGCGAGCTGATTCATGACTTCAGCCACCCCGGCGAACGCATCATCGTCGCCCACGGCGGCAGGGGAGGCCGCGGCAACCAGCACTTCGCCACCTCCACCCACCAGGCCCCCCGCGAGCATGAGCTCGGCCGCCCCGGGGAAGAGCGTAACTATAGGCTGGAGTTGAAGTTACTCGCGGATGCCGGCCTCGTCGGCTATCCCAACGCCGGCAAATCCACCCTCATCTCGCGCATCTCCGCCGCCCGCCCCAAGATCGCAGACTACCCGTTTACTACTTTGGAACCTCAGCTCGGCGTCGTCTCCATCGGCGAGTGGCCACACGAGGAATCCTTCGTCGTCGCCGACCTCCCCGGCCTCATCGAAGGCGCCCACTCCGGCGCAGGCCTCGGCATGCAGTTCCTCAAACACATCGAACGCACCTCGCTCGTCATTCACCTCGTCGACGTCTCCGACGCCAGCGGCCGCCCCGATCCGGTTGAGGACTATAAAACTATCGCCGCCGAGCTCGAGAGCTTCGGCCACGGCATTGAGAACAAGCCCGTCATCATCGTCGCCTCGAAGATCGAGATTGCGAATCCGGAGAAGCTCAAGAAGTTGAAGGCCTTTGCGAAGCGCACAAAGAAAAACTTTTTCGAACTCTCCGCCGTCACCGGTGAGGGAATTGAAGAGTTCAAGTTCGAGATCGCCCGCCAGGTCCGCAAGCTGCGTCCCGCTACAGCACCCGGGAAGATCGTCACCCCAAAAGTGAAGAAGGTGGCTCCACCCGCCTCCGGAAAGCTGGCAAGACCTGCACCAGTAAAAACGAAAAAGAAATCAGGGAAGCGCGCCGTATCGCCCGCGAAGGGAACTGCGAAGCGTTCCAAGGCGGCTATTAAAAAATTAGCGAAAGCGAGTATTTAATGACCCGCGTCGCCTTGTTCGGCGGCACCTTTGACCCGCCCCACCGCGGCCATATCGCGATCGCCCGCGCCGCCACGGAGCGACTCTCGCTCGATAAAGTTCTCTTCGCGCCCACGGGAAAGCAGCCACTCAAAACCACCGCACCCGGCGCGAGCTACGCCGATCGCCTCGCCATGGTGCAGCTCGCCATCGCAGGCCAGCGTCACTTTGAAGTCACCACCCTTGACGCACCACACGCCGACGGCTCCGCCAACTACACCGTCGAGACCCTCAGCCACCTCTGCAGCGAACTTGCCATAGAGAGCGGAGCCGAACAAAAAGTCTTCTGCATCACCGGCGCCGATGCCTTCCTCGACCTCCGCCGCTGGCGTCA
>DATMLK010000202.1:0-2002 GCA_035570215.1 Acidobacteriaceae bacterium
GTCCGAAAAGCTCTCCTCCATCGGCCTGCTCGCCGCCGGCGTCGCGCACGAGGTCAATACGCCGCTGGCCGTCATATCCAGCTATACGCAGATGCTCGCCAAGCAGGTGCGCGGCGATGAACGCCTGGCCCCGCTGCTGGATCGCATCACCAGCCAGACTTTCCGAGCGTCGGAGATCGTCAACAGCCTGCTGAACTTCTCCCGCACGGGCAACACCGAGTTCTCCGAGATCGATCTCAACAATGTGATCCGCGACACCCTAACGCTGCTGGAACATCAGTTCAAAACTGCCGATGTGCGCCTCGAAGTCGACCTGAAGCCGGAGATCCCCAGGATCGTCGGCAATGCGAACAAGTTGCAGCAGGTCTTCCTGAACCTGTTTATCAATGCCAAGGACGCCATGCAGGCCGGCGGGTCGCTGCGCGTCTCTACCGAGGTGAATGGCCGTGTGGGCGTGCTGATCGCGGACACCGGCTCCGGCATCGCGCCGGAACACATGCAGCGCATCTACGACCCGTTCTTCACCACCAAGAATGCGGCATCGGAAGGACAGCGCCGCGGTACCGGACTTGGCCTCGCCGTGACCTACGGCATCATCCAGGAGCATGCGGGACGCATCCATGTAGATAGCGCGGTTGGACACGGCACCACGTTCCGCCTTGAATTCCCCGCAGCAAGGAAAGCATTACATGTCTGAAAGCACTACGGTGCTGGCCCCGCAAGCGGCGGCCGGCGATGTCCAGGCCGCCCGCATCCTCATCATCGATGACGAAGCGGCTATCCGTGAATCGCTCGAAACCTTGCTGGTACTGGAAGGCTACAACGTCGGCATGGCCCCGGACGGCGTCAAGGGACTGGACGAGCTGGAGCGCCAGCCCTACGACTTGGTGCTGCTCGATCTCGCGTTGCCGGGAGAAAACGGCATCGATCTGCTGCCACGCATCCTGGACCGGCATCCGCAGCTCCCCGTCATCATGATCACCGCCTACGGCACCGTGACCAATGTTGTGGACGCCATACGCGCGGGCGCGCGCAACTTCGTACAGAAGCCGTGGGAGAACGAAAAGCTGCTTGCGGACATCCGGGCCGCCATCGCGCAGCACCGCGTCGAAGAGGAGAACGTTCAGCTCAAGCGCGCGCTCAAGCAGCGCTACACCTTTGAAAACATCGTGGGCAAGAGCGAGCCGATGTTACGCATTCTCGATCTGGTGGCTCAGGTAGCGCCGTCGCGCTTCACCGTGCTCATCCAGGGCGAAACCGGTACGGGCAAGGACGTCATCGCCAAGGCCATCCATGCGAACTCGCCACGCCGCGACAAGCCTTTTGTACCGATCAATACTGGGGCATTGCCCACGGAGCTTCTGGAGTCGCAGCTCTTCGGCCATATGAAGGGCGCCTTCACCTCCGCGCACGCGTCGCAGAAGGGCTTGTTTGAGATCGCCAACGGCGGCACGCTCTTCCTGGATGAGATCGGCACAATGAGCATCGAGACGCAGGCAAAGATTCTGCGCGTACTGCAGGACCGCCGCTTCCGTCCACTGGGCTCCGTACAGGAGGTTCAGGTGGATGTCCGCATCCTCGCGGCCACCAACAGCAACCTGCGTCAGGCGGTGCGCGAAGGACGCTTCCGCGAGGATCTCTACTACCGGCTGAACGTGGTCACCATCGACCTGCCGCCGCTGCGTGCGCGCCGCGAGGACATCCCGCTCCTGACAACGCACTTCCTCCAGCACTTCTCTGAAGAGAACCAGCTAGAAACGCGGCGCATGGCGCCGGAAGTGATGCGGGCGATGATGGACTACGACTGGCCCGGCAACGTCCGCGAGCTGGAGCACGTCATTGCACGCGGCGTCGCTCTCTCGCCCACTCCGGTGATTCCGCTGGAGGTTCTGCCCGGCGAGCTGACGGGGCGGTCCTACGCGGCCTCTCTTCTGGAGCACGATGCAAACGCCTCCCTCTTCGACATCCTGGAGGACATCGAACGGCGCATCATCATCGACAA
>DATMLK010000203.1:0-4226 GCA_035570215.1 Acidobacteriaceae bacterium
TTCTTCGGATGCGGTGCGGCCTCGATGCCGATCGGTCCGAGGTATCCGGCGGATGCCTTGAAGATCGTTTCGATCTCTTCCGTGGTCGCAGGACGAAGTTCGGCGGCGTTGGCGATGCCGTTCAGCTTGGCCTCGTTCAACTGGTGGTCGCCGCGCAGGTAGATCACGACGCCGCGCGTGCTGCCGTCGGCGGCGATGGCGGTGTAGACGAGTGTTTTCAGTTGATGCACCGGCTGCGTTTTGAGAAATGCACCGACCTCTTCAATCGTCTTCTGCCCCGGAGTGTGGACCTCCTCCGGTTTGTCGCTCGTTGGTGCGAGATCTTCGACCGGAGCCAGCTTGCTTGTCGCCTTCTCGATGTTGGCCGCGTAGCCGCAGCTGCCGCAGCTGGCGATCAGGTCTTCGCCGGCGTCGGTGTAGACCATGAACTCCTGCGACTGTGTGCCGCCCATGGCGCCGGAGTCGGCATCGACGGCGACGAATGATAATCCGCAGCGCGAGAAGATGCGGCGGTACACGGCATCGTGCTTCGCGTAGCTGGCATCGAGACCGGCCTCGTCAATGTCGAAAGAATACGCATCCTTCATCGTGAACTGGCGCACGCGCAGCAGGCCGCTCTTTGGGCGCGGTTCGTCGCGGAACTTGTTCTGGATCTGGTACCAGATCTGCGGCAGCTGCTTGTAGCTGCGCAGCTCGTTGCGCGCGATCGAGGTCATGATCTCCTCGTGCGTCATGCCGAGGCAGAGTTCGGCGCCCTTGCGGTCCTTCAGACGGAACATGTTCTCGCCCATGCCGGTCCAGCGGCCGGACTCCTCCCAGACCTCTTTGGGGTTGAGAGCGGGGAGCAGGAACTCCTGCCCGATGGTGTCCATCTCTTCGCGCACGATGGCGATGATCTTGTTCAGCGCCCGCTGCCCGAGCGGCAGGTAGCTGTAGAGGCCGGCGCCGAGCTGGCGGATGTAGCCCGCGCGCAGCAGCAGCTTGTGGCTCGCGACCTCGGCATCGGCCGGGGCTTCGCGGAGGGTGGGGATGAAGAGTTTCGACCAGCGTTGCATTATCTATCGATTGTATCGAAGGTGCTGCGCGCACGGCGGATCGCTCGCTTTGCTCGCAAAAACGGAGCGAAGTCCTATTTCGTTATGCGATATGGCTCGAATAATTCTTTCAGGTGGTTTGGAATTCTTGGAATATCGTAACCGCCTGCCACTTCCCAAGACGTTGTTCCCGAAAAGAGGCCTCTTTGGAGTAGCTGTTCCAAAACCTCGTCATGTGGATACAGGTACCAATCATCATCTTGTCTGAAACACACGTAAATATCTTTATCTCTATATTTTTTGCCAAAGGTCAGTCGGCCCTTGAGTTGTATTTTTAGAAAAGTCTTGCCGTCCAGATGTTGGGCAATGAAATCAGCACCTTCCCAATCACTGGTTAGTCGAATGGTTGCAAAGCCAAAGTCAGCGAGAACAGCCGAAACTTTTTGGAAGTTGTAAGCTTCTTGATGACGACTGCCAAGTTCTTTATAAGTAATTCGCTTGAAATCAATCGCCATGAATTGGCCTTTCTTGTACTGCTGCTAAATTAATTCCGTTCCCCACAGATCATGCAGATGGATCACGCCTTCGGCCTTCTGAGCCGCATCGACCACCACGAGCGCGGTGATCTTCTTCTCTTCCATCACCGCGAGGGCTGAGGTGGCGAGAACATCGCCGGCGATGGTGCGGGGCGTCCTGTTCATCACCTCGCCTGCGGTCTTTTCCAGCGTGTTCGCGCCTTCGCGTTCCAGTAACCGCCGCAGATCGCCGTCGGAGATGATGCCGACCAGCTTGCCGCCGTCGAGAACCGTGGTCATGCCGAGACGCTTGCTCGACATCTCGTGAATCACGTCCAGCATCTTTGTCGCCGGGGCGACGGCGGGCAGGGCGTCGCCCGCGTGCATCAGCTGACTCACGCGTTGCAGCTTCTTGCCGAGCTTGCCGCCGGGGTGCAGGTCGGCGAAGTCTTCGGCCTTGAAGCCGCGCCTCCGCGAGACCTCCATCGCCAGGGCGTCGCCGAGCGCGAGCATGACGGTGGTGGAGGCCGTCGGCGCAAGATTCAAGGCGCACGCCTCCTCGTCGACGCAGCAATCGAGGAAAATATCGCTGGCCTGGGCCAGGGTGGAGTCCGGCTTGCCGCAGAAGCTGATCAGCGCGTCGCCGAGGCGCTTCACCATCGGCAGCAGCTTGGAGATCTCGTCCGTCTCGCCGCTCATGGAGAGCGCGAGCACCACGTCACCCTTGCTGAGGACGCCGAGGTCGCCATGCATGGCATCCCCGGGGTGCAAAAACGTGGATGGCGTACCGGTCGAACTTAGCGTCGCGGCGATCTTCTGGCCGATGATGCCGCTCTTGCCCATCCCCATCACGATGACGCGCTTGTGCTGCGAGGCGCAGGCCGCCAGCAGATTCACGGCCCGCTCGAAGGGTTCGCGCATGGACGATTCCAGCCGCGCAGCGAGGGCGGTGAGCGCGGCGGCCTCGATGCGGACAAAATCTGCCGGGTTGGAAACTGTTTTCGCCATGGACTCGTTAACTTTATGCGATTGGGCTGTCTTAGGCGAATGGCTTACGCGACGGACGCGCTTTTGGGCGAACTTATACACTGAAATCGAGAGAAAAATCATGAAACGCAACGCCGCCGTTCTGCTGGTCCTTGCTGTCGTTCTCGCCGCCCTGCTGTGGGCGGGCTGGCACAACTATGAGCGCCGCAAGCTTGCCGCCGAGAATCAGCCGATGCAGGTCGTGCTAGTGCCGTCCACCCCGGGGGATACGACCACCGCCGCGCAGCCTTCCAGCGCCAACGCCGGCAGTGAAGACGGCATGAAGGACATCCGCGGCCAGGCGGCACCGGGATTCTCGCTGACCTCGGTCGACGGGCAGAAGGTCTCGCTGGCCGACTACAAGGGCAAGGCCGTGCTGGTGAACTTCTGGGCCGTCTGGTGCGCGCCCTGCAAGGTGGAGATGCCGTGGTTCGCCGAGTTCCGCCAGAAGTACGCGGCGCAGGGGTTTGAGGTGGTGGGCATCGCCGAGGACGCGCCCAGCAAGGACGAGATCCTGAAGGTGACCGGCAGCGAGGGCGTGAACTACCCCATCCTTTTCGCTGACACCAAGGTGGGCGATGCCTACGGCGGCATCGACTACCTGCCGGAGTCGTTCTACATCGGCCGCGACGGCAAGGTTGTCGAGGAGACCTCGGGCCTTGCGTCCAAGGACGAGGTGGAGGCCAACATCAAAAAGACGCTGGCGACGGTGGCGCAGTGATTTTTACTCGGCGGCTCGCGTTGCTCGCCCTGTTGAGTTGCGTGTATGCCTCCGCCCAGAAGCTGACTCTCGACAGACCGCAGACGAAGAACATCGTGAGCTATCTCGCCGAACCGGCGATGGTGGAAGCGGGTACGCCGGCGGATGTGGAGCTAGCCTTCCGCATCGCAGACGGGGTTCATATCAACTCGCACTCGCCGGCGGACTCCGAGATGATTCCGACGACCCTGATGCTGCAGCCCGTGGCGGGGGTGAAGCTCGGCAGGACGCAGTATCCCGTGGGCACTAAGTACGCCTTCAGCTTTGCGCCGGGCAATAAATTAAATGTATACAGCGGCGATTTCGTGGTGATGGCGCGCGTGATCGTGGCGCAGGCGGGCAGCTACACGTTGAAGGGACTGCTGGACTATCAGGCCTGCGACAATCTGCAGTGCTATCCGGTGAAGACGCTGCCGGTAACGCTCGTTTTGATCGCGAAGTAAAGGGGTAGGTCAGGGCTTCAGTCCTGACACTCGAACTCAAATTCAGAGAACCGTCATTCTGAGCGCGAAGCGCGAAGAATCTGCACAGGCATTCGTGGTGGCACACCCATACGGAGCTTTCGTGTGAGAAAACCCTGCACAGTATGAGTAGCGTGAGCGTCCTGGCGGATTCCTCGCGCCCAAATGCAGGCGCTCAGAATGACGACGGGGAAGGGGTTGCAGATGCGCGGACTAAAGCCCGCGCCTACCCCTTCGGTTTCTGCTGCGTATTCTTTTGCGCTTCCAGAAAACGCCGCATGCGATCTAGCGAACGCGCCTTGCCGAAGATCACCAGGCTTTCGAGCAGCGGCGGCGACTGGGCCGATCCGGTGAGGATCGCGCGCAGCAGCATGAAGTTTTCCTTCACGCTCCAATCCTTCGCGGTGCCGAGTTCGCGCAACGCGGCATC
>DATMLK010000204.1:0-3762 GCA_035570215.1 Acidobacteriaceae bacterium
CTGGGGTCTGGACGATGGCGCCGACACGCCCGCGACCACGCTCGCCATGGCGCGCCTCGCCGCCGCGCAGGGCATCACGCACATCGTCTCCACATCGCATGCCAGCACCCACTGGCACTTTCAGCCTGAGGTCGTCGCTGCCAAAACTGCCGAACTGCGCTCCGTGGTCGCCGCGGAGAATATTCCGCTCACCCTCGGGACCGGCTGCGACTTTCACCTCAGCTATGACAATCTAGCCGACGCCAAGATCCATCCGCGCAAGTACACCATCAACAACGGCGACTATCTTCTCGTGGAGCTGCCCGACTACGGTCTTCCGCTTAACCTCACCGAGACCTTCTACGAGATGCAGATCGCAGGCATCACGCCCATCCTCACGCATCCCGAGCGCAACCTGACGCTGCAGGCCGATCCCAACCGCATGATCGAGTGGCTGCGCGGCGGCATGCTCATCCAGATCACGGCTGCCTCCATCACCGGCAACTTCGGCAAGGCCTCCGAAAAAGCTGCGCACAAGCTGCTGGCCGACGACTGGGTGCACTTCGTCGCGACCGACGCACACAACGTCACATCGCGTCCGCCGCTGGTTCACGACGCGTGGAGCGTCGTCGCGCGCAAGTGCGGCGAAGAGGCCGCCGAACGCCTCTTCGTCACCAATCCCCTTGCTGCATTTGAAAACCGTCCCATCGGCGAACAGCCCGAGCCGCGCCACGTCTTCGCGGAGTTTGAAGACAATCGCAGCTGGCTCAAGAAAATGCTCCGGCGCTAGGTTATCTTTTGAAAGTGTCACCTTAGCGCCTGCACTTGGGCGCGAAGGATCCCAATGAACTCAAACATCACCCATGCCGCGCAGAGCTTCCTGACCGGGAAGCGCGCGCCTCGCTTACGCTAATCCCAGCCCGCCATCCACGGCAAGCAGTTGTCCCGTGATGAAGTGCGGCCCCGTAGCAAAGAACAGCACCGCGGCCGCAACGTCCGCGGCCGAACCGTTCCGCCGCATCGGCGTCTTTGCCGCAAAGTGTGCGTACTCCGCCGCAGGTACATCACCACTCACGACCATCCCCGGCGCCACGCAGTTCACGCTGATCTCCGGTGCCCACGCCTTCGCCATCGTCTGCGAAAGCATGTGCAGCGCCGCCTTGGACGTGCAGTAGTGCGCATGCGTCGCCCACGGATGCACGCCGCCGAGCGAGCCGATGTTCACGATGCGTCCGCGCGCCGCCTTCAGATGCGGATACGCGGCCTGCGCCATAAGAAACGGGCCGCGCGTGTTGGTCGCAAAGATCGCGTCCCACTGCTCCGGCGTGATCTCTTCCAGCTTCGCGGTCTCGAATGCCCCGGCGTTGTTGACGAGAATATCCAGCCCTCCGAAGGTCGCCGCCACCGCGCTCACCGCCTTGCGTATCTGCTGCGGATCATGGAGATCGCAGTGCGCGGCCATCGCGGCCACACCCATGCCGGCGAGTTCGCGCACCAGCCGCGCTGCTTCGTCTTCCGAACGGTTGTAGGTGATGGCCACATCCGCGCCTGCGCTGGCGAGCGCGCGCGCGATCTCCGCGCCGATGCGCCGGGCCGCGCCGGTGACAAGTGCACGCTTTCCCGCAAGTGGCTTGCTATCGCTCAAAGAGGCAACTCGGATTGCAGATTTTATTTCTGTGGAACAGCTGCCGGAGGATTCGCTGGTGCCGGCGGCACCGTGATCGGCAGCACACCCGGCGTCGGCGGCTCAACTTTGATCTCCGGCCTCGGCGGCTCCACCACGCCGGGATTCGGTACCGCGGCCTGCCCGTTGCCGCGATAGGTGGAGTACTGCTCCATCGGCCGCTGTAACGTGATCACGATGTTCTTCGTGTCGGTGGGAACGTCATACTCTTCGCCGAACGTGGCGTATCCATCCGCGATCACCTGCACGGTCATCGTGCTGCCGATCGGGATCAGGTCGAGCACGGCCTTGCCGTCGGGATCGGTCTTCATCTCCAGGTTGCCGTCGTCCTTGCCGTCCTTCACAGGATGAAAGACCACGGCCGCGTTCTCAACCGGCTTACCGTTCGGCTTCAGCACCAGCACCTCAATATGCGCCGTCGGCGGCGGTGCCTTGTACTTGCGCATGCGCCTTCCCCCCGTATCGGAGTCCTGGGCCGCAGCCACGCCTGCCAGCAGCGCCAGTCCGGCCATGAGTGCAAAAGTTCGATGAATGTTGCGATTGAGCATGGGCTTGATTGTACTTCGTAGCCCGCTTTTCTTACCAATCAAGCCCGCAAATTCATGTTTACAGAGGACTTTTGGCGTACTTTCTAACGCCGCACCATACGCTTATCTCTAGCCCGCTTGCTTGACATGGTGCAACCAAAGCCATAACTTAGCAATCAGATGACTTGAGTGCTAAACGCCGTTTGCTTCGTCAAAATGGCGGCTGTTGCCTCAGGCCACAACCCCCGAAATCGGGAAAATTTCAACACCCGGCAGGCTCCGCCTGCCGCAAAACCACGCTGTAAGGAGCATTGAGAGACATGGCAAAGACACAGTTCACACCGCTGCATGACCGCATCCTGGTCCGCCGCGTTCCAGAAGCCGAAAAGACCGCAAGCGGTCTCTATATCCCTGGTACAGCCCAGGAAAAACCGCAGGAGGGCGAGGTCATCTCCGTCGGCAAGGGTAAGTCCAACGACGAAGGCAAGACCTTCCCTCTCGACGTGAAGGCAGGCGACAGCATTCTCTTCGGGAAATACTCCGGTACCGAGATCAAACTCGACGGTGAAGAATTCCTCATCATGCGCGAAGAAGAAGTCCTCGGGATCATCAAGAAGTAGTCCGCACAGACAGCAGCCTTCAACCCGCGACATCGTCGCTGAATACTTTCGAACTACGAAGAATATTGCGCGTAGCGCAAGGAGAAAAAATATGGCAAAGCAGATTCTGCATGGAGAAGATTCCCGTCAGGCGATCCTTCGCGGCGTCAACACGCTGGCGAACGCCGTCAAAGTAACGCTCGGGCCTAAAGGCCGCAATGTGGTCATCGAAAAGAAGTTCGGTTCCCCCACCATCACCAAGGACGGCGTCACCGTCGCCAAGGAGATCGAGCTCGCTGACTCGCTCGAGAACATGGGCGCACAGATGGTCCGCGAAGTCGCCTCCAAAACATCCGACGTCGCCGGCGACGGTACCACCACCGCCACCGTGCTCGCACAGGCCATCTACCGCGAAGGCGTCAAGACCGTTGCCGCCGGCGCAAATCCAATGGCATTGAAGCGCGGCATCGACAAGGCCGTCGAGGTCATCGTCGGCAAGTCCGATGAGCATGGCGTCCGCACCGGCGGCGCACTGAGCAAGTTCTCCAAGCCCGTCTCCGGCGACATGATCGCCCAGGTCGGCACCATCTCCGCCAACTCCGACTCGCAGATCGGCACCATCATCGCCGAGGCGATGAAGAAGGTCGGCAAGGACGGCGTCATCACCGTCGAAGAGTCGCGCACCATGGAGACGCAGCTTGAGGTCGTCGAGGGCATGCAGTTCGACCGCGGCTACCTCTCGCCCTACTTCGTCACCGACGCAGAACGCATGGAAGCCGCGCTCGAGAACCCCTACATCCTCATCTACGAGAAGAAGATCTCCTCGATCAAGGACCTCCTGCCGCTGCTCGAGCAGATCGCCCGCACGGCGAAGCCGCTCGTCATCATCGCAGAGGACGTGGACGGTGAAGCCCTCGCCACCCTGGTCGTCAACAAGCTGCGCGGCACGCTGAACGTCGCCGCAGTCAAGGCA
>DATMLK010000205.1:0-6156 GCA_035570215.1 Acidobacteriaceae bacterium
TCTGCATAAGAGCATTCCCATCTACAACCGTGTACATCTCGAGATAGCATGGGAGACATTTAATATCACGAACTCTGTTCGTTTCGATGCGCACTCCGTCAATGCGCTCTCCACTAACGGAGCTCAGTTTGGCACTTATACGGGCACATACACGAATCCCCGCCAGATGCAGTTCTCTGCCAGGCTGGAGTTCTAACAGCTACGCGGTTACTTGCCGATCTTGCGCCTGACCCACTGGAAGCCGAGGTAGGCATAGGCCAGCGTCAGTATGGCCAGGCCGGCGGGCAGAGCGATGTCACGATAGCTCACGGCAAAGTCGATGGAGCGATGGCCCACCGTATTCAGGATCAGAATGGTGAAGATGGAGACGAAGCAAGTCAGAAAGAATGCCGCAAAGCCAGTGGCGGTACCCATCAGCAGGCTCTGAAACCAGCCGAGTTCGCCCAGCGGAATGCCGAAGAGCATGCCCCGGCGGGCGGCAGCGGCGCGGGCAGCGCCTAGATCCTGACTATTCTGTGTTGGTACGGGTTCTGCGGTCATGCGGCTCCTATGCTGGCACTGGGGTTGGCTCTACAGGATAGAATAACGTGCGATGGCAAAGAATGGCACAGAGACGGTTCACGCCGCGCAGATTCAGCTGGTTCCCGCGCAGCAGGTGGCGCGTGAGGTAGCCGCGCGCACGGCGGCGAACGGTCTGCGCTATGCCCCCTACGGTGATACGCGTGTGACCGATGCCGATCTGACGCGGATGGTCGAGTCCGTGCCGAAGTCCATCGCCGATGCGCTGACGCAGAAGGCCTACTACTTTGTGCCGCTTACGCTGGGCGACGGCCTGGGCGCCGAGCTGGGCATAGAGTTAGGCGGCGAGACGCTGGGCGAAACCTTAGTTGCACCCGCCTACACGATGGAGCTGGGCGACCGCGCCGTCTGCCATCGTAATGTCGCCTTCGGCAAGGCGGACTGCGTTTTTATCTCCACACAGTTGATGGACGACCGCTTTGCGCTGGCGTTTGAGTTTGCCATCAACATCGGCCATGCGTTCGTGGATGCTGCGGGCGTTCCGGAGAGCTTTGCTGAACTCGTATGGCGGCAGGCTGAGGCGCATGTGAAGGGCGAGACCTCGCACGATGCGTGGGAGAATCGCAACCGCGCGCTCGCGCCGAGTGACGCTCTGGCCACCAAGGGCCGCGCCCGCGTCGACGAGAAGGCCAAGAACATATATATAGAGGCGGCATTTGCCGATGCGATCGCCATCTATCTGCTGTCGCTGACCGTCGACTTCGATTACGCCGAGCTGCGCGAGCGCGAGTATCCGCTGCTGGCGCCGCAGGCGCTGGCGGAGAGACTGAAACACGTGGCTGCGCTCTTTCCGCCGAACGCTGGTTATTCATTCGCGGTTCTGTACCGGCGAAAGGTGTAATCGATGATTGCGCATCTTCGCGGCGTTCTCCTTGCCAAGCATCCGAACCAGGCGATCGTGGAGTGTGGCGGCGTCGGCTATGACGTCACCATCAGCGTGCCGACCTTCAGCGGGCTGCCAACGGAGGGTGCCGAGGTCTCGCTCGTCATCTACACCCATGTGCGCGAAGACCAGATCGCGCTCTTCGGCTTCAGCGAAACCATCGAGAAAAAACTCTTCGAGAAACTGATCGCGGTGAGCGGCATCGGGCCGAAGCTGGCGATCACGGTACTCAGCGGCCTGCCGGCCGAAAAGCTCGTGGGTGCAATCCGCGGTGGCGATCATGCCATGCTGACGCGCATACCCGGTATCGGCAAAAAGACGGCGGAGCGTGTGGTGCTGGAGCTCAAAGACAAGCTGGATGAGATCGGTTCCGGGCCTACTGCGGCGAGCGGCGGCGCGGCGGGCGATGATGTACTTTCAGCGATGGTGAACCTGGGCTACGCGCGGCCCGCGGCGCAGAAGGCGATCGAGACGGCATTGGCGAGCGGCGGTGCAGAAGATTTCGAGCAGCTCTTCCGCGCGGCGATCGCGGCCATCCGCTAGGCAGAAGTGGCATTCGGCTGAAAAGCAATTACCGCAGGGGCTAAAGCCCACACCTCCCCTAAAAAACAAATTAGCCAGCCACAAAAAAAGCGCATGGCCTGCATGACCATGCGCTAATCGCTCTCTCCTCTCCTGCGGAGAAGCCAGTGAGCAATCCTTATCTCTATATAGTTGCTACTTCTTCGGTGCCGTCTGATCGAGGGCCAGGTTCAGCTCCAGCACGTTCACGCGCGGCTCACCGAGTAGACCAAACTGGCGCGGCTGCACATGCGCCTGCACCAGGGCGCGAACCTGATCCACGCTCATTCCGCGCTGAGCGGCGATGCGCGCGACCTGATAGTAGGCCGCAGCGGGTGTGATGTCAGGGTCGAGACCCGATGCAGAGGCGGTCACGAGATCGGTAGGAACATCTGCCGTGGTCAGATCCGCTGTCTGTTCAGCGGTCACGCCCTGCTGTACGCGCGTTATCAGCGCGGCGTTGGTAGGGGCATAGTTCGAACCAGAGGACGAGGTGGGATCATAGCCGTTACCGCTTCCTGCGGCAGAGGGACGGCTGTGAAAGTAAGTTGGTCCGGTAAAGGCCTGGCCGATCCAGTGCGAGCCGATGAGATCTCCCTGCGCGTTGTAGATCAGACTGCCAGCGGCCTGCTTTGGGAAGGCCACGTGCGCGATGGCCGTGACCACCAGCGGGTATCCGAGACCGAGCAGAACGGTGGTGACGATGGTGTAGAGCAGCGAGATGAGCAGATTCTTCTTCATGATGTGCCTCTATGCCAGGTGAATGGCGGTGATGATGATGTCGATGGCTTTGATGCCGATGAACGGCACGATAATGCCGCCAACTCCGTAGACGAGCAGGTTCTTCTGCAGCAGTGCGGCAGCGGACATTGCCTTGTAGGAGACGCCGCGTAGAGCCAGCGGAATAAGTGCGACGATGATGAGCGCATTGAAGATGACGGCGGAGAGGATCGCCGACTCGGGCGAGTGCAGGTGCATGATGTTGAGCGCATTCAGCACCGGGAAGACGCCGGCAAACATCGCGGGGATGATGGCGAAGTACTTGGCAACGTCGTTGGCGATGGAGAAGGTGGTGAGCGCGCCGCGCGTCATGAGCAGCTGCTTGCCGATGGCGACGATCTCGATGAGCTTGGTGGGGTTGGAGTCGAGGTCGACCATGTTGCCGGCCTCCTTCGCCGCCTGCGTGCCGGAGTTCATGGCCACGCCTACGTCTGCCTGTGCGAGCGCGGGTGCGTCGTTGGTGCCGTCACCGGTCATGGCAACGAGCTTTCCTTCAGCCTGCTCGCGGCGGATGAGGTCCATCTTGTCCTTGGGCTTGGCTTCGGCAAGGAAGTCGTCCACGCCAGCCTCGCGCGCGATGGCCGCGGCGGTGAGCGGATTGTCGCCGGTGATCATGACGGTGCGGATGCCCATGGCGCGGAGCTGGTCGAATCTTTCCTTCATGCCGCCCTTCACGATGTCCTTGAGGTGGATAACGCCGAGCGCGACGCCATTCTCCGCTACAACCAGCGGTGTGCCGCCGCTGCGGGCAACGGTCTCCACGTCATCACGAACCTCTTGCGGCAAGCTACCGCCGCCCTCCTTCAGATAATTCGCGATGGCATCGACAGCGCCCTTGCGAATGCTGCGGCCCTCCATGTCCAGGCCGGACATGCGCGTGGTGGCGGAGAAGGGGATGAACTGAGCGTTGAGCTGCGCGAGCTCGCGCCCGCGCAGACCATAACGCTCCTTCGCAAGCACGACGATGGAACGCCCCTCCGGTGTTTCATCCGGCAGCGAAGAAAGTTGTGCGGCATCAGCCAGTTGATCACTCAGCACGCCCGGCGCGGGAAGAAACTCCGAGGCCTGGCGATTGCCGATGGTGATGGTACCGGTCTTGTCGAGCAAAAGTGTGTTCACATCGCCGGCTGCTTCTACAGCGCGGCCGGAGGTTGCCAGCACGTTGTGCTGGACGAGGCGATCCATACCGGCGATGCCGATCGCGGAGAGCAGGCCGCCGATGGTGGTGGGGATCAGGCAGACGAGCAGCGAGATGAGTACGAAGATCGTCTGCGGCGCGGCGGAGTATATGGCGAATGGCTGCAGCGTGACCACGGCGAGAAGAAAGATGATGGTGAGGCCGGAGAGAAGGATGTTCAGCGCGATCTCGTTCGGCGTCTTCTGCCGCTCCGCGCCTTCAACAAGCGCGATCATGCGATCAAGGAAGGTCTCGCCGGGGTTCGACGTGATCTTCACCGTGATCACATCCGAGAGTACGCGCGTGCCGCCGGTAACGGCCGAGCGATCACCGCCGGCCTCACGAATGACGGGCGCGGATTCTCCGGTGATCGCGGATTCGTCGACCGAAGCGACACCCTCGGTGACCTCGCCGTCGCCGGGAATCATCTGCCCGGCGATCACTCTCACAAAATCGCCGGCGCGGAGCTGAGCGCTGGGAACCTCTTCCGTCTTGTTGCCCACGATGAGATGAGCGATGGTATCGCTCTTGGCGCGGCGCAGCGCATCGGCCTGAGCCTTGCCGCGGCCTTCAGCCATCGCCTCGGCGAAGTTCGCGAAGAGCACGGTGAACCAGAGCCAGAGCGTGATCTGCAGATCGAAGCTGAAGTGTCCGCGATGCAGCATGTGGTCGGTGACGAGAAGCACCGATGTGAGCACACTGCCGACCTCCACGACGAACATGACCGGGTTCTTCATCATGGTCGCCGGGTTGAGCTTTACCAGCGCATCCACCGCGGCTCTGCGCATGATCTGCTGGTCGAAGAGAGAGCGGCGATTCTTGTTTGCGTGAGTCGACATGTATTACTCCTAGCTAGAAGCTTTGGCCTGCGCGTAGCAGCAGGTGTTCGAGGATGGGGCCGAGCGCAAGCACGGGGAAGAAGGTGAGCGCGCCGACGATGATGATCACGCTGGTCAGCAGCGTGGTGAAGAGCGGCGTGGTCACCGGGAATGTTCCCGCGGTGGCAGGCACGCTCTTCTTCGTCACCAGGTTGCCGGCGATGGCCAGCATCGGGATGAGCATCAGGAAGCGGCCGATGAACATAGTGATGCCGAGCGTGGTGTTGTACCAGGGCGTGTTGGCGTTCAGTCCGGCGAAGGCCGAGCCGTTATTACCCGCGGCGGAGGTATAGGCGTAGAGGATCTCCGAGAGACCGTGCGGTCCGTGGTTCGCGAGGCTCGAGAGTCCAAAGGTGGGCGCGAGCACGGCAACGGCGGCGAAGCCAAGGATCACCAGCGGGAAGATGAGCAGGTAGAGCATCGCCATCTGGATGTCATAGGACTCGATCTTCTTGCCGAGATACTCCGGCGTCCTGCCGACCATGAGGCCGGCGATGAAGACGGAGAGAATGATGAACATCAACATGCCGTACATGCCCGCGCCCACGCCGCCGAAGACGATCTCGCCGAGCATGATGTTGACGATGGGAATCATGCCACCGAGCGGCATGAACGAATCGTGCATGGAGTTAACCGCGCCGCAGCTGGTGACGGTGGTGGTGTCTGCGAAGAGCGCGGAGTTCGCGATACCGTTGCGAACCTCCTTGCCCTCCATGTTGCCGCCGCTCTGCTGCGCGGTGATGCTCTGATCCACGCCGTGGTAGAGCGGGTTCGGATGCGCCTCCGCCCAGAAGCAGGTGGCGACACCGGCGAACCACAGCAACGCCATCGCGGCAAAGACCGCCCAGCCGTGCTTCGGCGAGCTCGTCATCTGCCCCAGCGTGACGGTAAGTCCGGCGGGTATCAGCAGAATGGAGAGCATCTCCAGAAGGTTGGTGAAGGGAGAGGGATTTTCAAACGGATGCGCGCTGTTCGCGTTGAAGAAGCCGCCGCCATTGGTGCCCAGTTCCTTGATGGCCTCCTGCGAGGCGGTTGGGCCCTGCGCGATGCTTTGCGTGGTGGTCACCGTGGTGACGGGCTTGCCATCGGGGCCGGGAGCGGTCGTGGTCTGAGTCTCCACCAGCTTGGCGGTATCGTACGGACGAAGGTTCTGGATCACGCCCTGCGAGCAGAGTACGAGAGCGAAGACAAAAGAGATCGGCAGCAGAACCCAGAAGGTACCGCGGGTCAGGTCAACCCAGAAGTTGCCGAGAGTCTTCATCTCGCGGCGCGCGATGCCGCGTATGAATGCGATCGCA
>DATMLK010000206.1:0-21224 GCA_035570215.1 Acidobacteriaceae bacterium
AGCGAAGGATGACAAAAAGGTAAGAGTATTGCCGCTACTCAGTAAAAATATCGGCCCTACTCGTCCTCATCGCGCAGTTTTGCGATCACGGCGAAGTCTTCCAGTGTCGTGGTGTCGCCCTTCACTTCGCCGGTGGTGGCAAGCTCCCGCAGCAGACGCCGCATGATCTTGCCGCTGCGGGTCTTGGGAAGCATCTGGGTGAAGCGCAGGTCATCCGGACGCGCGAGCGCGCCGATCTCCTTCGCCACCCACTGGCGCAACTCCTGCTTCAGCTCTTCGGTGGGCTCGTTGCCTTCTTCGAGCGAGACGAAAGCGGCGATGGCCTGACCCTTCAACTCGCAGGGGCGGCCGACGACGGCTGCTTCCGCGACCTTGGGGTGTGCGACGAGAGCGGATTCGATCTCCATGGTGCCGAGGCGGTGGCCGCTGACGTTGATGACGTCGTCGACGCGGCCCATGAGCCAGAAGTAGCCGTCTTTGTCCTGCCGCGCTCCGTCGCCGGTGAAGTAGCTGCCGGGGATCTGCGAGAAGTAGGTCTCGCGGAAGCGGGCGTCGTCTCCATAGACGGTGCGCGCCATCGAAGGCCACGGCTTGCGGATGACGAGCAGACCGCCTTCGCCGAGAGGAACCTTCTCGCCTTGCTTGCTCACCACCTCCGGCACGATACCGAAGAAGGGCCGCGTGGCGGAGCCGGGCTTGGCGGCGATGGCTCCGGGGATGGGCGCGATGAGGATGGCGCCGGTCTCGGTCTGCCACCAGGTATCGACGATGGGGCAGCGGCCCTTGCCAATGAGGTTGTAGTACCACATCCACGCTTCGGGATTGATCGGCTCGCCGACCGTTCCGAGCAGCCGGAGAGACGCTAAGGAGTGTTTAGCGGCAAAAGAATCGCCCCACTTGATAAAGGCGCGGATGGCGGTGGGCGCGGTGTAGAAGATGCTGACCTTATGCTTGTCGATGATCCGCCAGAAGCGATCGTTCTCCGGGAAGTTGGGCGCGCCTTCATACATCAACACCGTGGCACCATTCTGCAGCGGGCCGTAGACGACGTAGCTGTGTCCGGTGACCCAGCCGATGTCGGCCGTGCACCAGTAGACGTCGCTCTCCTTCAGGTCGAAGACGAACTTGGTCGTGAGATAGGTCTGCACGCCGTAGCCGCCGGTAGTGTGCACCAGACCCTTCGGCTTTCCTGTGGTGCCGCTGGTGTAGAGGATGTAGAGCGGGTCCTCGGAGTCCATGTGTTCCGGCGGGCAGTCTGCAGATGCCTTGCCGACGACTTCATGCCACCAGTGGTCGCGGCCTGCCTTCATGGTGACCGGCGACTTGCTGCGCTGATAGACGAGGACGGACTTGACGCTGGGACACTTCTCCACCGCCTCGTCAACGATCTCCTTGAGTTTGACCTCGGAGCCGCGTCGATAGGAGGTATCCTGCGTGATGATGGCGACACAGGCGGAGTCGTTCACGCGGTCCACGATGGCGTGCGCGGCGAACCCGCCGAAGATGACGGAGTGGATGGCGCCGATGCGCGCGCAGGCGAGCAGAGCGATGGCCAATTCCGGCGACATGCCCATGTAGATGGCGATGCGGTCGCCTTTTTTTATGCCGAGAGATTTCAGTGCATTCGCTGCCTTTGAGACTTCGACGAGAAGTTCGGCGTAGGTAATGCTGCGAACCTCGCCGGGCTCACCCTCCCAGAGGATAGCGGCCTTGTCCTTGCGCGAACCGAGAGCGTGGCGGTCGACGGCGTTGTAGCAGAGGTTCAGCTTGCCGCCGGTGAACCACTTCGCCGTTGGAAAGCCGCCCTCAAGAACTTTGGTGAAAGGTGTGAACCAGTCGAGATGCCTGGCGGCGTTGCCCCAGAAGCTCTCAGGATCGGCGATGGACTCCTTGTAGAGATCCTCGTAGGCCGCGAGCGATTGAATGTGGGCCTTGGCGGCAAACGCGGAAGGCGGTGCAAAGACGCGGTCTTCCCGGAGAAGCGATTCCATATTCGTGCCGGTTTCAGTGGGCATTGCCAGCGATTCCCTCTTCTTAGTCTCGGATGTAGAAACGGTACGTCATGGAAGCTTCCCTGAGCAAGCCCGGCGTAGACTTACTCCATGGGCGTGACTCCGGTAGTCGTGATCGGCTTCCTTCTCGGCTTCGGCTTCGGCGTGGGCTGCGCGCTGGCGGTGATGTACTCCATCTACATGGGCGGATATAAAAAAGCTGTGAGCGAGGCTGCGGAGCCGAGTGAACGGTTTTTGAAGATCAAAGCAAAGCTCAAGGACTAAAACGCCGCATCAACCACGCGCGGCCAGTTCAATGCGGAGCTGCTTCCTCTCGATGGTCAGAGCGGCAAGCTGTTCGGCCATGGCATCAAAGTGGACTTCAGTAGCACTGAGCTTGCAAATCTTAATCTTGCGAATCTTAATGTAGAAGGTGCCGACTCGGCTGCAGCACACACTTCTCCACCTCGGAGAAGTCATTCACATTCTGCTTGTGCTGCACGGCTTGAATCCCATCTGCCGACTGTACGAGGCGGGATGAAAGTGGCGAGAGGCGGTCTATTTTGCATCGCGCAGGAGGCTTTTGATATGGATACTGCCACCAAAGGTGTAGTCCCGAGGCCCCGGAGTGGCAGAGCTTTGCGCAAACAAATAAGGCAGAATGAGATAACCGAGATTCGGCATCGTAATAGCTGTAGAAGAACAAGGTTCAGCAGTGAATTTTATCTCGAGGCTGGCGGGCGGGTTTGCTAAGATTGGTCAAACTCTTCTGGCGGAAGCTGGTTTTGCCGCCGCCTGCCACTCGTAACGTAGCGTAACCGCCGTAAGTGACAGAAACTTCAACCTCTTTCGACGAAACGCCCCACACGGGCCAGATGTAGCCGAGGATTTAAGACTCATGTCCGAGCAGAACCCCCAGGTGCGCAGGCCACAGACACTGGAACCTCAGGAAAACCCCTCGCCTGCCAGCAATGGCACAGCAAGCGGGCCTCCCAGTGGAGTACGCGGAGCGGCGGCCACCTATGGACTGAATAACCGGCCTTCCGGCATCCGGCCACTGCCGGAGCTGCCGCCGGGGCCGGACGTAAGCTTCAAGAACTTCGGCCTGCTCAATGCCGGCGAACAGAGCAAGACCACCCTGTTTACCTCGGTCACGCTGAATATCACCACAGCCATTATCCTCTGCCTGCTGAGCCTGGCTGCCAAGAAAGTGCATGACCAGCACGTGCTGATGACCAGCCTGGTCGAGCCGGTTGAGGTCAAAAAGCAGGAAGAAAAGCCCAAGCCAAAGCCGCCGCCGCTACCGAAGCTGCCGCCGCCACCCACCATCGAGCCGCCGATGATCGAGCCGCCCAAGATTCAGCAGGTGAAGCTGGACATGCCGAAGCCGGTTACGCCGACGGTGCAGATGAAGGTTCCATTGCCCGTGCTGGCTGCCGCGCCGCTGAAGGTGAATGCCCCGGCTGCGCCGAAGCTGCTGAACAACCTGACGCAGGCCGCGTCGGTGCGGAACAACGACTCGCACCCGACGGCCGTGGCGCTGGGCAGCCCGAATAATCCCATGCAGCTGAACCCGAACTCGCGTTCGGTGAGCCATGTAAACCTGGGCAATGCCGGCATGGCGGGCATGCCATCAAGCAATACCGGCCGCGGTCCGGTCTCGCTGACGAACAACTTCGGCTCTGGCGCGCCTAACGGGTCCGTCGGCGGCAGGGCGCACTCAGTCACATCGATAGCTGGCCTTTCCACTGGCGTACCCGGCGGCCAGGGCACGGCGCGAACGACCACCGCCGTGAACATCGCGCCAATCACGATCCAGCAACAGCAGCGGCAGGTCGCTGCAGCCTCAGGCGTAGTTAAACCGCCGACGATCACCAGCAAGGCGAATCCGCAGTGCACACAGGATGCGAAGAACGCACACATTGAGGGCCAAGTATCTTTGAATGTTATCTTTACGGCCGGCGGGTCGATTCAGGTGCTGGGTGTAGTACAGGGTCTGGGACACGGACTGGACCAAGCCGCCGTGGCTGCCGCACAGGTTATCCGGTACCAGCCGGCGACTACAGACGGGCGGCCCAGTGACTTCAGAACAGTTATCCGCGAAACGTTTGCTTGTGGTTCCTAGTAAGAAGAAATGCACGACTTGTGGCACAGGATGGGGTTTTTGTCTGCATCCAACACGGAAGTAACCAAAGATTTCAGAAGCACGTCTCACAGAGTTACAGCGCTCAGTACGGAATAAAACGCAGTGCTGGACGACATGTACTACACGAGGAGCCTTGATGATGAGTTTGCGTAAACACTTTGCCGGAGTTGCCCTGCTTGCCCTTGTGGCTTCCTGCGTGCCTGCGCATGCAATCAGCTTCCACATGCCCCACATCCCAGGGACCGGAAGCAAGAAGGACAAGGATGAGACTCTGCCGGGTCACAAGCCCACCGCGGCGCAGAACGCCCTCCTCGACAAGGCCATAGCCCGCGAAAAAGAGACCATCAAGGTCATCCGCGACCGTCGTCCCCTGGTGGAGGTGACCCTGCAGGAGATGAAGCCGGACGTGGCCCTGCAGCAGGTGCCGCGCACCGATGAGCATTACGTGCAGCGCGTGAACTTCACCAAGCTCGTGGGCGAAGAAGATTACGACATCAAGACGACAGCCAAAAAGGGCATCATCAAGGGCACGCTGGACAAGATACTGAACATCCAGAGCGCCTTTAAATACCACTTCGTTGGTCTGGGCTTCACGCGCATGATCGTGATGGACTCCAGCAAGTTCGACCGGCAGCACTACGACTTCCTCTTCGTCCGCCGCGACTTTCTGGGGAGCGTACGCGTGAGCATCTTTGACGTGACGCCGAAGAAGAAGCTGAGCGCCGGATACTTCACCGGCCGCATCTACATCGAGGAGCAGGATGGCAACGTCGTCCGCTTCAACGGCACGCTGAGCGGCGACCGCACGGACGCGCACAACATGCACTTCGACAGTTGGCGCACGAACGTGCAGCCGGGCCTGTGGCTGCCGACGGCATTCTATGTGGAAGAGACCCAGGCGCTGGACAAGGAGCACTCGGTTGCGACCAAGGCCGTGGGCCACGTCTGGGGTTATGTGCTGAAGATGGCGCCGACCGACGCGGAGAACACCTCGATCGAGGTGGAGAACGCGCAGGATGTGAGCCAGGACGCGGAGGATGTGAGTCCGCTGGGAGCGCAGCGGGCGTGGGTGCAGCAGGCCGAGGACAACGTGATCGAGCGCCTCTTCGAGGCAGGATTGCTGGATGCGCCGAGCGACTTCGACAAGATATGCTCCGACATCGCGAACAACATCGTGATCGAGAACAAGATCGACACGTCGTCGCCGCTGAAGTGCCGCACGCTGCTGACCTCGCCGCTGGAGACGATGGCCATCGGCAATACCGTGCTGCTGAGCAAGGGCCTGATCGATACGCTGGCCGTGCAGGTGCCGAACGACCCTTCCGCCCCGCTGGCGAACCTTGCGACGTTCATCTCCTTTGAAGTGGCGCACATCGTGCTGGCGCACCGCATCGACACGAAGTATGCCTTCAACGACCGCCTGCTCTTCCCGGATGAGGAGGCGTTCCAGCGCATCCCGATGGGCCATACGGCTATCGACAACGAAGCCGCTGCCAAGAAGGCGATGGACCTGCTGAACGGTTCCGAGTTCGCAAGCAAGCTCAACTACCCCGGCCTGTATCTGGAACAGCTGCAGGCCCGGATAAGGCAGATGCCGCACCAGACCGAGGCCATCATCGGCGATTCGCTGGTGAAGGACGAGAAGAACTACGACTTCTGGATGGGCGCGCTGCTGAGCAAGGGCGGCAAGCTGGACATGAAGGATCTGAGCCAGAATGCCGCGATGCCGCTGTCGAGCTTCCTGAAGACAGACCCCTGGACCGACCAGGTGCTGCAGATACACGCCCGCTATGAGCCTCTGCTGAATGAACGCGACAAGATGCCTTTTGAAGTGACGCCGGTCTACCTGAAGCTGTCCTACTACGTGGCGCCGGTCGATCCGAACGCAGCAGCGCCAGCCACGGCACCAGCGGACCAGAATGCAGCGCCGGCAGCCGCGGCACCAGCCGATCAGACCGCACCGGCAGCACCGGCGCCGGCGGACCAGAATGCTGCGCCGGCACCTGCGACACCCGCTGCACCTGCCGACCAAAACGCACCAGCCGCGGCACCACCACCGGCGCAGTAAGAGCCGGGTGAGAGCAGCAACAGAAGCATTGAAGTGACGTGGCAACAAACAGGTGACGCTGACGTGACGGTTACGTTCTGATAGACCGAGATGATTTGCGAGGAGAGCCGCTAGTGGTGAAGAGAATTCTCATATTGGTTTGTCTGATGGCCGCGGCCATGCCGCTGCTGCGCGCGCAGGAGATTCCGACGGAGGAGCGCGCCGGCGAACTGCAGATCGGCCTTGGCTATTCGAAGGCGAGTCCCGACTACAGCCCGCATACCTTCTCCGGCGAGACACTCTACGCCGACTATGACTTCCGCGACCACTGGGGTATTGAGGGCGACTTTCACGACGTGAAAGAGCCCAGCTCCGATAACGAAGGCATCTACGAGAAGACCTATGAGATAGGTCCGCGTTATCTGTGGCACATATCCAGATTCGACCCCTATGTGAAGATTCTGATCGGCCGCGGCGTATTCAACTATCCCTTTAACAGCGCGAACCTGGCCTACAACATGTATTCCTTCGGCGGCGGTGTCGATATACGGGTCAAACCCTATCTCAACGTACGGCTTATTGACGTGGAGCTGCAGAAGTGGGGCAGCTTCCCGCCCAATGGACTATCACCGAAGGTCTACACCTTTGGCGTTGCCTACCGCTTCCATTAGCCCTGCATCCTTCGCATGCAAAAGCAAAAGCCACGGCTTACGAGCTGTGGCTTTTTGTTTACTCCCAATGACCTTCGGAACCGCCTCACGGGCCTGAGGTGATGCTCTCCGTCGACTCTGACATCAGCGCCGTGCGTTCGAGCTTGTCCCAGCTGAAGGGTTTGCCGTCAATGGCGCGCTTGATGGTCTTGAAGAGCACGATCGAGAAGACCTGGCGGTAGGTGAAGCGCTGCAGCCAGATATGCGCCAGCAGCCAGATATCGCCCTTGCTGGCCGGGTGTCTGCGTTCCAGCGAGAAGGCGAGTACGCTGGTGGCAAAGTCGATCAACAGGAAGGCCAGGAAGAAGCCCAGCAGACGATACAGGTTGGCGGCCGAGGCGGCCTCAGGATGAAAGTGGCGATCCACGATATAGTGCAGAACGCCGCCAACGAACATGAAGTCAATGAATGGCGAGAGCAGCGGCAGAACGATCTGGAAGACGAGAATATTAGGAAGCGCGAAGAAGCCCATGGCGCGATGACGCTTGAAGGCTCCGCGATGCTTGAAGATGGCCTGCAGAATGCCGAAGGACCAGCGGAAGCGCTGGCGCTTGAGGCCATCGGCGTTGATCGGCGCCTCGGTGAAGGCGAGAGCGAGATCCTCATAGATCACGGAGTATCCCTGCTCGAGCAGGTTCATGGTGAGGTCTGCGTCTTCGGCCACGGTATCGGCCGCGTAGCCGCCAACGGCCTTGACCAGCGACGTCCGCCACGCGCCGATGGCGCCGGGGACGACCATGACCACATCGAACAGATCTAAAGCCCGGCGCTCGAAGTTCTGCGAGGTGATGTACTCCAGCGCCTGCCAGCGCGTCCACAGGTTCACACGGTTGCCGACCTTGGCATTGCCGGCGACGGCGGCGATCTGCGGATTGGCGAAGTGCGGAACGAGGTTCGCAATGGCATCATGCGCGATGACGGTGTCCGCGTCGATGCCGATGAAGATGTCGTCGTCAAAATAGTTGAGCGCGTAGTTGAGCGAGGCGGCCTTGCCGGAGTTGTGCTTGGCGAGCACCAGCAGACGCCCGCTGGCGATATCGTCCGGATAGGCTTCGCGCGCCGCCGCCGCGGTTCCATCGGTTGAGCCGTCGTCGATCACGATGATGCGCAGGTTCTTGTAGGTCGACATCATCACCGAGCGGATGGTGCGCACGATGACCTTCTCCTCATTGTAGGCAGGGATCACGACGGCGACGCTGGGTTGATAGCCGGGCGTGGCAAAGTTCTTGCGTTTGCGGAAGCGATCCATGACGGCAAAGATACCGATGATGATCAGCCGCGCGCTCATCAGCACATCGCCGGCAAAGAAGACCCCGATCACGAAGTGGTTGAAGAAGGCAAAGCCGGTGAAGGCCATGGAGTCTATGCGCGCCTGCCAGCGCTGCTTGGGCGTGAGCGGCGGCATGGTCTCGGCGCGGGTCTTGCCCAGCAGCTCGCAGACGGGGACGATCTCATATCCGCGGGCGCGCAGCGCCTGAATGAGCACGGGCAGAGCATCCACCGTGGCCTGGCGGTTGCCGCCGCCGTCGTGCATCAGGATGATGGAGCCGCGCATCCACGGCTTGGTCTTCATCTCGTCGATCTGCTCAAAGACAGTATCGACGATCTCCTGCGGCGACTTGTGCGGATGCTCGTCCCAGTCGCTGGTGTCTATCTTGTCACCGAGAATGATGTAGCCCATCTTCTCGATGTGGTCGATCGGCTCCGCCTGATCGTTGGTATCCGGCTCCTGGTCGATGGAATAGGGCGGACGGAAGTAGACGGGCTCCACGCCGAGCTTGGCGGCGAAGAGGCGCTCGGTGAGATTGAGCTGCAACTCCACCTGACGCTGAGAGATTTCGCTGATGTCCGGATGCGTGAAGGTATGATTGCCGATCTCATGGCCTTCGTTGTAGACCCGCCGCATGACGCTGACATTGTCCTGGGCCACCTCGCCGATCATCAGGAAGGTCGCCTTGACGTTGTACTTCTTCAGGATGTCAAGGATCTTCGGCGTCCAGACGGGATCGGGACCATCGTCAAAGGTGATGGCCATCCGCTTCGGATCGTAGCCGTACTGCTGGATGGTGTAGGAGAGCGGATATTTCACCATCGTCTCATCCACGGCGAGGTAGTCGGGATCGTCCATCTCCACGCTGCGCTGGCCCGGTTGCGCGGGCGAAACGACCTTGAGGATGTCCCCTTCGCCCTCGGTATCCACGTCGGCACCGGGAGGAATGTCGTTCAGGTCAGTGTCCGGATCGGCGGTCTGCGGCTTGTCCCATATCTTCCATATCGACTGGTCCTCCGAGCCGAGCACCCAGAGGCTGAAGGTCTGGATGCCGAGATCGCGCGCGATGCGCATCTCGTTCAGGGCCGTAACCGCATCCAGCATCCATACTTCGTGACGCATGTGCGTGTCGTCGTCGTCATAGGCGAAGTGCGGGTTGTAGGTCTTGGGATCGAGTTCCAGCTCCGCGTCAGCGTCCGAGGCCTCCTGCCATGCCTCCTGCGCAGAGAGCGGAGTAACGTCTACAACATGGTTTGGATCGTACTTGGGCAACTTCGCATGAGGATGCCTGGGGTCCGGTTGCGGCAGGGGCATCGCCCAGTCATAGCCGTAGTTCCCGATATCGCAGATGATCTTCTCCTTGGGAACTTCTTTGAGGATCATCTTGAGATTGTCGGCAAACCACTGCTGCGGCGCGATCGCTCCGGGAGCGGACGACGCCGAAGCCGCGTCAAAGTTCATCAGCATCAGACCGTCGGAGTTGTTCGCCATGAACTTCAGGTCGTACGATTCATCATCCACGGGGGCGTCAATGTAGAGACGCTCGTGCCGTGCCTGAAGATCAGCATAGAGCGACTGGATCAGCGCCTTATAGCCAGGCTGCGCCTCGGGTGGAATCTCCTGGAAGGAGAGCGAGATGCCGTGGTATTTGGGATTGGCTATAAGAAAGAGATCGACCTGGTGAATGAAGTTGGCGCGTGAATTGACATTGGAGAGAAAGTCGCCGATGTTGGGCATGAACATGCCCTTCTCTGCATCGTAGTTGTTGATCAGAGGAAATATTTCGGTATCGACGTGCGCGTTGGTGATGGTCTTGATGACCTTGTCTTCGCGGTCGACATCGTGCACGCCATTCGCGTCCACAACGGAAAAGGGATGATTGTCGATGCTGTAGGAGACGAGGTTCCCGTCGGGCGTGATCATGTGCAGCCACTCGGGAAAGAGAATGTCGATCTGGGTGATGTGCTCCTTGAGCGAAGAGTAGCTGGCCGCGTCCCAATCCACGTAGTAGGCCGCGCGCAGGCCTTCGCCGGAGTTGAGCTGGATCTCCGAGGGCTTTCTGTCTGTCTTGCGATGGGCCGCGCGCCTGAGCTTCTTCGGGTTCTCATCCGGCACGGCGCGGTAGTTGAACTTCTCCGTGGGCAGCAGAAGCTCGTTCAGCGGCTTGGTCTCCAGCACCCGGACCGCGAAGAGGATCAGGATCATGGAGCTCGCCACCACGCTGAAGTCGACCACGCGGCGGAAGCGCTTCCAGCGTTTGCGTTGCGGATCGTAGAAAACTGGCTTCTGAGTCATGCGTTTGGCAAGGTTTCGCTATCGCTCATCGTAAGCAGTGGCGCGCGCTTCGTCAACGGGGCGGCGCGTACTTCCGCCTGCGGAGGAAATACAGGTACGGCGCGGGGAGACGGCGGGGTATGATACTGGCAACGTGCAAGCTATTTTGCCTTCTTCCCCCAGACGTTCCTGTAAAGGCGTGTTGGGTTGGGTGCATCTCGCCGCCGCGCTTGCGGCTGGGCTCACGTTTCGTCTCGTCTTCGTGCACTTCTACGGGCAGACGATCGGCGACGCCCTGGTCTACGGCGACATCGCGAAGAACCTGCTGCAGCATGGCATCTACGGCATGACGAACGACGACGGCAGCATCCGGCTGACGCTGATCCGGCTCCCCGGCTATCCTCTCTTTCTGGCCGCATGCTTCAGGATCTTCGGCACGGAGCACTACACGGCAGTGATGCTGACGCAATGCGTGGTGGACATGGGCACATGTGCGCTGGCTGCCGCCACGGCTGCAAGACTCTTCGGCCGCCGTGCCGGCCTTTGCGCGCTGTGGCTGGGCCTTTTGTGCCCCTTTACGGTGAACTACGTGGCCGCTCCGCTCACCGAAACGCTGAGCCTCTTCTGTATCGCACTCGCCTTCTACGCGCTGACGCGCTGGCAGGCCGAGGACCTGCATAAAGTTGGCATGAGTTTCTGGTTGATGGCTGTCGCCATGGCTTACGCCATTCTGCTGCGGCCGGACGCCGGCCTGCTGGCCGCCGCGGTAGTACCGGCCATGGCCTGGATCACGTGGAAAGACGCCTGGAGCAGCGATGGCACGATGCAAAGCAAAGCAACTCAAACCCATACCATCAGGTTGACGGCCGTGCTGTGCGCCGCCGTACTGCTTCCGCTCCTTCCCTGGACGGCGCGCAACTGGCGCGACTTTCAGGTCGTGCAGCCGCTGGCGCCGCGCTACGCGACCGACCCCACGGAGCTGGTGGCTCGCGGCTTCAACCACTGGTACCGCAGCTGGGCGATCGATTTTGCTTCTACCGAGGATGTGTACTGGAACCTGAATGGGGCGACGATCCAGATCGACGACATTCCGACGCGGGCCTTTGACACCGACGCGCAGTACGTCGAGACCCAGCAGCTGCTGGCCGACTACAACAACACCACGACACTGACGCCGGAGCTCGACGACCGCTTCCAGAAGATCGCGGACGAACGCATCGCAGCCAGCCCGCTGCGCTACTACGGCACGCTGCCTGCCGCACGATTGGCCGACATGTGGCTGCGGCCGCGCACGGAGATGCTGCCGGTCATGGACACGTGGTGGCGGTACAGAGATGATCCGGGAGAGAGTCTCTTTTCGTGGGCGTATGCCGGAGTGAATCTGCTGTATATCCTTGCTGCCGGACTGGGAGCGTGGGCTGCATGCAAGCGGATGCCGCGCGAGAAGCTTCCCGTGGTCTATGCCATGCTGGCCTATGTCGCGTTGCGCACAGCGCTGCTGTTTACGCTGGACAACTCCGAGGACCGGTACACGCTGGAGTTCTTCCCGCTATTTTTCGTGCTGGCGGGCTATGCGCTGAGTACGATCTATAAAACTAACGCTGAATGACCTGCGCGCCGAGCGACTTCGCATCCAGAGAAAAGTTCTTTGGACTGATGTTGGCGTTCAGCTTGATGTCGTAGAAGTAATCGGTATGCACATCGCCGCTGGATTCGATAAAGACCTGCTTGAGCGTGACGTCGCGCGCGGGGTCGACCCAGACGGAGACCTTCGAGAACATGTTGCGCACGCTCTCCTGCTTTGAAACCAGATCGAGGTGGGCCACGGTCACGGCTGTGGTGCCGTCCTGCAGCGTCTCATAGCCTACGAACTTGATCTCCCAGTTGGCTGCCAGATCCGTGCCGCTGCCGCCGAAGCCGAGGGTAAGGAAGCTCTCATACTGGCTCTTGTTCTTGCCGGCGGCGAACTGCGTGATCTGCTTGATGCGCGGATTGTAGATCTTGAGCGCAGTGCCGTCATAGACGAAGGTCTTGGGCTCGTCCTGGCCGTTGAGCTGGCGTATCTGCGCCGCCATCTGCGTGGCGGCGGCGCGCTTGAAGTAGACCGTGCCGGTCTGGGTGTCGGTGGAGTCGACGACTTTGGTGTAAGTGTCCCACTTGAACTCGGCCTGCGCGGAGTGGAAGTTCGCGCTGGCGGCATCGAGCTGGCGCAGGACCTTATCCAACTCTGGCGAAGCGGCGTAGGCGGAAGTGACGGTACCGAGGAGTACGGCAGTGGCGAAGGCGAGGATGAACTTCTTCATGCTTGTTGGATGGCTCCCGTGGGGAAATGTTGCGTGTTAATCGAAAAGCAGGTCCCTTCGCTACGCTGCGGGATGACAAATAAAAGAATCAGCGCGTGATCCACACCTTGTAGGCGACGGTGCGTTTGTTGGCGTCGATGATGGGCTGGTCGTGGTCGATCTCGACGGTGCCCGCGATGGGCTCGATGATGCGCAGCTCGGCGTCCTGGCGTTCGTCGTCGGAGTGCGTGCCGGCAACGTCAGCGGCGCGGATGGTGTAGATGAAGCTGTCTTCGCCGGTCGCGATCACCAGCACCTGGCTGGCCTGCAGCGGGATCGACTCGGCGGGCTTGTCCTTGTAGTTCCACAGATGCGGCGTGATGAAGATGAAGGCAAGGATGAACGTCACCATCACGTCGTAGTGAAGGCTGCCGCGCTCGTAGGTCCAGTAGAAATACCGCCGGAGGATATTCATCGTTCGCAAAGTACCTTTGGTGAGTTTAGCTTCATGGGTAGAGAAGCAGATCCCTTCCCCTTCGCTACGCTCAGGGTGCGGAATGACAAAGTTAAGTTCCCTGCTTGGTAATCATAGTCTCGCCGCCCATGTACGGCTGTAGGGCATCCGGAATGCGGATGCTGCCGTCGGCCTGCTGGTAGTTCTCGAGGATAGCAAGATACGTGCGGCCCACTGCGAGACCGCTGCCGTTCAGGGTGTGCACCAGCTCAGACTTCTTCGCGCCGGCGGGCCGGTAGCGGATATTCGCACGGCGGGCCTGGAAGCTCTCGAAGTTCGAGCAGCTGGATATCTCGCGGTAGAGACCCTGGCCCGGCAGCCAGACCTCAAGGTCATAGGTCTTGGCCGAGGAGAAGCCCATATCCGCCGTGCAGAGCAGCATGCGGCGGTAGGGCAGGCCGAGCTTTTCGAGGACGGCTTCGGCGTCGCTGGTGAGCTTCTCGTGCTCGGCGTAGGAGTCCTCAGGTTTGGTGAACTTGACCAGTTCGACCTTCTGGAACTGGTGCTGGCGGATCATGCCGCGAACGTCCTTGCCATAGCTGCCGGCCTCGGAGCGGTAGCAGGGCGTATACGCACAGAGCGAGATGGGCAGCGTCTCCAGCGTCTCGTCGCGGTAGAGGTTGGTGACGGGCACCTCTGCCGTGGGGATGAGCCAATGATCGTTCTCCTTGTACACGCCGTCGAAGGGGCCGGTGTCATCGCAGTGGAAGAGGTCGGCGGCAAACTTCGGCAGCTGGCCAGTGCCGTAGAGCGACTTCGAGTTCACCATGTTCGGCGGCAGCACCTCGGTATAGCCATGCTGTGAGGTGTGCAGGTCGAGCATGAAGTTGGCGAGTGCGCGCTCCAGACGCGCTCCCTGCCCGAAGTGGACGACGAAGCGGGCGCCGCTGATCTTGGCGGCGCGTTCGAAGTCGAGGATGCCGAGCGCCTCACCCAGCTCCCAGTGCGGCTTGGGTGCGAAGCTGAATGAAGGGATAGTTCCCCAATTTTTTATTGATTGGTTGTCTGCTTCTGACTTCCCTATGGGAACAGAGCTGTGGGGAAGGTTGGGAATGGCCTCAAGTATCTTCCGCAAGTTTGAATCTGCGAGATCAACCGCGCCTTGTTGCCGTTCAATCTCCTGCTTTAATTCCACACCACGAACGCGAAGTTTCGATGCTTCTTCAGAATCTTCAGTGGCTACGCCCCATTTTTTGCGAAGTTCGCCTTGTTCTTTAGCAAGCTTATTTCGTTCTGCCTGCAAATTTTCAATCGACGTCACGGCGGCGCGGCGTGCCTCGTCGAGCGCCTTGAAGTCGCCGAGGACGGCTGCGGGGTCGGCCCCGCGGGCGCGGAGCTTCTCTTCCACCAACGGCAGGTTGGCGCGGACAAAGGCCAGATCGAGCATTTCCCTATTCTAATCGGTGGGCGCGGGCGTGGGGGAGCGGGCCACAGTGGTAGCATCAAAGATACGAATACTAAGGATATGTCTCAATGAAATTGCGGTTTCTCGCCCTTTTGCTTGTGTTCTCCGTGCTCCCCCTTGCCGCACCTCTTGCCGCCCAGATGCAAGGTGGAGGCCTCTACCTGAACCCGGTAGCCATTCGCATCACCAATTCGGTGCCAGACACCGGCCTCTTTGCCTTCCTGGGGCAAAACGCCACCTCCAAGATGTTCTATGGCGTGAACCTGGGCGGCTATTACGACTGGCAGGCAAAGCCGCACTGGGCCGTGGGCGCGGACATGCGCGAGACCATCGTGCATAGCGATAACGCCGCGCTGGATAGCCTGCTCTTCGGCGTCCGCATTGTGGACAAGCCCTTCCAGTCGCCGCTGAGGCTCTACGTGGAGCCGGCCTTCGGCCCGGGCAGGTCGAAGTCACCCTACTCGACAGTGCACCACACGGGGCTTGAGACCCATATCTTCGTGGGCGCGGACTATCCGATCAAGAAGTATCTCGACTGGCGCGTGGCCGAGGTGGGCTACGGCTCGGTGGGTACGGTCAACAGCTCTGACTTCGGCTACAACACCAGCATTCCCTCGTCGCATCTGCTGAGCATCACCACTGGGCTGGTCTTTAGAATTCGCTAAAACAATCAGAATCTGATTAGGCGATACCATACGAATATGGACAGGCACGGCACCGACATGCGCGTCACGATCGCCGGGGTGGAACTTGCCAGCCCCGTGATCGCGGCCAGCGGCACCTTCGGCTACGGCACGGAGTTCGAGGAGATCATTTCCCTCTCGAAGATCGGCGGCTTCGTCACCAAGGGACTCTCGCGCATGCCGATGGATGGCAATCCCGCGCCGCGCATCATCGAGACCGCCGGCGGCATGATGAACTCCATCGGCCTGCAGAACATGGGCGTGCAGGCCTTCGTGGCCAAGCGCATGCCGGAGCTGCAACGCATCCAGCGCAAGCAGCGCGTCAATGTCATCGCCAACGTCTTCGGCTACACCATTGAGGACTACCTCAACGTCGTCCGCGTGCTGAATGCGGCGGAGGGCGTGGCGATGTACGAGATCAATGCCTCCTGCCCGAACACCGCGCACGGCGGCCAGGTCTTCGGCACAGACGCTGACCTGCTGCGGCAGCTCGTCCGCGCGGTCAAGAACGAGGCACAGCGGCCGATCATGGTGAAGCTCTCGCCCAACGTGACCAGCATCGCCCACATGGCATGGGTGGCGCAGGACGCCGGGGCGGACGCCATCTCGCTGGTGAATACCTTCGTGGCGCTGGCCATCGACATTGAAACCCGCAAGCCGCGCATCGCAAACTTCACAGGAGGCTTGTCCGGCCCCGCAATCAAGCCCATCGCCGTACGCATGGTGTATGAGGCCTCGCAGGCCGTGCAGATTCCCGTCGTTGGCATGGGCGGCATCCTGACCGCCGAGGATGCGGTGGAGTTCCTGCTGGCCGGCGCGTCTGCCGTGCAGGTGGGTACGGCAAGCTACGCCGACCCGCGAGCTGTAGAAAAGATCGCCAACGACCTGAAGAATTGGTGCACCGCGCACAATGTCCGCAAGGTGACGGAGCTGCGCGGCGGGATGATCCGGTAGGCAGTAAAACTTACCACGGATCAAATACCAAAAAGCACGGATCGGCCCGGATGAGACATCCACGAATTTAATCCGTGTGTTTTTTGAATCCGTGGTGAGTTTTTGTTTTTAGCAATGAAAAGCCTCCGCTCGCGGAGGCTTTTTGCTGAAGTTCAGAAGATCTTAGGCGGCGTGGTTGTCGCGCTCTTCCTGGTGCTGGTGAAGCATGCCGTTCAAATAGCCCGGCGCGGGGGTGGCGATGGCCACCAGTATCCAGGCGAACATGGAGAGCAGCAGGCCGAGGACTGCGGTGGTCTCCAGGCTCAGGACCAGCGGCACCTGGTGGATCTGCAGGGCGACGGAGAGGCTGCGCAGCGCCTCCTCCTGCCGGATGACCACGATGGCTAGCACAAAGGCCAGCACGGAGAGGGTGGTCATGGAGATCAGAAAAACGTCGACGTTGCGGTGGAGCTGCTGCCGGCTGCGGCAGTGGCTGCACTCCGCCAGATGCAGTTCGTAGTCGGTCCGCATCTCGGTCGAAAGGCCGGAGATGTCGTACCGCCAGCTAGAGAGGATGTCCCCTACCACCTGGTCGGTGCAATCGCTGCCGAGAGTTGAATGCCTGTTGAACATAGGGTGAATAGAGCTATTCTACTCCCTGTTAGACTCTGCAGGTCCAAGAAATGATGCACTTCTTTGGTTCATCCTATCTGATTGATTACAAAATACTTGGCTATATCCATCCCTATAAAATAATGGACTCTGTAGGCTGCGCCTGCTGTGCCAGGACCAGCTTGTTGCCCAGCAGGCCCATGCGGCCGGCCAGGGCATTTTCGGCGGCGATGCGGGCCAGCGAGGGCAGGTTATTGCTCTCCGAGAGGTGAGCCAGCACCACATACGCGGCCCCGCCGTCGTACTCCTTTTCAAGGAACTCGGAGGCGGCATCGTTCGAAAGATGCCCCACGCGACTCATCACCCGCTGCTTGACCGACCACGGGTAGGGGCCGTCGCGGAGCATCTCCAGGTCGTGGTTGGACTCCAGCATGACCACGTCGCAGCGCTTCAGGGCTTGTTTGACGTTCGCGGAGACGTAGCCAAGGTCGGTGGCGATGCCGATGCGCGCGCCTTCGGCCTCAAAGACGAAGCCGCAGGGGTCGGCCGCATCGTGGGGAATCGTGAAAGGCGTGATGGCGATGTCGCCGATGGCAAAGTTCACGCCGACGCAGAAGTGCTCGATAGCGGGCAGGTAGGTGGGCGCGGCCTTGACCCTTGAAAGTGCATCTATGGGTTCGGCGGCCTCGGCTTCAGACACGGCGACGCTGGTCTCGGCCTCGGCAGCAATCTCCTGATCGGATTCTGAGAATATCTGCTCGATGATGGCGTTGGCGTCTTCACCGGCGGCCTCTCTCGCGGCCAGCTCGGCGGCGGCAGCGGCACGCTCCTGGGCACGCTGGTCGAGCCACTGAGCATAGGTCATGGTGGTACTTGGCGTGAGCATGCGCACCCAGGCGCGGTGCGTGGGTTCGGTGATGAAGACAGGGATCCTGAGCTTGCGCGCGAGCACGCCGAGGCCGGCGATGTGGTCCTGGTGCTCGTGGGTGATCAGGATGGCGTCCAGCGTGGCGGGGTCTTCGTTCGCCAGCGCCATGCGCTTAAGCAGTTCGCGGCAGGAGAGCCCTGCATCCACCAGCACACGCGTACGGCTGCTGGAGACAACCGTGCTGTTGCCCCTGGAACCGGACGAAAGCACGGTCATACGCATCATGTTTTTAAGGATACGCCTGTGCCGTGTGGATTTGGGATGCGGTCCAAACGCTGTATTGGTATGAGCGAAAACGGTCGTCGCCGCGCGACGATGTCCCACATAGGCGCGATAAAGCCGCGCCTATATGGGGCACCCGAACTCTTACGCTTTGGGCTTGAGCGGCGCGAGGAAGTTGACGGTGCTCTTCATTACGATCTCGTCGCGCTGGTTGTAGGCGATGGTAGCGATCTTCACCACGCCGTAGGTGGGGCGCTTCTTCGAGGGGCGTACGCTCACCACTTCGCTCTCGCTGCGCAGGCTGTCGTTGGGGCGGACGGGCGTGGTCCAGCGTATCTCATCTACGCCAGCGCCGATCATGCCGCCGACCACCTTGATGGTGTCCACGCGCATGCGCATCACCAGCGCGGCGGTGAGCCAGCCACTGGCGGCGATGCCTTTGAAGAAGCTGGTCTCGCCGGCGGCCTCGTCCAGGTGGAAGGGCTGCGGGTCGTACTTCTCGCCGAACTCCTTGATCTCCGCGGCGGAGATCTTGGCGCTGTAAGCGGACTGGAACTTGCGGCCGGGGGTGAAGTCTTCAAAGTAGAGCTCTGCAGGCATGGGCTTCCCTCTTGGAGAAAAGAATATCAGGTGCCGCGCGTGCCGCGGTCGCGTCAGACGGAAGGAGTATGGCCGATGACAAGGACCTCTTCCGCAAAGAGGTTCATCAGCTTATTGGTGCTGCAAAAGAGCCGGCGATCGAACGCAAAGAGCAGCTTGGGCAGGCGGCTGGGAACCACGCGGCGAAAGCACAGCTTGAGCAGGCCGCGCACGGGGGTGATCAGCAGGTTGTTGCTCAGAACATGAAAGTCGCGGGAGAGCTTGAACACAGGTGTTGAAACATTCAGCCCGCGCGAGAGATGGTTCTGCCGCTGGTAGAGTTCTACGCCACGGAAGCCGGCGCGTTCCATCGTCTGCTTCAGGTCGCCGGGGTTGGTCTTCCAGGGATGGCCGGGGTCGAGAAGGATCATATCGAGCGGATGCAGCGGAGCGCCGCTGGCTGCGGCCTGGATCCTGTTAAGGAAGGGCACGCCGGTCTTACCAACCATCGGCAGGATAGAGACGAGCGAGCCTCCAGGAACCAGCAGCGAGGCGAGCAGAGCGAGCATGTCGTCCGGCGTGTAGAGATGTTCAAGCGTGTGGTTGGAGAAGACGAGATCGTACTCGCGCGCGAGCGACTGCAGGTGGCTGTTCATGTCTCCCTGCAGAAAGCGGAGGCCGACGGCCTGCTGCAGGCCGGGCAGCAGGGTGTTGCCGTAGTCGATGGCGGTGATGGCGGCCTGCGGAAGAACGGCGCGGAGAAAGAGCAGCTCCACGCCGTCGCCGCAGCCGATCACGAGAACATTCTTCGCCGCGCGCGGGACAAGGTTGGCCTCCCACGCAAAATCATTGCGGTAGATGCGCTGCGGATGCGTTCCGAGATGCAGCTGCGTGAAGAGGCGGTAGAGGGCGTCCTGCTCGGCGGCGGAGAGCTGGGTCTCGGCCGGCGAGAGCAGCCTGGGAGTCAGCTCCGGCGCGGCGGGGCGCGCATGCAGACCGGCTGCGATGGCTTTGCGCGCGGCTGCGTTGACTGCGGGATCGGGGCCGTCGGCGAAGGGATGCTTCTGCAGGTAGGCCTGAAGCTGGTGATCCAGAATGGATATCTGGAACGCCGGAGTGGTGGTCATGCTGGTTCCCTTCCTTCACCGTCGCTGCGAATAGTTTATAGGACGCATACGGCAAATCGCGGCGCGCGGATAGTGTGACGGAAGTGCGATACTTTGTGCATCGCAAAAAGTGGGTGGAGTGGGCGTGGGACGCATTGTGCAGGGCGATAATCTGGAGGTGCTGCGCGGGCTGGAGACAGCCTCCGTGCCGCTCATTTATATCGACCCCCCCTTCAACACCGGACGCAGGCAGGCACGCACCCGGCTGAAGACCGTACGGGACGACGACGGCGACCGCACCGGTTTCAAAGGACAGCGCTACCGCACGGAGAAGGTCGGCGGCACGAGCTACGCGGACAGTTTCGATGATTTTCTCGGGTTCCTGCGGCCACGGCTGGAGGAGGCGTACCGCGTGCTGGCGCCGGCGGGTTCCCTGTTCTTCCATATCGACTATCGCGAAGTGCACTACTGCAAGGTGATGCTGGACGGGATATTCGGCAGAGAGAGCTTTCAGAACGAGATCATATGGGCCTATGACTACGGCGCGCGGGCGACGAAGAAGTGGCCGGCCAAGCATGACACCATCCTCTGGTACACGAAGGACCCGGAGCAGTACACGTTTCACCTCGATGCGAGCGACCGCATTCCCTACATGGCTCCGGGGCTGGTGGGGCCGGAGAAGGCCGCGCGCGGCAAGACTCCCACGGACGTCTGGTGGCACACCATCGTTTCACCGACGGGAAAAGAGAAGACCGGCTACGCGACGCAGAAGCCGCTGGGGATACTCGAACGCATCGTGAAGGTGCACTCCAACCCCGGCGATCTGGTGCTGGACTTCTTCGCCGGCAGCGGCACTACAGGTGAAGCGGCAGCGAAGCATGGGCGGGATTTTCTGCTGATCGATGAAAATGCCGAGGCTGTGAAGGTGATGAAGAAGCGGCTGGCGAAGTGGATTTAATAACAAAAGGCCCCGCATCTGCGAGGCCTTTTTGTTTGAGGCTGAGATTGGCCTAGTGAGTTTCGTTCTTGTGTTCGGCACTGGCCAGCTTCTCTTCAGCGCGGCGGCGGACGGCGTTGGCTGCGTCGTATTTCTGCTGATCGTCGCCTGCCTCGTTCCAGAGCTTCTGGGCTTCGTCGCAGTCGGCCTTGGCCTCTTCCCGCGTGATCTCGCTTGGGTGCTGCGCCTCTTCGGCGAGGATGGTGACGCGTTCCGGCAGCACCTCCACGAAACCCCACGCCACGAAGAAGACCTCCTCGTGCGAGGTGCCTCCGTGCAGACGGACCTCGCCGGCACCGAGCTCGGCCAGCAGCGGCGCCGCGCCGTAGAGCGCCTCCATGTAACCGGACATCGCCGGCAGCTCGACGGCCTCGGCGGTCGCGTCCAGCAGGACGCGGTCCGGGGTGACGAGGCGGACGGTGAGGAGGCCGGTCGAGTTTTGCGTTGCTTCTGCCATTTTTTTTATTCCCTGCTACATTCCGCGAAAAGCAGATTCCTCCGCTTCGCTACGGAATGACAAAAATT
>DATMLK010000207.1:0-2132 GCA_035570215.1 Acidobacteriaceae bacterium
AGGAGATAATAGCCACCAACCATGGTTCTGGGTCAGGCGCATCGCCGCCAGCATGGACGCGATCGCCGCAAAGATACTGGCTAGCGCGGCTTTCGACACTTCCCGCCGCGAGTACAGGCCGGCGATGACCGGCACAAAGAGAGAGACAGAGAGAAGTCCATAAAAAATCTGCACCGCCCCAAGAATGGTAGGCAGTTGAATCGCGAGGAAAATTCCGGCCACTCCGGCAACCACAGACGAGATCCGGTTAGCGGTCAGCAGGCGGCGCTCAGAGATGGCAGGGTTCAGAAACGTCTTGTGGAGATCGATGGCCAGCGAAGTAGAGAGCATGAAGAGGATGGTTCCCGTCGCGCTGAGCTCGGCGGAGAAAATAGAGGCCATCGCCCACATACCGAGCCAGGTAGGAAGAAGCATCTTCATCGCGGCGGGCAGGGCAAGGTCAGAGGACGCGAGATGCGGGGCAGCTACGAAGGCGCAGAGTCCGAGGATGGCGGGGACGAAGGCGAATAAAATCTGCGCGACGGAGTTGAGGGTGATGCCGATGCGCACGGTTTTTACATCGCGCGCGCCGTAGAGCTTTTGCACCAGGCCGGGGGAGACGATGAAAGACGGCGCGAGGATGGCCAGGTAGCCGAGGATTTGTTTGAGCCCGACTCCAGTGATGCTGAGCATAAAGCCCTTGCCGGGCTGCGCCGCGACGACGGAAAAAACGTGGCTCCAGCCGCCGACCGTGTGCAGCGCAAACGGGACGGCTAGCAGAAGGCCGGACATGGTGACGAGGAGTTCAAAGATGTTGACAAAGGCGGACGAGACGAGGCCGCCCGCTGCGCAGTAAACGATGGCGACCACTCCGCCGGCACAGCAGCCGATCCACTTCGACGTGCCGATGGAGACGTTAAGGATAGTCGAGATGGCGATGAGCTGCGCGGCTAACAACGCCAGCGTTCCTATCCAGAGCAGCACTGCGATCACGGCCTTGACGCTCTTGTTGTAGCGGAATTCCAGATAATCGCCCAGCGTGCTGAGATTGTGCTCCTTGGCGATTGTCCAGATGCGTGGGCCGACGAACTGTGCCAGGAACAAGCCGCCGATGCCGGCGGAGCCAACCCACCACCAGGCGGAGAGGCCGTAGCGGTAGCCGAGTCCGGTGGCATTGACGGTAGAGCCGGCGCCGATATTCGCCGCGAGAAACGTGGTGAAGAGCATGCCCACGCCGAAGCTGCGCCCGGCGACCAGGAAGTCGGAGGAGGTCTTCACCCGCCGGCTGATAAACAGGCCCAGACCCATCAGAAGGATGGAGTAAGCAATCAGCGCGGTGAGGTAGAGGTTCATGCGGTGCGACTATTCCGTTCCCAGGAGCCGGAGCGCGGTCAGCGCCCTGACTTTGGCCGAGGTGATGACGTCTTCGATCAGAACATAAGAAGCCACCGCAATGCATCGGGTATACTCCCACCCAATGGTTCGCATCCTGGCCGCCACTCTCCTCGCCTGTGCTATCACTGCACACGCTCAGCAGTACGATCTCGTTCTTCGCAACGGCCAAGTCCTCGATCCGAAAAACAACGTTGCCGCGAAACTTGACGTAGCTGTTCGCGACGGCAAGATTGCCGCCATCGAACCAACGATTCCCGCAAGCGCCGCCAAACAATCGGTAGACATCTCCGGCCTCTATCTCACGCCCGGGCTCGTCGACATGCACGTGCACGTCTTCACCGGACTTCGCCACAACGCATGGGGCAACGGGGACCTCTCTGTCCCCGCCGACGTCATGGCCATCCCAAACGGCGTTACCACCGTCGCCGACGCCGGCTCGTCTGGTTGGCGCGACTTTCCCGAGTTCCGTCGCCGCATCATTGACTATTCGAAGACCCGCATCTTCGCCTTCCTCAACATTGTCGGAGCGGGCATGGCCAATATCGACGATGCCGCTGAGCAGAACGAACACGACATGGACCTCGACGCGCTTTCCAAGACGATCGAACAGAACCGCGACATCATCGTCGGGATCAAGACTGCGCACTGGCAACAGCCCAACTTCATCTCCGTGCAGAAGGCCGTCGAGGCAGGCAAGCGCAACCATCTGCCCGTCATGGTCGATTTCGGCTGGTTCGACAACAAATCCTACGAGCAGA
>DATMLK010000208.1:0-3879 GCA_035570215.1 Acidobacteriaceae bacterium
AGCGTGTCCTGAAAGACGGGGCGCAGCAGAGCGTTCGGACTCAGGCGCTCAGGGGCGTCCGCGAGAATCTCCAGCAGTTCCGCGGTGGTGTGCACGCTGCCGCCGGCCTTCCAGTCGCCGGTCTCGGCAGTAAAACGCAGAGCGTTGCGGACGCCGGTGGCCTCATCCAGCAGAAAGAGCGTACTCGCGTTCTCACCCACCAGCACCTGCGCGTGGTAGCCGGACTGCTCCAGTTCTACGCAGCGCTTGCGCAGTGCGGTGTGCAGCGGGGCCACATCGGTGATGGCCTTTTTGAGTGTGGCCGCGCCGAGCGCGTGGAAGTCGCGCGACGAGGCGTCGATGACGATGAGCCCCTGTTCCGCGAATACGCCTGCGATGAACTGGGCAAAGGCCCCGGCGAGGGTTGCGCCGGGAGTGTAGGCCTCGCGCAGTGCGTCGACGATGGGTGCGTGCGCCAGCAGATCGGCGGCATGATCTAAAGTCTGTGATATTCCTGCGCGAAGCCGCAGATTGCCGACCGGCTGTCCGGTGGTGTGCGGCATGGCCGCGCGCACGGTCTCTACATCGGTCTTGGTCAGCAGGTGCGCGTGGTTCACTTCGGCGAGGTCGTGGTCTTCGCTGGCGAGCCAGAAAATGGGTACATGAGGATGGCCGGCTGTGGTGGCCGTCTGCGCGCGGGCGATGGCGGTGGCGGCCTTGTGCAGCGTGAGCAGAGGTCCGCCGAAGAGCGCCACCTGCTGCCCGGTCACGACCGCATTCGCGCCGGCGCGCAGCTTTTCGATGTTGGCCAACGCGGCCGGATGGGTGTTCTGCGCGGCGAGCAGGTCGGCGAGCTTGCTGCGATGTTCCTTGGTGAGAGAAGACTGCTGTTTCATCCACGCCGCAGGTTCGGCAAGGGAGGGATAGCAACGGCGCAGCAGCTTTTCGTTCGCGTAAGTACGTGCGTACTTATCCGCAATCCCGCCGGCGGCCGACGCGCCAAGAAAGTCGGCGAACAAGCGCGTGGTATTCGGCAGCACGGTGATGGGATAGCAGTGCGTCGTCATGGCCGGTTCCGGTTCAAGTCTCTCATGGCCCAGAGAAATGGTAAGGCGAATAGGTGGTGTCATCAGGTTAGATGGCGCAGCCCGGCCTTGCGGTCGCAAAATCTGCAGGCCCAGCCGTGATCTTCTTATTTGCCATTCCGCAGCGCGTGGCGCGGAGGGACCTGCTTTTCTACCCACGCCCTGCATGAGTCCATGCTGCCTACCGCACCCAAATGATAAGTTGGAGACATGCCCGCAAAAAAGAAGACCGCCGCAAAGAGATCCGCCGCCCCTAAAACCGCAAAGACCAAGCTGCCGCCGAAGGCCACCGTCGTCTCCTCGAAGCTCTCCTACAAGGGGCCGCTCTTCTCCGTCTTCACCGACAAGCTGCGTGAGCCCAACGGCACCACCGGCATCCGCGACGTCATCCGCCACTCCGGCTCCGTCGTCATCCTCGCCCTCGATGAAACAGACGCCGCCGATCCCATCGTCATCATGGAGCAGCAGTACCGCCACGCCGCCGGCCAGTACCTGTGGGAGCTTCCCGCCGGCCGCCGCGAACCGGGCGAATCTCCCCTCGCCGCCGCCAAGCGCGAACTCATCGAAGAGACCGGCTACCGCGCGAAAAAATGGCAGAAGCTCGTCCGCTACTACGCCAGCCCCGGCTTCCTCGGCGAGTGGATGGAGATCTGGCTCGCCCGCGGCATCTGGGAAGGTGCCGCCCAGCCCGAAGCCGACGAGCACATCCGCATCGTCCGCATGCCGCTCAGCGAACTCTTGAAGCGCATCGAAGCCGGCAAGATCATGGACGGCAAGACCATCATTGGCGCCAGCGTCTACGCCGCACGCCGTAAGCAGGGAAGTAGCTAGAGATTTCGTAGTTATATTTGGGATGAAGTAGACATTACTTCACTTCAAGATGCAAAACGCCAGGGATGTTCTTTTTCCCAAACGTTCCAAAAGATTCAATCCTGTGGGTCCTGAATTTCACGCCCATCTTGTTGGAGATATCGTGCCCCTCAGAGAGGTAATGTCTGATTAGGCTCTTTTCTGCTATGTCTAAAGATTTTTTTGGGTTTTTCGGACCAGGTGGAAAATCTAATATTCCAATGACCAGAACCTTCTTGCCATTCTTCGCATTCTTGATGTGATTCATTAGGCGAAGATTGTTAAGTTGACCCTTGATTCGGCTTTTTAGATTTGCAGCTTGGCCGACATAGAGAACTTCTAACTTGCCATCGAAGATTCTCCCGAAAAGATATACACCGGCCACAGGTGGAAGTAAGTCAAAATTCACCTGATAGCCAGCGCTTGAAGAGCCAATACTTTTTAATTGCACCTGCTTTTGCCACTCGAGGTATATCTTCATCGTGATCCTCGGAATTTAAGTATGGGCCACGATACCACCATTTATCTTTAACTCCACAAGAATTCCTTCGTCCTTAGCTCCTTCACCGCATCCCTCAGCCGCGCGGCCTTCTCAAACTCGAACTTCTTCGCCGCCTCGCGCATATCGCTCTCCAGCTTGGCGATGTGCATGTCGAGATCATGCTGCGTGGTGAACTCCGGCAGCTCCTCGTTCTCATCGACGAGGTCGTGATACTCCGCCTTCAGAATGCCGGCGAGTCCCATCTCCAGGGGCCGTATGATGCTCTCCGGCGTGATGCCGTGTTCTTCGTTATGCGCCAGCTGCACGGTGCGGCGGCGATTTGTTTCATCTAATGCCCGCTTCATCGAGTCGGTCATATTGTCGGCGTAGAGGATCGCGCGCCCTTCCAGATTTCTCGCCGCGCGCCCGATCGTCTGGATGAGCGAGCCCGCCGAGCGCAGAAACCCTTCCTTATCCGCATCCAGAATAGCGACGAGCGAAACCTCCGGCAGGTCCAAACCTTCGCGCAGCAGGTTGATGCCGATAAGCACGTCATACTCGCCCTTGCGCAGGTCGCGCAGTATCTTCACCCGTTCCAGCGTCTCGATCTCGGAGTGCATGTAGCGGCAGCGCACGCCGACCTCGGTGTAGTAGTTCGCCAGGTCCTCACTCATTCGCTTGGTCAGCGTCGTCACCAGAACGCGCTGGTTTTTTGCCACGCGAATGCGGATCTCGGCGAGCAGGTCGTCGATCTGCCCGCGCACCGGGCGAATCTCGACGATGGGATCGACGAGGCCGGTCGGCCGGATGATCTGTTCCACAACGACACCCGCGGATTTCGTCAGCTCATACGGCCCCGGCGTGGCGGAGACGTAGACGATCTGTCCGGTACGGTTCTCAAACTCCTCGAACTTCAGCGGGCGGTTGTCCATGGCGGACGGAAGCCTGAATCCATAGTCGACGAGGTTTTGCTTGCGGCTGCGGTCGCCGTGCCACATGCCGTGCAGTTGCGGCACGGTCACATGCGACTCGTCCACGAAGAGCAGGAAGTCGCGCGGGAAGTAGTCGAGCAGCGTCGGCGGCGGCTCGCCGGGCAACCGGCTGGAAAAATGCCGCGAGTAATTCTCGATGCCGTGGCAGTAGCCGACCGACTTGATCATCTCGAGATCGAACCGCGTCCTCTGGTGGATGCGCTGCGACTCCACCAGCCGTCCGTTCTGCTCCAGATGCTTCTCCCACTCTTCCATCTCGGCCAGGATGGAGTCCATCGCCGACCGCTTGCGCTCCGGCATCACCACGTAATGGCTCTTGGGGTAGATCGGCAACCGAGCATACTTCTGCTTCACCGTGCCGAAGAGCGGATCGATCTGCGAGAGCGAGTCGATCTCGTCGCCGAAAAGCTCGATGCGGTAGGCCAGCTCGTCGTACGTCGGAAAGACCTCGATGATGTCGCCACGCACGCGAAAGGTTCCACGCTTGAAGTCC
>DATMLK010000209.1:0-10556 GCA_035570215.1 Acidobacteriaceae bacterium
TGCTTCTGCTGCTGACAGCGACGGCCGACGCGCAGACGACGGCGAGTGCGGCATCGAAGACGGCGTCGAAGCGCGCGCACCATCATAGAACGACAGGCACGCAGGTGGCGGTTGTGCACGGGCGTCACCGCAGGCACCATGTCTACGAGCGGTTTACGGCGAGCTCCTACTCCGATGACACGATGGCGCTGACCGCGGGCGACAACATCGAAGGGGAAGACGTCGCGGTGCGCGAGGCCCTGATCGAAGCGCTCAGCAACATGAACGGGACGGCGCTGGCCATCGATCCCTCCACGGGCCGTATTCTGGCGATGGTGAACCAGAAGCTCGCGCTCTCGCATGGCGCCGAGCCGTGCTCCACGATCAAGCTCACCGTGGCGCTGGCGGCGCTGGAAGAGGGCCTGATCACGCGCGATACGGAGGTGAACCTCGGCGGCAGCTACCACATGAACCTGACCGAGGCGCTGGCGCACTCGAACAATCTCTACTTCGAGACGATCGGCCGCTCGCTCGGCTTTGAGCGTGTGCGGCACTATGCGAACGAGTTCGGCCTGGGAGAGCTTGCGGGCTACAACATTCCCGGCGAGCAACTGGGCACGTATCCGGATGAAGAGCTGCCGGCGTCGCTGGGCGGCGTGGGCCGCATGTGCTCGTTCGGCGAGAGCGTCTCGGTGACTCCGCTGCAGCTCGGCGCGCTGGTGGCGGCCATTGCGAACGGCGGCACGCTCTACTACCTGCAGCATCCGCAGACGCCGGAGGACATTGCCACCTTCAAGCCGCGGGTGAAGCGCATGCTGAACATCGCGCCGCTGATCCCGGAGATACAGGACGGCATGCAGGCGGCGGTGCAGTATGGAACGGCGCGCTCGCTGCGCGCGAACTTCAACCAGTTTCCGGTGCTGGGCAAGACGGGGACGTGCTCGAACAACGGCACGCGCTACGGCTGGTTCGCCAGCTACGCGAACACGCCGCAGGGCCGCATTGTGACGGTCTTCTTTCTTGAGGGCGGCCGGCCGACCTTCGGGCCGAAGGCTGCGGAGCTGACCGGCGAGTTCTACCGCGCGCTGTGGGACAAGAACTACTTCAACGGCAAGCCGAGCGAGCCTGCGACCGACGATCCACTGACGACGCCTGTACTGACACTGGCTCCGGGCAGTGGCTCGAATTAGAGCGAACGCTTATTCGCGAGCGCCACGCCCAATAAAAGCATACAAGCTCAATAAAAAGACATAATAGACAGATGAAGGTTCTTACAGCAGCAGAGATGGCGGCCACCGACCGGCGCACCGTGCAGGCGGGCATCGTCTCCGCCACGCTGATGGAAAACGCTGGCTGCGCCGTGGCGCGGTTTGCGCTGCGGCAGTATCCGCAGGCGCAGAGCATTCTGGTGGTCTGCGGCAAGGGCAACAATGGTGGCGATGGATCCGTGGCCGCGCGACTGCTTGCTGCCGCGGGAAAGAGCGTGACCGTGCTGCTGCTCGCGGAAGCGAGTGCGCTGCAGGGCGATGCGGCGGCGATGTTCGCGGCGTTGAACGCAACACCGGTGGAGATCGTCTGCGCAACGGATGAGGCGTCCCTTGCTGCGACTGGGCTCTTCGACTGCTGCGATCTGGTGATCGATGCAATGTTCGGCACGGGATTTAAACCGCCGCTGCGCGGGCTCGCCATCACCGTGCGTGATCGTCTTGCGGCATGCAGCGCTTCCGTAGTCGCTGTGGACCTGCCTTCGGGGTGGGACGCAGATGCAACGGAAGAAAAAAACGTAGAGGCGTTCCGCGCGGATACTGTAGTGACTTTTACCGCGCCGAAGCCGGCGCACCTCTTTGGCAATCTCACCGGCAGCACCAGTAAGCCGGTCGTGGTGGCGGAGATCGGATCGCCGGAAACAGACGTGATCTCAGAGACGCAGCTCTTCTGGGCTGGCAGCGCGAAGGCAGTCGCCGAGAAGCCGCGTGAGGTGAACTCCAACAAGGGAAGGTTCGGGCACGTGCTGGTGGTGGGCGGCGCGCTGGGCAAGGCGGGCGCACCGGCGATGGCCTCGCTCGCCTCGCTGCGCACGGGCGCTGGGCTGGTGACGGCGGGCGTGCCGGAGAGCATCGTCAGCGCGGTTGCCGCTGTAACGCCGGAGCTGATGACGATTCCGCTGGACGAGCGCAAGCATACGGGCACGGTGGGCGGCACACTTTCGCGGCGCAACATGAGCCGTGAGCGGATGATCACTTTGCTGGATCGCAAGACGGTGGTTGCGCTGGGGCCGGGACTTTCCACCGAGCCGGATGCGGCGATGTTTGCGCGCGTGCTGGTGGAGAAGACGCGCATGCCGCTGGTGCTGGATGCTGACGGGCTGAACGCCTTTGCGGGACAGACACAGCTATTGAACGGCAGAGAGCGCGTGCTGGTACTTACGCCGCATCCTGGCGAGATGGCGCGGCTGCTCGGCTTGACCGTGCAGGCTGTGGAGGCGGATCGCGTGAACATCGCGCGGGCGTTTGCGATGAAGCATCACGTGATCCTGGTGTTGAAGGGATGGCGTACGCTCATCGCGCATCCCAGCGGCAGGGTCGCGGTGAATACCAGCGGCAATCCGGCGATGGCGAAGGGCGGCAGCGGCGACATTCTGACCGGCATCGTCGCGGCGATGCTGGCGCAGTATCCGGAGCGCGCGGCTGAGGCAGTGGAGGCGGCGGTCTATCTGCATGGGCTGGCTGCGGACTTCGCCGCCCGCGCGCAGGACGAGCATACGGTGCTGGCGACGGACACGGTGGCGCATCTGAGCGACGCCTTTCGTTACCGCATGAAGGATGAGGATGGGTTTACGTGGATCTGCGGACTGCGAACATGAGTTCTTCTTCGCAAAGCTGGACGACTCATTCCGCCGAAGAGACGATGCAGGTGGGGCGCGAGCTGGCGGCGATGCTGAAGGCTTTATCTCATTTGCCGCGGGCACCGCAGATGCTCATTCTGCGCGGCGACCTGGGCGCGGGCAAGACGACGCTGGTCAAGGGAATCGCGGCAGGGCTTGGCGCGGCGGCGGAGTCGGACGTGACGAGTCCGACGTTCACCTTGGTGCATGAGTACCAGCGAGTCAGCGAGTCAGCAAGCCAGCGAGCCGGCAAGCTCTATCATCTGGATCTCTACCGGCTGGAGAAAGAGCGGGAGCTGGATGCGCTCGGCATTGACGAGATGCAGCTTGGCGGCGCGCTGGTGCTGATCGAGTGGGGCGAGAAGTTTCCATCGCTCGTGGCCTGCTCAGACGGCGAGATTGCGATCGAGTATGCAGGCGGCGATGCGCGAACGATCACGCTGAAGCAATGCTCTGGCGCAGGTTCCACGTGGAACACGTAAACTAGGAACTGATGCCACCTATTTTGAATGCGCAGGGCCTGACCAAGGCCTTCGGCTCCGCCCCACTCTTTCGCGACGTCGCTTTTCCCATCTCCGAGGGCGACCGCATCGGTTTGATCGGGCCGAACGGCTCGGGCAAGTCGACGCTGATGCGCGTGCTCTCCGGTACAGAGGTGCCGGACAGCGGCGACATCGCCATCCGCAAGCGGGCCACGGTCGGCTACGTGCAGCAGACCTCTGACTTTGCGCCGGGCCGCACGGTGCGCTCCGTGGTGAAGGATGCATTGATCGCCGCGAAGATCCCCGAGGCCGAGCACGATGCAAGGATATTCGACACGCTCGGCCGCGCGGGATTCGTGGAGACGGCGAGCCAGTGGGGCATCGCGACCTTCGATGCAGAAGCGGCGACGCTCTCCGGCGGCTGGAGGAAGCGGCTGGCGATCGCAGAGACGCTGGTGGCGCGGCCCGATGTGCTGCTGCTCGACGAGCCGACGAACCATCTCGATCTCGAAGGCATTCAGTGGCTCGAAGGTCTGCTGCGGCAGAGCGGCTTCGCCTGCGTCGTGGTGAGCCACGACCGCTACTTTCTGGAGAACGTGGCGACGGAGATGGTGGAGCTGAACCGTGTCTATGCCGGTGGCGCGCTGCGCGTGAAGGGAAACTACAGCAAGTTTCTCGAAGGCAAGGAGCTTTATCTCGAGGCGCAGAGCAAGCAACAGAGCTCCTTGAAGAACCGCGTGACGCGCGAGATCGAGTGGCTGCGGCGCGGGCCGAAGGCGCGGGCGACGAAATCGAAAGCCCGCATCGATTCGGCGCACGAGATGATCGGCGAGCTGCGCGAGATCAATGCGCGGCAGTCGTCGGCGACGGCCAAGGCGAACATCGGCTTTGCCGCTACCGAGCGCGAGACGAAGCGGCTGATCGAGGCGAAGCGCATCATCTCGAAGATGGGCGAGCGGACATTATTCGGTCCGATGGATGTGAGCATTACCGCAGGCATGCGGCTTGGGCTGGTCGGGCCGAATGGCAGCGGCAAGACGACGCTGATGCGCATGCTCGCCGGTCAACTGGAGCCGAACGCGGGAACCATCAAGCCTGCGCAGAGTCTGCGCGTGGTCTACTTCGACCAGAACCGTTTCATCGACGAGACGCTCACGCTGCGGCGCGCGCTGGCGCCGGACTCGGATGCGGTGGTGTATCAGGACCGTGTGATCCACGTGGCGAGCTGGGCCTCGCGCTTTCTTTTCACCGGCGAGCAGCTTAATCAACCGGTCGAGCGGCTCTCCGGCGGCGAACGCGCGCGCGTTCTGATCGCGAAGTTGATGCTGCAGCCGGCGGACGTGCTGCTGCTGGACGAGCCGACGAACGATCTCGACATTCCGACGCTGGAGATCCTGGAAGAGAGCCTGCTGGAGTTCAAGGGCGCGCTGATCCTGGTGACGCATGACCGCTATTTATTGGATCGCGTGTCGACGACTGTCCTGGGATTAGATGGGCGCGGCGGCACGGAGCGCTTCGCGGACTATTCGCAATGGGAGCAGTGGCAGAGCGAAGGGGGCGCGGATCGTCAGCAGGAAGAGCCGAAGAGTGCGAAGAAGAGCGAGCAGGACGGCGCAGCGCAGGAGATGAAGCCAGGCAAGAAGAAACTCTCGTATCTTGAAGCGCGCGAGTTTGCGACGATCGAGCAGCGCGTGGAAGAGGCGGAAGAGAAGCTGCGCGCGGCACACGAAGCCGTGGAAGATCCTGCCGTGGCTACAAACGCGGAAGCGTTGCAGAAAGCTTTGGCCGCGCAGGAGCAGGCACAGGAAGAGATGGACAAGCTCTATGCGCGCTGGGCGGAGCTGACGGAGAAGGCAGGATAGTGCTTAACACGCGCGATGCCCCACATCTCCGCGATAAAGCCGCGTAGATATGGGGCACCCAGTTTTGTGGCTGTTAGAACCCCATTCTGTCGTCGGCGGTGGGGCCGTAGCAGCTCGGTACGGGGATATCGAGCAGGCGGAAGTAGACGCCGAGCTGCGAGCGGTGATGCATCATGTGATTGAAGAAGAGCAGACGCCAGCTCAGCATGCGCGGCATCTCACTGATCACACGTTCGCCGAAGGAGAACTTCCACTTCTGCTCCAGGCCGGCATCGCTTGCGCCGGCAAGAGCGGCGCGTGCAGCGGCGGCGTTCCGTTCAAACTCCGCGATCGTCTCCGCGGCCGACTCGTATGCCACCACCGGCAGCTTCTGCGCGGGATCGGCCATATCGAATCCGGGCTTGGTTATGATGACCGTTCCAAAACGCGGTATTGTGGCGATGTGCAGCGCGAGCTTCTCGATAGGCGTGGATCTCTCATGCGGCTTCCAGCCGGCCTTATCATCGGGCACGCTCTTCAGAATGCGTAGAGTGGTGCCGATCTCAGCGTCGTAGTCGAGCAGGAGTGCGTCAGCGATCTTCATGGTGGTTCTCCTTGATGTGTTCATCCTGCAAAGGTCGCGCTACACGCGCGATGTCCCCCATATGCGCGATGAGACTGCGCATATGGGGCACCCAATTCCGTGGAACTAGAAGCCCATGATGTTGTAGCCGCAGTCGACGTAGATGGTCTCTCCGGTGATGCCGCTGGAGAGATCGCTGGCGAGGAAGAGCGCGGTGCCGCCGACCTCGGCCTGGTCAACGTTGCGATGGAGCGGAGCACGGTCGGCGTGGGACTTCAGCATGTCGGAGAGGCCGCCGATGCCGCGCGCGGCCAGTGTCTTGATGGGTCCGGCGGAGATGGCGTTCACGCGGACGTTCTGCCGGCCGAGATCGCTGGCGAGGTAGCGCACGCTGGCCTCCAGCGCAGCCTTGGCGACGCCCATCACGTTGTAGTGGGGAACGACCTTCTCCGCGCCGAAGTAGGTGAGCGTCATGATGGAGCCGCCTTCGGTCATGAGCGGGGCAGCGGCGCGGCTGACGGCGATCAGCGAGTAGCAGCTGACGTCATGCGCGATGCGGAAGCCTTCGCGCGTGGTTTGCAGAAAGTCGTTCTTGAGCTCTTCGGCGGGCGCATAGGCGACGGAGTGCACGACGGTATGCAGCGTGCCGTACTTAGCCTTGATCTGGGCAAAGACCTGATCGATCTCGGCGTCGCTGGAGACGTCGCACTGAAAGCCGGTGGCGCCGGCAAGTTCGGAGATGAGGGTGTCGGCCTCCTGCTTCATGCGTTCGTTCTGATAACAGATGGCCAGCTGCATGCCGGCCTCGGAGAGCTTCTGCGCGATGGCCCAGGAGATGCTGCGCTTGTTGGCGAGACCGAAGATGACGGCAGCGCGGCCTTTCAGGTGTTCCATGTGGGAAAGTCCTTTCAGTGCGGTTCGAAAGAGAGGATATCAGTATCGGCAGAGGCGCGTCAGCCGCCGAGGTCGACGTGCTGGACGTGATCGATAGGGCAGCCGAGGAAGCGTGAGCCAAGGCGCTGGAATTTTTCCACCGAGTCTGTAGCGAAGAACCTTTGCGACGGCGTGCCGGCTGAAGCGCTGACCGCGCGTTCGCTGAGGAGATGCTTCACATGCCGGGCCGTGGCCTCGGCCGAGTCGAGAATGCCCATGGGGCCGCTGGCGCTGAAGTGCTTGAGCAGGACGCACTCCAGCAGCGGCTGCAGCAGCGGATAGTGCGTGCAGCCGAGCAGGACGGTGTGCGGGACGATCTTCTGTCTCTGGGCCTCTGCGAGCGCCTCTCCGAGATAGATGCGGGCGACCTCTTCGGTGACGGGATGGTCGATCCAGCCCTCTTCGACGAGAGGAACGAGCAGGGGGCAGGCCTTCTCGAAGGCGCGCAGGCCATGCGCGGCACAGGCACGGGCGTAGGCGTGGCTCTGCACGGTGGCTTCCGTTGCCAGAACCAGCACGCCATCGGAGGTAAGGTCGGTGGCGGCGGCCTCGCTCATGGCCAGGTTGTAGGCGGCGCGGGCGGCGGCGGCACCGGGTTCGATCACGCCGACGACGGGAATCTTCGCTTCGGCCTTCAATGCATCGAGCGCGAGCGCGGAGGCGGTGTTGCAGGCGACGACGAAGAGTTCGGCGCCCTGGGCCTCAAGAAAGCGCAACGAGTCGACGGCGTAGCGGGCGATGGTCTCCTGCGACTTGGATCCGTAAGGAAGCCGCGCCGTGTCGCCGAGGTAGACGTAGTTGGCGTTGGGGATGAGCGCGAGCAGGGCGCGCATGACGGTGAGTCCGCCGAAGCCGGAGTCGAAGATGCCGATGGTGGGTCGTGTGAGCGGTCGCGTGTTCATGGGGTATCACTGTCCGGTTGGCTGGAGTCGGTGTTGAGCGGCCGCGTGGACGTATCCACTACAGGATAGATGCGAGTGAGGTCGGCGTGCCCGGCGAGCGTCTGCGCCTGCTGACCGTCGACGAGGAAGCGCACCTGCGCGATCCGCGGCAGGTTGAGGTGCAGCGTACCCAGGATGGATCGAATGGTGAGCATCTCCGGCAGTATGCCTGAAGGATGGCCTTGCACGAAAGCGCCGTGCAGATTGATGACGGCGAGCAGAGAGGTGTTCTCGGACGGTTCGGAGGCATAGGCTGAGGCGTTCGGGTCTTTAGGTTTGGGCGCATCGACGGGAAGCAGGAAGACATCGTCTACGGAAGGGCCGCCGGCGAGCGGATGCCTGGAGTTGGGCAGCGCGTAGCCGGCGAGGAGACGCTCCAGCAGCGCGCGGGCGCGGGCTCCCGGTTCGACGGGCAGAGCGATGGACTCCACGGTGGGGGTGATGGAGCCGTCGGCGTCATTGGCGAGGGCAAGCGTGATGTCTTCTGCATCGGCGGTGTCGGGCGCGGAGAGGGGCGTGGCGTCACTCAGCGCGGCGAGCTGCCTGCGATGCTCATGATGCAGGCGCAGGAGGTAGAGCGCCATCAGAACGCTGGAGCCGAGCAGGACGACGAAGAGGATGCGCTGGTAGCGGGGGATCACTGTGCCACCCCGTTCATTGGCCCGCTCTGGTGGACGCGCCAGAAGACGAGCGCGGTGGTGATGGTCTCGGCTACATGCTGCTGGTAGTCGGGATCGCTCACGTCGATGGTGTTGCTGGCATCCGGGGCCAGATAGGGTGCGATCTCCACGGCGACGGCGGGGCAGGTGAGGTTATCGAGCGGGGCCACGCCGGCCTGCGCATTCACGGTGGCGATCTGCGCGTGGATGAAGGCGGTGTTTAGCTCGCGCTGCAGCGCCGCGCTCTGCCCGGCGAATGCAGCCTGCGCGGTGGCCCAGGGAAGTATGCCGTGGTGTTGGGCAGGTGCAAGCGCGGAGGTGAAGAGATGCACGCCGTTGCCTGTGGCGGTTGCGTGGAGTACCAGGCAGGCGATGGCGGAGGTGTGGTTGGCGATCTCGGCGCGCTGGTTCGTGGTCAGTCCGGCCGCGGGGTCACTGTCACGGGTGGTGACGATGGTGAAGTTGTGCGACTGCAGCGTGACGCGCAGGCGAGCGGCGAGCGCGAGCACCACATCCTTTTCCGCGAGATGGTCGTTGATCCGCGCGCCGGTATCCGGCCCGCCGTGAGCGGGGTCGATCACGATGATGGTGCGCGGCTGCGGGGCAGGCAGGAGGATGCGAGGGGTGGGAAGTGTCTCGCTGTTCGAACTGCCGGGGGCTGCGGCTGCATTGGGAGCAGATGCAGATGAAGTCGAAGGAGCCGCGGCAGGCGGTGTTGCAGGCTTCACGTCCGGTTTTGCCATTGGCTTGACCAGCGGTTTTACAGGAGCGGCATATCCCGGTGCGCCGGGTTGAAGCGGACGCTGCTGGGCGCGCACGGACGGACGCGTGCAGAGAGCGATGAGCAGCAGGATGCTGGCCGCGCAGAGTGCGAGCAGAGCGGCCCGGCGCGTTCTAGGATATCCAATGGAATTTCTAATCCAGCGCATAGATGGCGAGGCCGCTCAGCAGCTTGGGGTAGAAGTCGGTGGACTTCTGGGGCATCACGTCGAGCGCGAAGGCGACGTCCTTGAGCTGTTCGAGCGTGCAGGGGTTGATGAGGAAGGCGATGTCGGCATCGCGGCGGGCGATCTGGTCCACGGCCTCCTGTGCGTCGCGAACGTAGCGCAGGTTCTTCTGCTCGCGCACGGACTCCTGCGAGAGGCCGAGGATCTCTTCCAGGATGAGCGAGTGCAGCTGCACCACATCGAGCTGGCGCTGCAGCTTGGAGATGTTCGCGAGCGCGGAGGTGACCTCAGCCTTCTTCGTGGTCAGAATGTAGCTGCCTTCGCGGGTGACGGCGATCATGGAGACGAGCTTGGGCTGCGTGGCCTCGGCCAGCGCGCTAAGCAGTGCCGGCGCATTGCCTGTAGGCAGCTTCTTGACGGTGAAGAAGCGGGTGACGCGGCCGAGAAACTCCGACGGGTTGAAGTTGTTCAGGCCGAAGACGACGCGGTGCGTGGGCAGAATGGTGATGCCGGGCGCGTCCATGTTGACGAAGGTCATCATCATGGCGGCCTCGGGGAATGCGGGTTGTGGCAGCTCACCCTTCTTCGGCGTGGGCGGAGTCATCTCCTTGCCCAGTTCAGCGGCGCGTTCCTTGGCGTAGGCGACGCTGGTCTCGTAGCGATGGTGGCCGTCGGCGATGATGAGCTTCTTGTCGTCCATGGAGGCGCAGAGCTTGGTAATCGTCTTCGGGTCGGTGATCTTCCACAGGCGGTGGATGACGCCGTATTCGTCGGTGACTTCGACCTCGGGCGCGTCCTTGCTGAAGAGCAGCTTGTCGGCGGCGAATTCGGGATCGGAGTAGAGCAGATAGATCTGCTCGCAGTAGGCGCGCGTGGCCTTGAAGAGGTTCAGACGATCCGATTTGGGTTTGGACAGCGTCTGCTCATGCCGGTAGATGACCTGCTCGGCATAGTCATAGAGCTGGCCGAGCGCGATGAAGCCGCGGCGCTCGCGGATCTCCTCCGAGCCGGGAACCTTGTAGGTCTGCGAGTAGGCGTAGACGGCGGGGTCTGTTTCTTCTTTGAGCACGCCCTTCTTGCGCCAGGCGGCGAGATCGGCGGCGGCTCGGGTGTAGACGTTATTGCTGTCGTCGTCGCCGGGCTCGGACTTGCCGAGGATGACGCGGACAAGGTTGTAGGGACTCTTGTCGTAGTACTTCTGCTGCATGGCGGGGGAGATCTTGTCGTAGGGCTGGGTGACGACGTCTTCTACGTTGACGGTGGCGGGGTTGTAACGCAGTGCTCGGAACGGGAAGATGCTTGCCATG
>DATMLK010000210.1:0-19245 GCA_035570215.1 Acidobacteriaceae bacterium
CGTCACCGTCGCCACGCGCCCTTCGACTTTCAACTGCAACGTCTCGTATGCCATCGTCTCCTCCGTCGTTTCAATTCACTTCAGACGATACAATCAATAGATATGGTCAAGGGAATCACGCTGGTCAGTCCGGTCGCGTCCGCTGTTGCGTTTGACGCGCTCGCCGGCCTCTTCAGCGCGCTCGGCTTCGAGCCGGGCAAGGGCTGGCAGGATGCGACCGGCAAAGGCGCCGCCTTCCTCGCGCCTATCGGGAATATCGAGCTCGTCGCCGGCCGTCCGCCCGCCGTGCCGCCCATTCTGATCGAGGTCTCCGCGCTCGAAGACGTCCACGCCATCGTTGCCAGACACGGCAAGCCCTCTGCCATTGAGACGACGCACTGGAACTCGCGTCTGTTTACGCTGGAGACCGGCGGGCTGAAATTAGGTTTCTGGCAGTCGGAGAATCCGCTGTATGGCAAGACCCCCGCCATCGAAGGCGAGCTTTCGGCCGCCGGCATGAACTTCGCCATCGTCGTCGCCCGCTGGAACGCTGTCATCACCGACCGCCTCTTACAGGGTTCGCTCGACGGCCTCTTGCGCTCCGGCGCAAAGAGGGCCGACATCACCGTCGTGCGTGTACCCGGCGCGTGGGAGATCCCCAGCGCGGCGCGCACGCTCGCCGAATCCAAAAAGCACGACGCCATCATCACCCTCGGCTGCCTGCTGCGCGGCGAGACGGCGCACTACGAAGCCATCTATACCGAGGTCGCGCGCGGCATCGGGCAATCGCAGCAGGAGACCGGCGTGCCCCACGCCTTCGGCGTCCTCACCTGCGAGACGCTGGAGCAGGCGCTGGATCGCGCCGGCGTGAAGGCCGGCAACAAGGGCTTTGAAGCCGCAATCGCAGCGATCGAGATGGTGTCTATTTCACGAAAACTTAAATCAGGCGAACCCGAAGGGCGAGGAAAATAATAATGGGGACGCGGCGCAAGTCACGCGAGCTTCTGCTGCAGATGCTCTTCCAGGGCGACCTGGGCAAACAGACTCCGGACGAGGTGCGCAAGCTCTTCTGGGAGTCGCGCGACGACGTGGACGCGGACACGCGCGGCTTTGCCGACGATCTCTACCGCGTGGCGATGGCACGCAGCGAAGAGGTAGACGCACTCATCGAAAAGCACGCGCAGAACTGGCGGCTGGAGCGCATGCAGGTGGTGGACCGCAACCTGCTGCGCGGGGCGATCGCCGAGATGCTGGGCTATCCCGCTACGCCGCATGCGATCGTGATCAATGAGTCGCTGGAGGTGGCGCGGCGGTATGCGGCGCCGGAGTCGATCAATTTTCTGAACGGCGTGCTGGACGCCGTGGCCCGCGAGCTGCTGGAGAAGCGGCTCGCTAAAACTTAACAGGGATGACAGCGATTTAAAGGATGACAGTGAAAAGGCAAGAACCTGGGTTCTTGCCTTTTGGTTTTAACCACTGTCTTCAGTTTTCATCACCGTTAAGTTTCTAGGTGGTCGGGCGCGGCTTGTCGGCCAGCAGATTCGGCGTGGCAAAGCTGGTACTGCTTGCCGTGCAGTTGCCGAACGCATCCTGCGTGATGCAGAGGGGCAGTGCCGGCGTCTTCGTGCCGGTATCGGCGGGCGTCACCGAGTTCAGCACATTGGGCACGCTGATGATGTGGACGAGGTTGTCACCGGCTGTGCCGGCATAGAAGGTCTGGCGGTCCGTTGAGAAGACGCCGGAGACCGGTGCTGTGGCGCTGCCCGAGAGCGTTACATCCGTGATCGTTCCCACGCCGCTGGACGGAATCAGATAGGCCGGTAGCAGCGCGGGCGAACTCGGGCTGCTGGTGGCGTAGGTGACGAAGGCAACCTGCGAGGCGCTATCCGGCAACACGCCGGTGATCGACGACGCAGTCACGCCCAGCGCTAACGGAGGATTCGGCGCGCTGAGATTGAAGAACGTCGGGCAGGCACCGGGATTCGTGCCGCCCGCGGAGAGCGTGAGAGGAAAGTCCGAAAGGGTATTGCCGGTAGCGGTTGCACCCAGGAGATGCTTGCTGTCAAATGTGGCGGCAAGGCGGTCCGTCTGGACTGCCTGGGGCGTGCTGACCTGGGGATAGAAGGCGTCCGCGGACTGACTCGCCGGTGGCGCGCCGGTGGCGCAGTAGCTGCGCTCGGTGGTTGTGGTGCCGGCGAGGAATGCGGCGATGCTCGGTTCGCTGACGGCCATATCCGTGGGCGTGGCGGGCACCAGCGAAGGATGCCAGCCGTCAAAGTTCGAGTAGACGAAAAAATTCTGGGTGACGGTGGGATTAGGGTTCGCGGGCGTGGGCGCGGGAAACTGGCCGGCGATGTAGATGTGCTGATTGTCCGGCGCGAATACGGCGCGCGTGGCAATGCCGCCGAAGCTCGTATTGGCGCCCGTGGCCGGATAGTAGATATAGATGAGGCCATGTACGGCATCGCTCATGACCAGCACGCTGCCGTCATTGGAGACGCCGACCACTGTGCCCTTCACGCTGGCGTCCACCTTGGAGACGGTGTTGTTGGCCATGGACACTTCCATCAACTCGGTGGGACTGCCGAAGTAGAGTGTCTGCCCGAGCTTGTCGGCGATCATCGAGTTCGGCACATAGGGCAGCAGTGTCGGGGAGCCGGGGATGCCGGTCGAGAAGTCGACGCTGGTAAAGTACTGCGAACTGGTGCTCGCCATGTAGAGCACGGTATTCACCGTGCCTGGCGTGGTGACCTGGATGGGATTCGAGGTGACGGGCAGACCGTTGCCCTGCATACCAAGCTGGTTCAGCGGCGAGGGGTTACATTCCGAAGGCTGGCAGATGGCCGTGACCGTGGCCGCCCCGGGAAAGTTGGCCTCAAGCGATCCCGAAGAGTTGGCGCTCAGTGTGTCCAGACTGGTGGAGATGTATTCCAGGTTCAGGCCGGTGATGATGTTGTTGTTGGTATCCAGCACGGTGGCGTTCAGCGCCTGCGGCGTGTTCTGGTTCAGGGTGATGCTGGTGGACGAGGAGTTCGGCACGCTGAGCGTAATGCTCTTGGGCGGGCAGGTGTAGAAGATGCCGGCAGGACTGGAGGCATTCGACGTGCTCGTACTGATGATCGTGGAACCCGGAAGCTCGGCCGTAGCAATCGGCGGCACCACCGTGGAGTTAATGCTGACCACGGTGCCGTTCTGCGGCGTAAAGCCCAGAGGTCCGGTCATGGCCGTGATGTCCGTGGGCGATCCGTTCACGATGGAGGTAACGGAGGCCGTCAACGGCGCGGAGACACCCTGCGAGATGCAGGCGCTCTGAGGCGTCAACTGCATGCTGCTGATGGCAGGATGTATGTAGATGGGAACGGCATTGCTGGTGGCGCCGCCGGCGCTTGCCGTGACATAGGCGGCCGGCACATACCCAATAAGACTGGTCCCGGTAAACGAGAGCGTCTCGGTTGCGCCAACGGGACCGGTAATGGTCACAATATTGCCGCCGGCTACCGTGGGCGGAGGCGCTGTGGCGACGATATGGTTGTTGCTGAAGGCGGAGATCGCATTGAATGCGGCAACGAACGTGGAGGCGCTCGTCGTGTTTGAAATGACGCCTGTAAGCACAGGTCCGCCGGCAAGGGAGATATCTACAACCCCATTAATGCCACTGGGATTGACCGCGTAGTTCAGCGTGGAGGTCGCGCCAGCGGTCACAGTCGGCGCAGTGGGCGTACTGAAGGCCGGTGAGGTGGGGATCGGGAGATCCGCGCTCGCCGCGGGCGGAATGCAGGTGCTGTAATCAGGTACGCCAGAGCCCGTATTGCGATTCCACGTACCGGCACAGACGGCACCTAAGGGAGAGATGTCGGCATAGGTAGTGCTGGTTGTGCCATAGGTGTACCGGCCTACGCCAACGCCGTCGCCTTTGCAATCCGTGGCATTTACATTGCTAACCTCGGTAATAGCGCCATAGGCCAGCGAGAGGCCAGTGAGCTGCGGCTGCAATGTGATGTTAACGATCTGGCCTTCCTGTTCGCCAGAGCTGCCGTTGCAGAAGTCGAAGCTCGACTTCTTGCACCCGGAGATGGATAATCCGAACGGAATGGAGAAAACCAGAATTAGAGCCAGTGTGACAAACCGCCGCATTAAACCTCCCCGTCCCGCAACATGCACCAGAGACACGCCGTGGAACGGTCCTCTTGCAAACGCTGGATAGCAATTACCAGTGTAAAAGCTGGGGATGGGGGAAGCAAATGGCTCCCGCCCGGTTGCACCCTATTTGCGCTGCCTTACTGACGAAACGCATACTGGATTCGTCTACCAAATATGCGCCCTGGCCTGCCACGTCTCGCTGTCTTCTCCCTTCTGCTGGCGCCGCTGCCACTGCTCTCTGTCCAGCTTCGCGCGCAGGAGGCTCCCACGCCGGACGCTTCGCCGGTCTCCAACGCACCCGATACCACGCCCGTCCTCGACGAAAGCTCGACCGTTCTGCATGTGCAGACCAACCTGGTCAGCCTCTACTTCACCGCCTACGGCAAGAACAACGAACCCATCGACGGCCTGAAGAAGGACGACTGCACGCTCTATGAGGACCGTGTTGCCCAGACCACAAAGAGCTTCGAGCAGGTCAAGGACCTTCCGCTGACCCTCGGCGTGCTGCTGGACACCAGCGGCAGCCAGACCAAGGTGCTTCCGCTGGAGCAGCAGACCGGCACGGCGTTTCTGAAGCGCATCCTGACGCCGAAGGATGAGGCCTTCCTGATCTCCTTCGACGTGAACGTTGACCTGCTGGCCGACTACACCAACAATGCCGCCGAATTGGAGAGCGCGATGAACAAGGCGCAGATCAATGTCGGCGGAGGCTTCGGCGGTGGTGGCATTCCTGGGCTCGGGCAGGGGCCGGTGGATACGCCGAACCCGCGCGGCACGCTGCTCTATGACGCCGTCTACCTGGCCGCGCACGACAAGATGCACCAGGAGACCGGGCGCAAGGTCCTGATCCTGCTGACCGACGGCGAAGACGAAGGCTCGCAGGAGGACCTGAACGGCGCGCTCGAGGCCGCGCAGAAGTCTAACGTGCTGATCTATGTGATCCTGATCGCGGACCGCGCCGGCTATCTCGGCACTGGGCAGATCTATACCGGCGATTCGGTGATGCGCAAGCTGACGGAAGACACCGGCGGTCGCGTGATCGATGTGGGCAACAACGGCCGTAAGCTCGAAGATGCCTTTGCGCAGATCGAAGACGAGTTGCGCACCCAGTACCTCGCCAGCTATACGCCGCTCGACCCCTCGCACGACGGCAGCTTCCGGCTCATCAACATCAAGTGCAACGGCGTATCGAAGATCCAGACCCGCAAAGGCTACTATGCCGTGGCGGCTGGCAGCGGCGAATAGTCCTTGAGACCTAACGATTGACTGGAACTATAGCCATAGCTTTTTTTTATACGCACTATAGCCTCGCTATCCGGCTCCCTGCCGGCATATAGCCCATTGGAATCATCGCTTTTCTGGATTCGCCCTTTATGCGGGCAGCGGGCGGTTCTATACTCAAGTTTCCAATGAAATCCATGCAGCCCAGCCAATTCGACCTCCCATCGCTGCAGGATTACCCGCTGGACGCTGCCTACGACGAGATGTTCTCGGGGCCGGAGTCCATCCACCCGCACTACGGGCCCCTGCTCGATCTCTTCGGCTCGCTCGGGCCGGAGGAGATACAGCGCCGCAAGCAGTCGGCCGATCTCTCCTTCCTGAACCAGGGCATTACCTTCACCGTCTACGGACAGGAAGAGGGCACGGAGAAGATCTTTCCCTACGATCTCGTGCCGCGCATCATCACCTCCGCCGAGTGGGAGACGGTAGAGCGCGGGCTGACGCAGCGCATCATCGCGCTTAATCTTTTTCTGCGCGATATCTATAACGAAGGCAAGATCCTGAACGACGGCATCGTGCCGCGCGAAGTGGTCTATAGCTGCAAACACTTCCGCCGCCAGATGCGCGGCCTGCAGGTACCGCGCAATGTCTACATCGCTGTCACCGGCTCGGATCTCATCCGCCTCGAGAACGGCGAGTTCGCCTGCCTGGAAGACAATCTCCGCGTGCCTTCGGGCGTCAGTTACATGCTCACCAACCGGCGCGTGATGAAGCGTCTCTTTCCGCAGCTCTTCCGCAGCTACAACGTGCGGCCGATCGAGCACTACACGCAGCTGCTGCTCTCCACCATGCGTTCGCTCGCGCCGGAGGGCCGGCCTGAGCCGAACATCGTGCTGCTCTCGCCCGGCGTCTTCAACTCGGCCTACTTCGAGCACGCGTATCTCGCGCGCCAGATGGGCATCGAACTCGTCGAAGGCCGCGACCTCGTCACGCATGACAACATCGTCTACATGCGCACCACCAACGGCCTGCGACGCGTGGATGTCATCTACCGCCGCGTCGACGACGACTTCATCGACCCTCTTGCCTTCCGTTCGGACTCCATCCTCGGTGTCGCTGGGCTCTTCAACGCCTACCGGGCAGGAAATGTCACGCTGGCCAACGCCTTCGGCACCGGCGTCGCCGACGATAAGGCGCTCTACGCCTACGTACCCGACATCATCCGCTACTATCTCAGCGAAGAGCCCGTGCTCAAGAACGTCGAGACGTATCTCTGCACGCGCCCCAAAGAGCGGCAGCATGTTCTGCAGAACCTGGACAAGTTCGTGGTCAAGGCCGTCGGCGAATCCGGCGGCTACGGCATGCTTATCGGCCCGCACTCGACGGCGAAGGAGCGCGAAGAGTTCGCGCGCCGCATCGAAGCCGATCCGCGCAACTACATCGCGCAGCCGACGATCACGTTCTCCCGCGCGCCCTGTTTGATCAACGACGGATTAGAACCGCGGCACGTGGACCTGCGGCCGTATGTTCTCTACGGCGACAAGGTCTCGATCGTTCCCGGTGGGCTTACGCGCGTGGCGCTGCGCAAAGGCTCCTTGGTTGTGAACTCTTCACAAGGTGGCGGAAGCAAGGACACTTGGGTCCTCAGCAGCTAAAGGGAGTGGGAGATTTCAGATGGCGGAAGCAAAGAGTAAATGAATTCTGAGCAGCTAAATTCGCAGTTAGCAACACTAGCCGTAAGCACGGAAGAAAATACTTCTCGTACGAGGCGGTCCCAGATGCTTTCACGCGTTGCCGACAGTTTGTACTGGATGAGCCGCTACCTCGAGCGTGCCGAACATACCACGCGCCTTCTCGACGTGAACCTGAACCTGATGCTGGATGAACCGACCGGCGTAGAACGGCGATGGAAGCGCATGATCGCGGCGCTGGGGCACCCGCGCGGCGTCAAGTGGACGGGCGACTATCTCGATCTCGTCCGTACGCTCACTTTTGATATGGACGTCGGCTCGTCGATCACCTCGTGCATCGTCTCCGCGCGCGAGAATGCGCGCCACGTGCGCGAGCAGATCTCCACCGAGCAGTGGCAGCGGCTGAACCGGCTCTACCTGCAGATCACGGACGCGAACTTCTCCTCGCTCGCCTCCAACGACGAGCAGCGCGCCGAGTTCCTCTCCTCCGTAATGGAGGCAGTGCATCAGTTCCAGGGTGTGACCGACTCCACCATGTCACACGGCGAGGGCTGGCAGTTCATCCAGATCGGCCGTTACATGGAACGCGCGACGGCAACATCTCTGCTGCTGGAGGTCTATCACCACGATCTCTGGAGCCACTCCGACCGCGTCGCCGAGGGCAACGAGTATCTCGAGTGGATGGGGCTGCTGCGCTCGTGTACGGCCTTTGAGGCCTACTGCAAGGTCTACACCGCCGACCTGACCCCGGAGAAGATCCTGGAATTCCTGCTGTTGGACGCCGACTTCCCGCACTCGTTGCGCTTCTCCATCGATGCCCTGCAACATTCGCTGAACGCCATCCAGGGCGAGGGCGGCATGCAGCGCGCCGAGCACCTGACGCGCATCGCCGGCCGGCTGCAGTCTTCGCTGAGCTATGCCAAGGTGGATGAGATCCTCTCGCAGGACGTTATCAGCTACCTGCACAGTATTCTGGTGCAGTGCCGCGAGATCCATGAGACGCTCTATCAGCTCTATATCAACTATTCGATTCAGGCCGCGTTGGCGAGTTAACCATCTTGTTTGTCATTCCGGCGAACGCCGGGATCTGCTTTTCGCTTTTGTTTTTTTCGAGAGAGAGGGCCTAGAAAATGTACTACTCGATCCGCCACCTGACGAAGTTCCTCTACTCGAACCCCATCCGCGAGAGCGTGATGGAGACGCACATGCACCCGCGCTCGGACGCCAACCAGCGCTGCCTCACGTTTCATCTGTCGGTGAGTCCGCGCTGCCGCGTCTTCAGCTACCGCGACCATCTCGCGAACCATGTGCACCACTTTGATATTCCCGGCAAGCACGGGCAGCTGGTCATCATCGCAGAGGCGCTGGTCGAGGTCACGCAGGCCCCGGCAGTTCCATCCTTCCTTGCGCCCGACGCCTGGACGGAGCTCGACAACATGGTGCGCGAGGGCGATTACTGGGAGATGCTCTTCGACAGCGAGTTCGCCGCGCCCACACCCGTGCTGGACGAGCTGGCGAAGACGCTCGAGGTCTACCGCCGCGACGACCCGCTGATGATGCTGCATGAGCTGAACGAGCGCATCTATAAGTACTTCGACTACGTGCCGAAATCGACCAAGGTGGATTCGCCGATCGACGTCGCGCTGAACAGCCGCATGGGCGTCTGCCAGGACTTCGCGCACATCATGATCACGCTCGTCCGCCGGCTCGGCATTCCCTGCCGTTACGTCAGCGGCTACCTGCATCACAACTCCGAATATCACGACCGCTCCGAGTCCTCCGCCACGCACGCGTGGGTGGAGGCGTTGGTGCCGCAGCTCGGCTGGGTCGGCTTCGATCCCACCAACCACCTCGTCGCCGGCACGCGTCACATCCGCACCGCCATCGGCCGCGACTACGCCGACGTGCCGCCCACCAACGGCATCTTCCGCGGCGTCGCGAATACCGAGCTCACCGTGGCCGTGCGCGTCACGCCGAGCGAGCATCCGCCCGCGCTCGATCAGGACCTGCCCATCCCCGAGGACTGGTCGATGCTCGTCGAAAAAGCGCAGGAGCTTCCGCCGCCACCACCGCCGGCACCCAGTGCATGGCAGCAGGCGCAGCAGCAACAGCAGTGATTAGTTGTCGATGAAGCTCCGCACCGGAACAATCTGCGCCTGCCGCAACGCCCGCAACAAACTCGGCCGCGGATTCGCCACCATCGGCTCCGCGCACGCCGCCAGGATCGGCGCATCCAGCAGCGCATTGCCGATGTAGCTGAACCCTTGCGGAAACTTCGCGCGAAACGCCGCCAGCTTCGCCTCTCCCGAAAGATTCATGCTGCCGTCGCTCGCCAGCACCGCCGTGAACAGCCCTACATGCTCCGCGATCGACTGCGCCAGCTTCACATCGGCCGCCGTCGCAAGATAGATCGCCCGGCCGGCCGCATGTTGTTCCCTCAAAAACTGCAGCAGCGGACGGTTATACGGCAGCTTCGCCGCATCCAGCGTCACCGCCTTCGCAACCTTCGCCTTAAAAGCCGCTTTGCCCCGCGGAACCCAGAACGGGAGCTGCAGAAGCGAGAACGGCCTCTGCCGGGCTATAACGAAAATTGAGTCATGCAGCGTGTCCGACGTGACCAGGGTGCCATCCAGGTCGACACAGAGCGGCAATGTCTGCAGATCAGCGCTGGCTGGTACCGTCTTCTGCTGGTGTAGGTCGGTCAAGGTTTGGGGCTGTAGCGAATGCCCTTTCAATATCAGTCATTATAGGGGTGGCTCTGCACAGACGGCTGCCGGCCTTGGTATACTCGGCTCTCATGGCCGCCGGAGGCAGTGTGGCAACTTTTCCGGAGAATCACTCGTCCATATCCCTGTAGATAGACGCCGAAACTGCATCCAACCAAGTTAAGCCGCAACTGGATTCTTGAGCCCCTATGTCCCCTGAAGAACTGACTCAGCACGAGCCGCCGTTGGAGCTCTCCGCCGTCCATGAAGAGGAAGCCGCGCCGGCAAAGCATACCTCGCGTCTATGGATCGTCCTGCTCGTCCTGCTGGCGATCGGCGGATTGATCGCGTGGCGCATCTACTCCTCGAAACAGGCAGCGGCAGCAGCGGCGGCGGCGGCAGCGAAGGCCGCAAACCGGCCTACACCGGTGCTGGTAGCCGATGTGCAGCAGCGCACCATGCCCATCTACTTTGAGGCGCTTGGAACCGTGACCGCTTACAACACCGTCACCGTGAAATCGCGGGTAGACGGGCAGCTGATCAAGGTTAATTTTGTCGAAGGCCAGAAGGTAAGGAAGGGCCAGCTTCTATTGCAGATCGATCCGGCCCCGTATGCGGCGGCCGTGGCGCAGGCCGAAGGACAGTATGCGAAGGATCTGGCCGCGGTGAACGACGGTAAGGCCGAGGCTGCTCGCTACACCGCTCTCTATCAGGCCGGCGTGGTCTCCAGGGAGAGCGAAGAGGCCCAGATCTCCACCTCCGGACAGGCGGAAGGCTCGCTGAAGGCCGACCAGGCCGCGATCCAGGCAGCCAAAGTGAACCTGGCCTACACGCGGATCACCTCGCCGATCGACGGCGTGGTAGGTCTGCGCCAGGTGGACGCAGGGAATATAGTGCATGCGGCTGACACCAACGGACTGGTGGTGGTGACGCAGCTGCAACCCATCTCCGTCATCTTTACGCTGCCGGAAGATCAGCTGCCACAGGTGCGGCAGCGGCTTGGCTCCGGGCAGAAGCTGGAGGCCGACGCCTATGACCGCGCCGAGACCACGAAGCTTGCCACCGGCAACCTGCTGACCGTCGACAACCAGATCGATCCCACGACCGGCATGGACAAACTGAAGGCCGTCTTTCCCAATAAGGACCTGGCTCTCTTTCCCAACCAGTTTGTGAACATCCGTTTAATTCTTGAGGAGCGTCCGAATGTGCTGGTGGTTCCGGCCGCGGCCTTGCAGACGGGCAGCTCCGGCAGCTTCGTTTATCTCGTAAGCAAGGACGCGCAGGGTAACACCATCGTGAACGCACAGCCGATCGTCACCACATTGACCGAAGGCTCGCAGATGCTGGTGGATAGCGGTCTCCAGCCAGGCCAGCAGGTGGTGATCGACGGCCAGGAGAAGCTGCGCAACGGCAGTCCGGTGATGCCCAGCCACTCGAACACAGGCGGCGGCTCCAAAAAGAGCGGCACGCCGGACGCTACAGGTGCTGCTGCCTCAACCGGCGATACCTCATCGCCCAGCGACACCTCGAAGAAGCATCATCATGACGCAGGAGCCGGCGCGGCGGCAGGACAGGGCCAATGAGTCCCTCCCGGCCATTTATTCTTCGGCCGGTTGCCACATCGCTCTTGATGCTGGCGATTCTACTGGCAGGCATAGTTGCAGCTTTTCAGTTGCCGATCTCGGCGCTGCCTGAGGTCGACTATCCCACCATCCAGATCCTTACCTTCTACCCCGGCGCAAGCCCGGATGTGATGGTCTCGTCCGTCACGGCGCCGCTTGAGCGGCAGCTGGGCGAGATTCCCGGCCTGTCGCAGATGACCTCCACCAGCTCCGGCGGCGGCTCCGTCATCACGCTGCAGTTTTCCCTGTCCGAGGACATCGATGTAGCCGAGCAGGATGTGCAGGCCGCTATCAACGCCTCCTACACCTATCTGCCCAAGGACCTGCCGAACCCGCCGGTCTACAGCAAGGTGAACCCCGCCGACGCGCCCATCATGACGCTGGCGCTTACCTCGCCCACTCTGCCGCTGGAGCAGGTGGAGGATCTTGCCGACACCGTTCTCGCGCAAAAGATATCGCAGGTCACCGGCGTCGGCCTCGTCTCCATCAACGGCGGCCAGAAGCCCGCGGTGCGCGTGCAGGCCAATCCTACTGCGCTCGCCTCCTACGGCATGAGCCTGGAGGATCTGCGCTCCGCGCTCGGCGCCGCCAACGTCGACCAGGCCAAGGGCTCGCTGAACGGAACGCGCCAGGCCTACATCATCGGCGCGAACGATCAGCTCACGTCGAGCTCGGATTACAAGAGCGTCATCGTCGCCTATCGCAACGGTAATCCCGTGCGGCTGTCGGATGTAGCCGACGTGATCGACGGCGCGGAGGATACCACCGAAGCGGCATGGATGAACAAGACGCCGGCCGTCATCCTGAACATTCAGCGGCAGCCCGGCGCGAACATTATCGGCGTAGTGAATTCCGTGCAGAAGCTCCTGCCGCAGTTGCAGCCGACGCTGCCCGGCTCCGTGCAGCTGGCGGTGCTCACCGACCGCACCGTAACCATTCGCGCTTCGGTAAAGGATGTGTTTTTCGAGCTCATTCTTACCATCGTGCTCGTCGTACTGGTCATCTTCCTCTTCCTGCGCACCATCTCAGCCACAATTATTCCAGCGGTCGCGGTGCCGCTCTCCATCGTGGGCACTTTCGGCGTGATGTATCTGCTGGGCTATTCGCTGGACAACCTCTCGCTCATGGCGCTCACTATCTCCACCGGCTTTGTGGTGGATGACGCGATCGTGATGATCGAGAACATCGACCGCTACCTGGAGATGGGCGACTCGCCGCTGGAGGCCGCGCTTAAGGGCTCCTCGCAGATCGGCTTCACCATCGTCTCGCTGACGATCTCTCTGATCGCGGTCTTGATACCTCTGCTCTTCATGGGCGACATCGTCGGCCGCCTCTTCCGCGAGTTCGCCGTCACGCTCGCGGTCACCATCCTGGTCTCAGCCTTCGTCTCGCTCACGCTGACGCCGATGATGGCGTCCAAGCTGCTGAAGCACAAGCAGCCCTCCGAACAGGGCTGGTTCTACAAGAAGACGGAATCGATCTTTGAGTATGTGATCGCGAAGTACGGCAGAGGTGTAAAGTTCGTGCTGCGCCACCAGCAGACAACGCTTCTCGTCACGCTGGGTACGCTCGTCTTCACCGCGATCCTCTTCTGGATCATCCCTAAAGGCTTCTTCCCCGTGCAGGACACCGGCGTTCTGCTCGGCATCACCGAAGCGCCGCAGAGCATCTCGTTCTCCGCCATGTCGGCGCGGCAGCAACAGCTGGCTGCCCTTATCCTGCAGGACAAGGATGTGGAGAGCCTCTCCTCCTTTATCGGCGTGGACGGTACGAATACGACGCTCAACAGCGGCCGCATCCAGATCAATCTGAGGGACCGCGACCATCGCAAGGACGACGCCGAAGCGATCATCGCGCGCCTGCAGCCGGAGGTGGCGCAGGTCGACGGCATCCAATGCTTCCTGCAGCCCGTGCAGGACCTGACGGTGTCGGACACCGTCAGCCGCACGCAGTATCAATACAGCGTGGAGGATGCAGACTCCACGGAGTTGGCGGACTGGTCCAACCGCATGCTGGCTGCGTTCAAGCAGCTGCCGCAGCTGCGCGACGTGGCCACCGACCAGCAGAATGAGGGGCTGGACGCACATCTGGTGATCGATCGCGACACCGCATCGCGGCTGGGCATTACGCCGCAGAACATTGACGACGCGCTGGACGACGCCTACGGCCAACGGCAGGTCTCAACGATCTTCACGCAGCTGAACCAGTATCACGTGGTACTGGAGGTGCAGCCGCAGTTCTCACACAATGTGGACGCTCTGAGCAACATTTACGTGGCGAGTTCGCTCGGCACAGAGGTTCCGCTCTCGGCATTCACGCACGTCGAGACGACGCCGACCGCGCTCTCCATCAACCACCAGGGCCAGTTCCCTTCCGTCACGCTCTCGTTCAATCTTGCGCCCGGCGCCTCCATCGGCGACGCGGTGAAGGCCGTGAACGACGCCGTGAAGAAGCTGAATCCGCCGGGAAGCGTGAACTCGAGCTTCCAGGGAACGGCTGCGTCGTTTGAAGCCTCGCTCGCGAATGAGCCGCTGCTGATCCTGGCCGCGCTGATCACCGTATACATCGTGCTGGGCGTGCTCTATGAGAGCTATATTCACCCGATTACGATTCTGTCGACGCTTCCCTCTGCCGGCGTCGGCGCTCTGCTGGCCCTCATCGCCACGCGGACGGACTTCTCCGTGATTGCGCTCATCGGCATCATCCTTTTAATCGGCATCGTTAAAAAGAACGCCATCATGATGATCGACTTCGCTCTTGAAGCCGAGCGTGAGCATGGCAAATCACCCGAAGAGGCCATCTACGAAGCCTGCCTGCTGCGCTTCCGCCCCATCATGATGACGACCATGGCCGCGCTGCTCGGCGGCGTTCCGCTCGCGCTCGGCAGCGGCACCGGCTCCGAACTGCGCCGTCCGCTTGGCATCTCCATCGTCGGCGGCCTGATCGTTTCGCAGGTGCTCACACTCTTCACCACGCCGGTCGTCTATCTCTTCTTTGACCGGCTGGGACGTAAGTATCTGCACACGGACGAGGCCGACCGTGAGTTCAAGGAACACGCAGCCGAAGCAGCCGGTGACTAGAGCAGCATGAGCGAGCCACTCCAACCCAGCAATACCGCCGCGCCCGATGAGACAGCGGCGAAGCAGCCCGTGAACGGCGGCTTCCACCTCTCCGCGCCTTTTATCCGGCGCCCGGTCGCGACCTTTTTGCTCTCTGCCGCGATCATTCTTGCCGGCGCGGTCGCCTATAAACTGCTGCCGGTCGCATCTCTGCCGCAGGTGGACTTTCCCGTTATCAGCGTCTCTGCAAGCCTGCCGGGCGCGGATCCTGAAACGGTGGCTTCCTCGATTGCAACGCCGCTGGAGCGTCAGTTCGGACGCATCGCCGGTATCAATCAGATGACCTCGACCTCCAGCATCGGCTCCGCGAGCATCAACATGCAGTTCGATCTGAACCGCGATGTGAATGGCGCGGCGCGCGACGTGCAGGCGGCGATCAACGCGGCCCGCACCAACCTGCCCGCGAACCTGCCCTCGAATCCGACCTATCGCAAGGCGAATCCATCCGATCCGCCGATCATGATCATCTCGCTCACGTCAGATACCATGCCCGTGCCGCAGATCTACGACGCCGCGGACTCCATTCTTGCGCAGAAGCTCTCGCAGGTCCTCGGCGTCGGACAGGTCTCTGTTGCCGGCAGCGCCAAGCCGGCGGTGCGCATCGTGGCCAACCCAACCGTGCTGAACGGCTACGGCCTGGGACTGGATACGCTGGCGAACGCGCTGGCGAATGTGAACGTGAACCGGCCGAAGGGTTATCTGAGCGACGACTCGACGCGCATGTCCATCAGCACCACGGACCAGCTGGGCAGCTCTGCCACCTATAAGCCGCTCATCATCGCGTATAAGAATGGCGCGCCGGTACGCGTCGAGGATGTAGCTGATGTAACCGACTCGGTGGAGAATATCGAGACCGGCGGTTCAGCCAACGGCAAGCCCGCTATCCTTCTGATCATCTTCAAGAGCCCGAACGCCAACATCATCGACACCGTGGACAAGATCCAGGCGCTGCTTCCGATGCTGCAGGCTTCCATTCCGCCGACGATCAAGCTGGATGTAGTAGTAGACCGCACACTCAGCATCCGCGCCTCCGTGCAGGAGGTAACACGCACGCTGATCATCTCCATCTTTCTCGTGATCCTGGTCGTCTTCATTTTTCTGCGCGAGGTGCGCTCCACGCTGATCCCCAGCGTCTCCGTCCCACTCTCTCTGCTGGGAACCTGCGGCGTCATGTACCTGCTCGGCTACACCATCGACAATCTGTCGCTGATGGCGCTTACCATCTCTACCGGTTTTGTGGTGGACGACGCGATCGTGGTGATCGAAAACATCAACCGGCACCTGGAGAACGGGCTTTCTCCCTTTGATGCCGCCATGCTCGGCTCGAAGGAGATCGGCTTTACCGTGCTTTCCATGAGCACGTCGCTGATCGCCGTCTTCATTCCCATTCTGCTGATGCCGGGCGTCCTGGGGCGGCTCTTCCGCGAGTTCGCTATTACGCTCTCGGCCTCCATCATGATCTCGCTGGTGGTCTCGCTCACGGCCACCCCCATGCTGAGCGCGAAGTTTCTTGAGCCGTATGACAAAAATAAGCACGGCCGCATCTATATGTTCGGCGAACGGATGTTCGACAAACTGCGCGCTGAATATGAGCGCGGCCTGCGCTGGGTGCTGCGCCATCAAAAAACGGTGCTGCTTATCAACGTTGGCACGATCCTGCTCAGCGTCTACCTTTTTATGATCGTGCCCAAGGGTTTCTTTCCGCAGGAGGACATCGGCCGCCTGTCAGGGCAAGTGCGCGGCCAGCAGGATGTCTCCTTCACCGAGATGAATCGTAAGATGAAAGAGCTCTCGGCGATTGTGCAGAAGGATCCCGCGGTGGATACCGTGCTTAGCTTTCTGGGCAGCGGCCCCGGCGGCGGCGCTGCTAACCAGGGAAGTATGTTCATCACGCTGAAGCCGCTGAACCAGCGCCCCAAGGGCGATACCGCGGACGTCATCATCAACCGCCTGCGGCCCAAGCTGAGCCACGAACCCGGCGCGCAACTCATTCTGCAGGCGCAACAGGACCTGAACATCGGCGGACGCTCCAGCGCCGCGCAGTATCAGTACACGCTTTCCACCGAGAACCTTGCCGACCTGGACACTTGGGCGCCGAAGCTGACAGCCGGGATGCAGAAGCTGCCGGAGCTGCGCGACGTCAACACCGATATGTTGAATGATGGTCTGCGCGAGCAACTGGTGATCGATCGCAACACCGCATCGCGGCTTGGGCTCACGCCATCTGATATCGATAACGCGCTCTATGATGCCTTCGGACAGCGCCAGGTCTCCACTATCTATGCGCCGCTGAACCAGTACCACGTGGTGATGGCCGTCGATGACAGCTTCCAGAACAATCCGGATGCGCTCAACCAGATCTATGTGCGCCACGGAGCTACGGGCACGGCGGCGGCGAACTCTGCAAGCAGCGCGCCACCCTTACTGGCAGCCAGCGCAGCGCCACCGCCGGACGGCACCATCCGCACAGAACCAGCGGGCACAGGCGCTCCGGTTGCGGCTGACCCGGCCACGGCTACACCGGCTTCAGGCACCACCACGGTCACCACAACTGTCGCGTCAACAGCCGCAGTCGACACGAACACAACAACGGCAGTCGCGGAGCCGACATCAACAGTATCCAGCACTCCCTCGGTTCCACTCTCGGCCATCGCGCACTTTGAGGAGCAGCGCAGCGCGCTGGCCGTCAATCACCAGGGACCGTTCCCGGCGGCGACGATCTCCTTCAATCTTGCGCCGGGCGTCTCACTCTCGCAGGCTACGGATGCCATTAATAAGGCACAGGCCGATCTCGGCATGCCGGATACGATCAATACCGGCTTCCAGGGCACGGCGCAGGCCTTCCAGTCCTCGCTCTCAAGCGAGCCGGTACTGATCCTGCTGGCGCTGGTCGCCGTCTACATCGTGCTCGGCATGCTCTATGAGAGCTTTATTCATCCGCTCACCATTCTCTCCACGCTGCCGTCAGCCGGCGTGGGCGCGCTGCTTGCGCTGCTGCTCTTCAAGCTCGATCTCAGCGTCATCGCGATGATCGGCATCCTGCTGCTCATCGGCATTGTGAAGAAGAACGCCATCATGATGATCGACTTCGCGCTCGTCGCCGAGCGCGAGCACGGCAAGTCGCCCGAAGAGGCCATCTACGAGGCCTGCCTGCTTCGCTTCCGCCCCATCATGATGACCACGATGGCGGCGATGCTCGGCGGCGTGCCCCTCGCGATCAGCAACAGCATGGGCTCGGAGCTGCGGAAGCCGCTCGGCGTGACCATCGTCGGCGGCCTGATGGTCTCACAGATGCTGACGCTCTTCACCACGCCGGTCGTCTATCTCTTCGCCGACAGGGCTCGCCTGTGGCTGCGCGAGACCTTTGGCCTGAGCGGACCCGCAAATATGCGGAACCGCCCGCCGCATATCTCGCCGCCTGAGCTGCAGGGCGCGGCGGCCGGCGACTAGCGGTGCGAACGCTTAGCGCAGAGCGGGATCGACCACGTAGACCTGGCTTGCCTCAAAGACGCTAAAGCGGCGCTCCAGCTCCATCTCCTGCCGCGCCTTCTCACTGGAGCTCAGGAAGTCCGCACAATCCTTCGACGACTCATCCGAGCACGCGCTCACGAACTGCTTGAACTTGTCCGGCTTCGCCCACAGATCGGCGCCGGGCAAAAAGCTGTGCTCGATCGAGGTGCGCGCGCTGCGCTTGAGATCGCTGTAGTTGAATCCGAACTCCTCCACGGCGCGCTCGTACTCATGCGTCAGGTCGATGCGCGAGACGCCCTCGTCATCCGTAGACAGCGCAATGGGCACATGCGCCTTCAGATAGATCGGCAGCGGATGCTCCGCGCCGGTAACGCCGAGGATGACGTCGTTGCTGGTGAGATTGATCTCCACCATCGTGTGCTTCGCCGCCATCTCCTGCAACAGCTGCTGCGGATCGTTCTCATACATGATGTCGACGCCGTGGCCGATGCGTTCCGCATGGCCCAGCTCGACCGCCTCGCGGATGTGGAACTTCAAGCCGTCCGGCGGCACCATCTCGTACGCAAGCTCGCCCGCATGCAGGCTGATGTGAACGTTCGGGTAGAGGGAATGCAGGTAGTCGAGCATCAGCATCTGCTCGTGGTACTGACTCATGGCCAGGTAGCCGTCCTCCGGCATCACGAAATTAATGCCGACGACCTCCGGGTCCGCGCTGGCAACCTCAAAGCCGAGCAGCGTCTGCGCGAAGACCTGTTGCGGCGGAAAGCCGCGCAGCACCTGGTAGAGATAGCGCACCGTGACCGCGCAGGCAGGCAGCGCCTGCGGTGTGCCGCAGTGCTCGCGCTGGTTGCGCGTGGCATCCATCGCGTTGAACTCGGCCACATTCTCCGCTACCTCATCCTTCAAACCCTTCGCCAGCAGAGCATCGCGCATCGCGGGCAGGTCCGGATTCCAGCCGGCGGCATATCCCGCTTTTGCGGCTTCGCTAAAGTCCGGAGTGTTCATGATCTCGAGATACTGTTCGTTCTGCGATGCGGCGCGCGTCGCCACCTCGTCCACCCACTCGCCGGCGTGGCTCTTCGCCAGTCCGCCGAAGCGCGCAAAGGTGGCGAAGAACTGATCGTGTCCGTCGACGCCTGACTTGGGCACAAAGGTACGCATGGAAAAAGCATCCACCAGCGCATCGTAGAGCTTCTGGTTCTTCAGTGCATCGGCTGCCGGCTCTTGTCCTGTAGCGCACACCGGCTGCGGCTGCTGGCTCTTCGGATCCTTTGTCAGCCCGGTGTTCTTCGCGAAA
>DATMLK010000211.1:0-18335 GCA_035570215.1 Acidobacteriaceae bacterium
GGCGTGTAGGGTCCGGTCTTCTCGCCGCAGAGCTTGGTGCGCGGAAAGATCTTGTCCGGGTTGGCAATGCCCGCCGGATCGAAGGCGATGCGCACACGCTGCATCGTCGCCAGATCCGGCTCACTGAACATGTAGCCCATCGTCTGCTGCTTCTCCCGGCCGACGCCGTGCTCGCCGGTTATAGAACCGCCTTTGTCCACGCAGAGATGCAGGATGCGGTATGAGAGATCGAGCGCAATCTCTTCCTGCCCGTCGATGCGGCGGTCATAGAGCACCAGCGGATGCAGGTTGCCATCGCCCGCGTGAAAGACATTGGCCACGCGCAGCTGCACGGCCTGCGCCATCTGCTCGATCTCTTCCAGCACCTCGGGCAGCGCGGTGCGCGGGATCACGCCGTCCTGCACGATGTAGTTCGGCGAGATGCGGCCCATCGCGGCGAAGGTTGCCTTGCGTCCCTTCCAGATCAGTTGTCGCTCGGCTTCGGACTGCGCCAGGCGAACCTCCCATGCACCGTTGCTCTCGCATAACGCCCGCACCTGCACCATCTGCGCCTCGACCTCGGCCTGCGGGCCGTCCAGCTCGACGAGCAGCAGGGCATCGCACTCGGGATAGTGCGGATGCACGGCCGCCTCCGCCGCCTGGATGCAGATACGGTCCATCATCTCCACGGCTGATGGAAGCATGCCCGCGGCGATGATGTCGCTCACCGTCTTGCCGGCCTCGCGGATGGAGTTGAATGCAGCCAGCAGCGTGCGCACCGTCTCCGGCCGCTTCACGATGCGCAGAATGATCCTGGTCGCAACGCCCAGCGTCCCCTCCGAACCGACGAAGACCCCGGCCAGATCGTAGCCGGGTGTATCGAGCATTGCTCCGCCGAGCATCACGAGTTCGCCCGTCGGCAGCACAACCTCCAGCCCCATCACGTGCGTCACGGTGAAGCCGTATTTGAGGCAGTGCGCGCCGCCGGCGTTCTCTGCCACGTTGCCGCCGATGGTGCAGACGGGCTGCGACGACGGATCGGGCGCGAAGAAGTATCCCTGCCGCGCCACCGCCGCGGTCACGTGCGCGTTGATCACGCCCGGCTCCACGGTCACGCGCTGGTTCACAAGATCCACGTCGAGGATGCGGTTCATCCGCGCAAAGCTGATGACGATGCCCCCCATCGCGGGTAATGCCCCGCCGCTCAGACCTGTGCCCGCGCCGCGCGCGACGAAGGGAATATTATGAGCGGCGCAGATTTTTACAATCTGCTGCACCTCTGCTGTAGTTTTTGGGAGCAGCACTGCGGCAGGAACCTGGCGGAAGTTCGTCAGGCCGTCGCACTCGTAGGTCTGCAGCTGGTTCAGCTCGGTGATCAGGCCATCGTGCCCAACGATGGCGGTGAACTCGGCGAGGATGGCGGGCGTCAGCATGGGTGAAACCATTTTAGTGGTTCGAGGGTTTGGGCATCGCGCGTGTAGCGCGACCTTAGCAGAATTTTAGTGCGTTGCCGCGCAACCCACCGCCTGCGGATTCTTCGGCAGGCTCAGTAGATTGGCGAAGAGCCGGTACGCGCCGGGGACACCTTCCGGCAACTGGCGATAGAGCGCATAGGCCACGTAGACGTACGCGCCGCAGCCGCTGCGCGCATAGAGCAGACCGCCGCGCTGCGGGTCCTGCCCGTCGTCGTGCGTCTCCGTGAGCGCGTCATAGTGTGGGTCCCACATACTCAGGAACGAGTGTCCGCGCTCCTCCACCCAGCCGTCGAAGTCGTGCGGGGCGATCCTGTTCGGCCAGTTCAGCAGCGGATGCTCCGGCAACAGCAGCGAGACCGGCGCCTGCTCCTGCACCACGTTCTCCGCGATGCCTGGGACTGCGAGCGTCTCCGGCGCTACCGGATCGACCGTATTCTTTACCGTACCGATGAGCGCAAACGGATACGGGGCTATGGGGTGCTGGGCGGTACTGGCAAAGGGAGCAGTGTTGTACTGGGCTATAACCACGCCTCCATCTTCCATGTAGGCGTTGAGCCGAAGCTGCATCTGCTCCAGCTCGGGATGGGCGTTGTAGGCGCGCACGCCGAGCACGATCTCGTCATATTGTGAGAGGTTGGCGCTCGCCAGCTCGCTTACGGCGAGCGTGTGGACGTTCACGCCCAGCGCCGTGAGCGACTGCGGCACGTCGTCGCCTGTGCCGGGCAGATACGCGATGCGCAGGCCTGGGGCCAGATGCACATCCACGCCGCTCGTCTTGTACGTGGCCGCGCGGTAGAGGTTTGTTGGCGTCAGGCCTGGGTAGCCGACTGTGGTGTAGCCCTCGGTATAGGTTTTGCCGCCGGATTCGGCGACCGCGCTGATGACGTATGACTGAGCGGCGAGATTCTTCGGCGTCACGGTGAAGGCAATAGAAGTCTCCTCACCGCGATGGGTGAAGTGGAAGGGCGCGGACGACGGTTCCGCGCTCCAGTCCGGCGGCAGATTCAGATGCACTGTGCCGCCGCTGTCGTCCGGCGCGTCGTTATGCACGCGAGCGGTGAGCGTGACGCTCTTCGCATCCAGCGGAATCACTCCGGCGGACGGAGCCAGCGTTACCGAGATCGCCGGCACGATCACCAGCGGCTGATAGACCGTGCCCTGACCGTTGACTGGGTGCGCAGTCTGCACGACTTCGCCCAGCGTGATGGGTACGCCGTTATAGGTCACCGTGGCCCACGCGGTCAGCGGATACGGCGAAGCAGGCTGTCCGCGCAGACTCGCATCGGCGATATCGTAGTACGGCTGCTCGATGTTGGGCCGTGTGAAGTAGGGCTGTGTCGGCTGTGCATCGATGGGTACTGTCAGAGAGTACGTGCCCACATCGACATTGTTCTGGACGCTGCCGCAGCGCACACAGCCCTGATCCTTCAGCCCACCCCAGTGCAGTGGCGATGCGAACTTCACATCCAGGGTATCGAGTGGAATCTTCGACGGGTTGTCCACCTGCACGTTGACGCTGACAGCTTCACCCGGAGTAACGGCCAGCGGCGCGCCGGTATTTTCCTGCGCGCGAAGGCTCAACCCCAGTGCCACGACCAGTGCATCGTTGAACTGTGCCTGCTTGCGGAGCAGCTCCTGCCTGATGCCGTACTTTTGCTCAGCGGTGAGCTTGGCCGTCTCCATGGTGTTCAGCAGCGCATCTGTTTTCTGCAATCCATCGCGCAGCAGCGGCACAATCGCCGCGGTATCCGCTACGGAGTACTGCTCCATCGCCTGCGCGACATCAGCATCGATGGCGGTTAGTTCTTTCGGCAGCTCGGCATCACCCGGAGCAAGCGTCGCAATCCCTGCCAACGATGTATCAATCCCGTCGAAAAAGTCTTCTTCCTTATCCTTCGCGTCTACCCGCGAGCCGTAGCGGTGGTACGGCACATCGAACGCGCCTGCCGCGGGCACCGCGCCGCCGCCGTTCTGCGTCTTCTGCTCGCCGAGACCGATTCGCGCGAACTGCAGATAGCTCATGCCCAGCAGCGGCGAGTACGTTCCCTCGGGAATCGTTACGTCCGCCGAAGGCGTCTCGTCGCTCCACGTCTTGGTGATGTAGTTGTAGAACTTCGCCGGAGCGTACTGGCCCGTCGCATAGTCATAAATTCCCTTGTCGCTGATGGAGTACGACGGCACGCGCTCGTAGACCTTCAGCGGCTGCCACGGTTGCAGGCCCTCCTTGATCTGGTCGGCGCACACCGAAGGATCGCCTGCGGCATTAAAAACCTCCTGCGCCAGACGGCCCGCGACCTGATGATGTCCGTGTCCATCGGTCACGCCGCCGATGAAGACAGACGTAACAACGAGAGGCCTATAGACACGCACCGCGCGCACGGCATCGCACAGCACGCGGTCGTAGCCCCAGTTCGCCAGCGTCTCCTCCATCGTCTTGGAAAACCCAAAATCGGCTACAGACCCGAACATCTGGTCTACGCCGAGATACTCGTCCGCTTTCAGCAGCTCCTGCGTACGGATCAGGCCGAGCGCGTCATTGAAGTCGCCTGTGACCACGTTCTGGCCGCCTTCACCGCGGTTGAGCGTCAGCATGCCGGCGCGGACGCCCATGCCGCGCGCCTCATAGGTCAGCATGCCGCCATCCTCGTCATCGGGGTGCGCAACAATCATAAGTAACGACGCGCGGGTATGCAGCTTTTGCAGGTCCTGCCACAGGGCTGTGGTGCCCTGGTTCACCGGCAGCTGGCGAATGTTCAGCTGCGGCTGGATGTAGGGGTTCTGCAGCTGCTGTTGCTGGGCATTTGCGCAGAGGCAGGCCCCGGCGAGCGTTGCCGCTGCCGCCCAACCCGCAATCCGTATGCCGGCGTTTCGTGGGGACGTCAGAACCATTGCAATCACTCTCTCACAATTACCCATCCAGTCGCGCGTAGCCAGCGTACTCTATCCAGTAGCCGGAATTCTGCGTCTTACTCAGATGAGGCCCAACGCCATGCCGACACAAAAAATTCCCGCGATTCCATCCTCTGAGATCACCCCGAAGGAGGTCTTCACCAACCGCCGCCGGTTCATCGCCGGCGCAACCGCACTGGGCGTCGGCGGGGCCATTGCAGGCAGCCTCGCCTCCCGTATGCCCGGCGGCTCCGTGGATGTGCAGGCGGCGGAGAAGCTCGTAACCGTTCCCGGCAAGTTCACCACCACCGGCGAGACGCTCACTCCCTACGGCAAGGTGACCACCTACAACAATTTCTACGAGTTCGGCACCGACAAGAGCGATCCCGCGAAGAACGCCGGCACGCTCAGAACGCGTCCGTGGACCGTCGCCGTGGAGGGGCTAGTGAAGCAGCCGCGTACCTTCGATATCGACGCGATCATGAAGTACCGGCCTATTGAAGAGCGCGTCTACAGATTCAGATGTGTCGAGGCATGGAGCATGGTGGTGCCGTGGGCAGGCTATCCGCTCTCCGAGTTCATCAAGGCGTGCGACCCGTTGCCCAGCGCGCAGTATGTGCAGTTCCTCTCGTTGCGCGACCCGAAGCAGATGCCGTTGCTCGACGAGAGCGGCTTCAGCTCGGCCTACTCCGAAGGCCTGCGTATGGACGAGGCGATGCATCCGCTCACATTGCTCACCTTCGGACTTTATGGAGAGGTTTTGCCCAACCAGGACGGCGCGCCCATCCGCCTTATCGTGCCGTGGAAGTACGGCTTCAAGAGCGCGAAGTGCATCGTGAAGGTGCGCTTTCTCGCCAAGCAGCCGCCCACCACGTGGAACGACATGGCTCCGGATGAGTATGGCTTCTACTCGAACGTGAACCCTTCCGTGGACCATCCGCGCTGGTCGCAGAAGACCGAGCGCAGGCTGAGCAGCGGATTCTTCCCGCAGATCAAGCAGACGCTGCCCTTCAATGGATACGCCGACCAGGTGGCCGGCCTTTACACTGGAATGGATCTGAGAAAGTTCTACTGAGTTTCATGCCGAATCGCGCCATCGTCCTGCTCAAATGCATCGTCTTTCCGCTGTGTCTGCTTCCGCTGGCGCGGCTGATGTGGTTTGCGGTGCATCAGGATCTCGGTGCCGATCCTGTCGCTGAGATCACGCATGTCACCGGCAACTGGACGATGTATATGCTGCTCAGCTCGCTGGCGATTACGCCGCTGCGCCGCCTGCATCCTAAGCTGGGCTGGCTGATCCGCTTCCGCCGCATGATCGGCCTCTATGCCTTCTTCTACGCCACGCTGCACCTGGCCACCTACGTCTTTCTCTTTTCCGACCTTGACGTTCCCGGTGCCTTCGCCAACCTGCAGGCGCATGACTGGGCCGGCTTTCGCGCGCAGTGGGTTGGCCCATGGGCCACGATGAAGGACGACTTCTTCCGGAGGCGCTTCATCCAGGTCGGGTTGTTTGCGTGGTTCTGCCTGCTTCTGCTCGCCGTCACCTCGCCGGCGTGGATTATGCGCAGGATGGGCGGAAAAAACTGGCAGCGGCTGCACCGGCTGGTCTATGTGGCGGCCATCAGCGGCATTGTTCACTACTGGTGGCTGGTCAAGAAGGGTGTGATGTCGCCGATGAAGGACACGCTCGTGCTCGCCGTGCTTCTGCTGGCGCGCGTGGCGTGGGTCTTCATGAAGAAGCGCCGCGGCACGCCACCTGCACAACCCATACAGCAGCAGTAGCGTACGCTTTTCACTTGCGCTACGCTGTACCCATGCAGATTCATAAAGCAGGAGAACGCCCCACCCGCCGCGGCCCTGAAAAATGGTTCACCGGCGAAGTATGGATGGATGAGTATGTTCGCGGGACCGGTGACTCGCGCGTACAGGCACTGCGCGTCACCTTTGCGCCCGGAGCGCGCACGGCGTGGCACACGCACCCCGTCGGGCAGACCCTGCATGTGCTGAGCGGCATCGGCCGCGTGCAGCTGCTCGGCCAGCCTGTTCGCACCATCTATCCCGGAGACACGGTACAGATCGCCGCCGGCGAAAAGCACTGGCATGGCGCCGCGCCCGACAGCATGATGGCGCACCTGGCCGTGCAAGAGGCGGACGCCTCCGGAGAGAATGTGTACTGGTTCGAGCACGTCACCGGCGCCGAGTACAACGCACAGGGTTAAGGCACCGGCGAGGTCGAAGCCGGAGTCTGTGTCTGCGTCAACGGTGGTGCCTGCACCACCACGCTCAGGTCGCCGTTCTCCACCAGCACGCTCTGCGTCGCGTTGCCATAGGCCTGCACTACCACGGTCCGAGCGCGTCCGCGGCTATTACCGGTGTCTCCGGCGGTTGTGTCCGGCGCGGTGATGGCGGCGCCTGTAAGCGAGAGCGTGTAGCTGCCCTCCGGCACATAGAGAAAGTGGAACTGGCCATCGCTGCCTGCGCTGGCGCGGAATGTGTGCGTCTTGTCCTTGTCGTCGGTGAGCGTCAGGTTGCCTGCGTTCAGGGAATGACCGTCGCTGGACTCCACCGATCCGCTCACGGTATGGAACGCCGCTATCGGGATCAGAATATCCACGCCATTCAACTCGCTGCCAGCCTTCAGGGTGTAGGTCTTCGCCTCGTCCGCATGGGGGCTCCTGGGCGCATAGATCGTCAGCATGCTCAACTGCTGCCCACGTCCAAAGCCGTTGCCTCTGCTCTGAATGAACTGCGACGTTGCCTCCACCACATAATCACCGGAGGGCAGCCCCGTGGTGCGATAACGGCCGTAGTCATCCGTGGAGGAGTACTGCTGGCCTAGTCCCATATATCCGGCACCCAAACGAGCATTGCCGGTCGTGATCCCATTGCTCGTTGCGGGTAGAACGCGGACCTGGACATTGACCGCAGGTGAGCCGTCATCGTAATAGACCGTGCCGGAGAGAGAGGCGCCGCGTTCCAGCCGTATCTCTGCATGCGCCCCACTGCTGCCATCGACGCTGACGGGCGTCAGCACCTTGGCAACGCGCTCCTGCGCCGCTGGATCCGTGCTCGTAACATCTGCGAACGCCACCAGAGAGAGCGGATTCAGGTATCCCGGCATCGACGCCATCACGTAGTACATTCCGGGAGCTACATTCTGCAATTCAAAGCTGCCATCCAGACCCGTCGAGACCTGCGACTGCGAATAGCCGCCCCCGCTGTTGTCGGCTGTCCGTACCGGCATAAGTATCACCCGCGCGAACCGTGCCGGCGCGTTGGTGTCCGCGCAGTACACATGCCCGGAGATGGTTCCGCTGTACTGGCTCTGCGACTGCGGCGGTGCAGTCTCCATGACCCCCTGCGCATACAGCGCTGCGCCGCACAGGAGCACGATCAGCAGAAGAGTGTAGCTCGATGGTCTTCTCATGAAGATTTAGACGTTCCTTCGCCGCTCCCGTTCGTAAAAACTTCGCAGAAACTACATCAGGCCGTCAAACAGATCGGTCGTCTGCGCCGCAGCCTGCGGTTTGGAAGCAGCCGCCAGCACATAGTGCTCGCTCTGCCCGAATTTTTCGAAGACCGGCCGCGTCTTCTCCACCAGCGGCGACTGAGAGGTGTGCAGTGCAAACGCCGCCAGCTTCTTCTTGAGTACGCTGCGAATGTCCAGCGTCACGGTGTACGGCGCAGGCAGGAGCGGTGGACGATCCGGGAGCAGAAAGCTCGTCGTCTGGAAGTAGAGCCGCCGCGGGCAGAAGGTCTGCAGCCCGCGCTCCAGCTGCTCGGGATAACGCTTCGGCCGTCCCGCCCAGTGGAAGGCCGCCGTGGTGAAGAACGAGACCAGGGAGTGGTCGGGATGCGTGTTGAGCGCGCCGTCTCCGCCGAAGGTGAGCACCACATCCGGCCGCCATGTGCGGAGGCGCTCGACGAGCAGACCGGCGACTTCGGAGAAGTTCGCAAACTCCAGCTGCGCGTCCTGGTAGTGCAGAACCTCATACTCCTTGATGCCGAGCAGCTTGCAGGACTCCACAAACTCCTTGCGCCGCATCGCACCCAGTTCCGCGCCGCTCGCCGCGGTGCCGCGGTTGGTCGCGGCCTGTCCGTCGGTCAGACAGAGGACGCTGACCTCCACGCCGCGTTCCACGGCCAGGGCAAGCGCTCCACCGAAGGCGAAGCATTCATCGTCCGGGTGCGCGGTCACGCATAGCAGTCGCAGCGGCATCAGGCGTTCTCCATGTTGAAGGGTAGCTCCGGCTCTACCGTCTCCACCATCGCGGCCACGGGAGCAAAGCTCATGCGATGCAGCGGCGTCGGTCCGTGTTCCGCCAATGCACGCCGGTGGAAGGGGGTGCCGTAGCCCTTATGCGAGGCCAGACCGTAGGCTGGGTAGATTGCATCCATCTCACACATCATCGCATCGCGGTGGACCTTTGCGATAACCGACGCCGCGGCGATGGAGATGGAAAGTGAGTCGCCGTAGATGAGCCGCGTCTGCGCGCAGGGGTGGTCGATGCGCATGGCGTCGATGAGCAGGTGGTCTGGCGCGATTGCCAGGTCGCTGACTGCCAGCAGCATGGCCATGCGCGTGGCCTGGTAGATGTTGACGCGGTCGATGGTCTCGGCATCCACATCGGCCACGGCGACCGCCAGGGCCATCCCCCGGACCATTGCCGCAAGCCTTTCGCGCTCCTCGCGCGGCATCTGCTTGGAGTCTTTCAGGCCGGCCTCGGCGAGCGCGCGAGTATCCTCCGGCAGGATCACGGCGGCGGCCACGACCGGGCCGAAGAGCGCGCCACGGCCCACCTCGTCCACCCCGGCGATCGCGCGCGCCCCCTGGTAACGCAGAGCCTGCTCCGGCGCATCGCTGCAGATAAGAGATCTCAGCATCTGCTGTTTAGTCTTGAGCATCTGCTGCCTGCCCGTCTGCGCCGAGACGGTTAAGCCCTGTGCCTTGTTGCGGTTCGCTGGCTGGCTCGTCGAATGGGCAGATGCAGGCATAGAGGTATCGGCGACAGGTGCGCGGTGCTGAAAGTTTATATCCGTTTGCGGTGAATATTTATTTTCCTCTGCCCAGCCACGCCGTATGCTGGGTAAAACATCATCCTGCGGCCTCCCGGCAAGCGTTCGGTAAGATCCTGAGCGATGCCAGCCACGCCTGCAGGATGGGGAGAGGATGACAATGGTTTCTAGACGCTTCGCTCATCGTACTTATTGCCGCGCTCTAGCCGCGCTCTGCGCCACTGTCTTTCTCACCGCCACCCTCACGCTCTCCGCGCAGGATGCGCAGCCCCCCACGTCCGCGGACCAGTCTGCCGGAACACCCCAGCTCAACGACGACGGTACGCCGAAGCTCGACGCGGCCGGCAACCCCATCACCACGCCTGCGCCGCCGCCGCCCCCGCCGCCGTGCGTTCCGGCCAAGCATCACAAGTGCCCCAAGGAGAAGAAAAAGAAGAAAGAGAAGCCGCCGAAGGTCGAACCGGCCAACATCTCGCGCGGCATCTTCACCGTGGACGGCGTCATCGGCAAGGCCGCGCTGAACTATAGCATCCCCGATCTGAAGTTCATCTACTTCTATGCGCCGGGCATCGGTGCGGTGGTGATCTCGGACAACCGCTTTCCCGGAGCCGTGGAGCAGAAGAACGCCTTCAACGGCCATACGCTCACCGTAACCGTGGCCGGAGGCCACGTGATGCAGCTCTACTCCGACGACATCCTGCTCAGCAAGCGCAGTACCGTAGGCAAAGTGAGCAAGGAGAACAAGAAGCCTGGGTCGGCCTTCATCATCTATAACTCAAGCTTCACCCTGCCGACACGCTTTCCCGTCGTCGGCTACGGCAATAAACCCGACCCACCGTACAGCTGGCCCGGCTCCAAGATGAACGTCACCACCAAGGGCATCGATCCGGACGCGCCGCCTGTGCCCACCGTGCTGACGCCTACGCTCTCAGCGAATCCCTGCCCGCCCGGACAGGTTCTCATCAACGCTCCGCCGGCGCCGCCGAAGGATGGCTCCACGCCGCCACCCGTACCCAAGGGTACGCCGCCGCCGAAGTGCGTTCTGCCGAAGGATGTGCCGCCGGAGCAGGAGAAGTACATCCCGCTCGACCAGCGGCCGCGCTCCTGAACGGCTAAGTGTGATGGAAGTTCAGAGGTAATGCTGCAGCATCTTCTGCCAGCACGGCCAGTCATGGCCGCTGCTGTTGCCCCATATATCCAGGCGGCAGGGGATGTGCTTGGCCCGCAGAATGCCGGCCATGCGCTCGTTCGCGTCCTTGCAGGGGTCCTGCTCGCCAGTGGCCAGGATGTAGGTGTTATGCCGGTAGCGGTCCAGGTACCAGGAGTCGTTCAGGTTCGGCATGTAGTACGTCGGTAGATTCAGGTAGGCGTTCTCGTCCATGTGGCCGTTCAGCCGCCAGGAGACGTCGAAGTCGGTGCCGATGGCCAGGAAGCTGTTGAAGCGGTCCGGGTGGCGCAGAGCGATATTCGCAGCCTGGTAGCCGCCGAAACCGCAGCCGATCGCAGCAAGGTGCGGCTGTTGTTTCGCGTTATGGATGAGCGGTAGCACCTCGTCCAGAATGTAGCGTTCATAGCGCAGTTGCTGCTCGATCTTCTCCTGGCCACCGAGCGAATCGTCGACCCAGGCCTCCAGGTGGTCCACGCAGAAGAGCTGGATCTCGCCGCGGTGCAGCTTGCTGGCAAGGGCCTGCACCATGCCGTTGTCCTCAAACTCATAGAAACGGCCATGCGCGGTGGGGAAGACGATGGCAGGGACAAAGGTGCTGCTGCCGCCGCCGCAGTTGCCGAAGATCAGCAGCTCCATGGGGCGGTTCAGGTGTGGCGAGAACCACTTGTGATATTCGCGATGTACGCTGCTCATGGTGTAGCTCCACAGTGCCGGGGAGGGGGCGTCCGCCGCGCGCACAAGCCCATCCTACTCCCAGCCTGCGCATAGGATGAGCACAAATCGCGGTGCGGTTGCGAAAATGACGTGAATCCGCGATACTTAGGTGTTGGGATTCGTAGCCCCGCGTACCCCATGCGGGTGTGCAGGATTATTTCGATTCCCCCAATTCCAGAAAGCTTTTTTGAGAGGACTTACCCTGTGTTGATGATCCGTCTGGCGCGCTTCGGCGCCCGCAAGCAGCCCTACTACCGTGTCGTTGTCATCGAGAAGGATCGCGCCCGCAATGGCCGCTCCGTCGAGGTAGTGGGTACCTACAATCCGCGCACCAATCCGGCCACGGTCGACCTGAAGCGCGAGCGCATCGAGTACTGGACCAAGAATGGCGCGCAGCTCTCCGAGCGCGTCGGCAAGCTGATGGCCATGCCGGCCGCCGCTGCGGCTGAGCCTGTTCCCACTCCCGCCGCCTAAACAGCCCTCCCTTCGCCACTCCGGAGACTCTGATGAGCCAAGCTGCTGAGAACACCACTGCTGAGAACGCCGGAGCCAGCGCGCCCGATCTGGTCGCGCTCTTCACCGCCATCGCGAAGTCGCTCGTCAACGCCCCCGATGAGGTCGAGGTAGAGGCCTTTCCCGAGGACGACTCCACGGTGCTCGAGGTCTACGTCGCCGACGAAGATGTCACCCGCCTGATCGGCAAAGGCGGCCGCACCGCCCGCGCCCTGCGGACGATTCTTGCCGTCGCCTCCGAGAAGATGTCCGAGCGCTACACCCTCGACATCGTGGAAGACGACGATGATGAGGATGACGACGGCGGCCCGAACTTCGACGAAGACGACGATAACCGCGGCAACCGCGCGTAATATTGTCATCCTGAGCGAGCCAAGGCGAGTCGAAGGATCCCTGTATTTGTTTGTCATTCCGGCGAAAGCCGGAATCTGCTTTTGCGACCAGCGGGAGCGCGAGCAAAGCGAGCATAATAAAAAAATGCCCGAACCCCAGCGCGTCACGCTCGCCCATCTACTTCGCCCGCAGGGACGAAAAGGGGAACTGCTCGCCGAGCTGCTGACGGACTTTCCGGAGAAGTTCACCGGCCGCGTGGTGCAGGTCGGCCAAGAAGGCAAATCAGCCGAGTACACCATCGAGTCCTATTTTTTGCCCACCGGCCGCAACGCCGGGCGCGTGGTGCTGAAGTTCGCCAATGTGGACTCCATCAACGACGCCGAGAAGCTGAACGGCCTCGACGTGACCATTCCCGAGGAAGCCCGCGCGCCGCTCGAAGAGGACGCCGCCTACATCAGTGATCTTGTCGGCTGCACCGTCTTTAATGGCGAAAGAGAGGTTGGGCTGATCGAGGATGTAAGCGCGCCGGTAGGAAGCGTGACGCTCGATCTCCCCTCGATGCTGGTCGTCCGGTCGGCGGACGGCCGCGAGCACCTGGTCCCGTTCGTGAAGGCCTACATCGTCAGCATCGACACCGCCGCAAAGCGCATCCGGATGCGCCTGCCGGAAGGTCTGCTCGAGATCAACAGCTAAAGACTCACCACGGATCAAAACAAAAAACGGATTGCCACGGATTTAAAACCCAGAGAAATCGAATCCTAAAGTCTTCTCCGTGAAAATCCGTAGTTGTCTTTAAAATCCGTGGTAAGTTTTTGCTTTTGTCTTAGAACTTGTAGCTCAGCCCGACCGAGAGAACCGGGAAGAAGCGCAGCTCGTTCAGGTTGTTGTTGATGTCGGTCTGCTCCTGCTTCACATTCGTCTGCGAGGTGGGGTCGGTTGCGATGTTGACGCAGCTCGGCCCGGGAACCACCGTTGCGGCATCGGCCTGCGTATTGCAGCTGGTGCCCTGGAAGTTCAGCAGGACCTGCGGCGTCTGGATGTAGAGAAATCCAATCTCAAACGGAACGCTCCAGTGGCCCTTGCGCGGAATGATATTGCCGAAGCCCATGGTGAAACCGGGAGCTACCTGGCTGCCGCCCTGGTCGCCGAGCAGGAAGTTCGCCGTGCCGTGCACGGGGTTGCTGACGCTGCTGTAGGAGTTCTGGTTGCCCAGCGAGAACTCCTGGCCTGCCGGGACCGACAGGTTCGCCATCATGGAGTTGCCGTTGTAGAGCTGCACGATCGGACTCAGGCGGAATGCGCCGCCAAAGGGGAACCAGTCGATGGCCAGCATGGCGGATTTGAGGTCGATGCTTGCGTCATAGTTGGTGCCGTCCGAGACGAAGGTGTGGTCGAAGTTGAAGAAGCTCGCTCCACCGCGCAGGTTGAACTTGCGCGCCAGCGGGGTGGCTATATCAAAGCCGGCGCCGGCGAGGCCTACCTTCACATCGATGCCTACCGTCGAAAACGGCCGTATCGAGCCGGGCTTTACAGGCTTTTCGGTATTCGCGGAGGCTGTCTTTGCCGGCTTCTCCGCTTTTTCTTCCTTCGGCGCAGGCGGCACGCCGCTCTGGGCCTGCGGCTCGTCGGGCAGCGCGTCTGTAGAGGATAGAGACGAGCTGTATGCGGCAGAGGCTGCGACGGTGTCGTCCCTGGGCGCGGCGTAGGCGGCAGCGCCGGCAGCGAGCAGGAACAAGGCAAGCATCGTTATGTTCGTACACAGTGAGTTCGTGCGGAGCATTCTGGCCGTCATGGGCCTCTCATTCCCATCGCAAGTTTGTGTGGAGGAGTCCACAGCAGTACAGCATGCGCGCCTGTGGAAGCGAAACCTATTTCTGCGGCAGCGTTCGCCGGGTGCCCCATTCATCGCAGTTCCATCGCGATGAGTGGGTTATCGTCGCACAGCGACGACCGCCTTCTGCTCCGTATATCGTGAGGTTATCTGGACGCGGAGTTGCTCACCGCCCGTCGCGTAGTGCCGCGCGCTGCTCCACGGCCACTCCTCCGGCTCACTGACCAGCTTCCTTTTGACCGGGTTCCAGTGGATGTAGTCCACCTTCTCGGCCCGCTTCTTCTCGGAGTAGACGTTGAAGTCGTAGTAGCGCGCCTGCCAGAAGTGGGCTGTCTCGGAGTCCTTCAGCCTTCTGGCCGACTCCTGCTTGAGCGCCTTCAGCGCCACGGCCAACAGCGACTTCTCCGGCTCGCTGAGGAGCAGGTGTACATGCTCCGGCATGACCACATAGGCATTGATCCAGAGGTTATGCCTGTGGCGCATTATTTCGAGGACTTCCTCAAAGACATCGCGCGCCCGCGGTTTGTCGAGATACGGCAGGCGGCGATAGCAACTAAAGGTGACATAGTGCAGGTCGCCGGTCTGTTGGTAGCGCTTCAGACCTTTGGGCATGGAAGAGATTTTAGAACGGGTTCGCGCTGCGCGGCCCTTACATCCTAAATAGGGAACGAATGGGTGCCCCCTATAGGCGCGGTCTTATCGCGACTAGGTGGGATATCGTCGCGCGGCGACGACCGCAGTTACTGTTGTCGCTAAAGTAAGGAAAATCGTAAACGGGTTCGCGCGTAGCGCGAATGTCCCACTCATCGCCAGCCACCCCAGCGAACAAAGACGTTCGCCGAGGACCCCGGCCCGCGATGAATGGGGCACCCAGTCTTGTGGCGCGTTAGAATGAGCGGCGAGGTGGAATGTATGGGCCACCCGCCCTTCAAGCAGGCGTTGGTGTGGTGGGAATTGCGAAGTCACTTGGTGCTGCTATACCAGTTGCTGGGCAAGTTATTGCTGGTGTGTCAGTCGGTTTAGATATTGTCGGCACTGGAATGGAGATTGCAAATTGCCACTAGACAAAGTGATAACAGCAGAAGACAAGCAAATGCGTCTACCGTGGTGGGGAGTCCTCTGTGTTATTTTCGGCACTGTTCTTCTGGCACTCTTGTTTGTATATTCCGGGAGATTTGATCTTGCGCGTCCGTCCCTTATATCAGTTGCGATGGTTGCCCTTGCCATTGTAATGAGATGGAAACTGAGGAAGCATTTATGGTTTTGGATCACCATGACCTTCCTCGCGGCGTTTCATCTCCCGTTGGTTCTGTTTGTTCCCTGGACCACTAAGTGGATTCCTGCCATCGTGATTGCTCCCTTTGGTATCGCGGATTTATACGCAATGCTCTGGGTTATTTCGGTTGTCGGGAAGTTCATGGAGGGGCCGAAAGCCTCTGAGGGGTGAGTGTGTCCCGGTGACAGCCGCAGGGGCGGGTGGCCCACACATCCAAAACCCTGAATGATGGGTGCCCCATTCATTGCGGCTTTATCGGGCGGGTGGCCCACACATCCAAAATCCTGAATGATGGGTGCCCCATTCATTGCGGCTTTATCGCAATGAGTGGGTTATCGTCGCGCAGCGACGACCGTCTTTGCTTTTGTAGTTAGTAGAAGAGGGAATAAAAATGGTTCGCGTTCCGCGCGAATATCCCACTCATCGCACAGAACACGATGAATGGGGCACCCAGTCTTGTGGCGCGTTAGAATGGTCGGCGAAGTGGAATGTATGGGCCACCCGCCCCCGCGATGAATGGGGCACCCAGTCTTGTGGCGCGTTAGAATGGTCGGCGAAGTGGAATGTATGGGCCACCCGCCCGGTGAGACGATTGCTAATTATGCTTCGTCTCTAGGCAGCGTCTCTGGTGCTGCGACACTAGCAATAACCGGAAACGCGAAGTATGGAGCAAACGCATCGGCTATTGAGGGTGTGGGGCTCGCAGCGTTTACTGGAGGATTGGCAGCGCAGGGACGGCTTCCAATTCCAGGGCTTGCCGATAACGCTACCAGTGCAATCGACAATGGCATGGCAGTTGGAGGGCTAATAGGTGTCGGTGGCTGCCACTTTTAGAAGCGACATATGTATCGCGAGAGAGGAGGTACGTTTGAAATTGGAACCAGCAACACCCAAGCAAGCGACACTCGCCATTGCTACCGCGGCGATCTTATGGATTCCTATAGCTGTTTTCTTGATTTTCTTTCACGACAAGGTCAGCCCTCGTCAGATTGGTTTGATTGGTCTATTAAATCTAGCCGTGAGCGTAAGCCTACTTGTCTGGATATATCGAAAGTGGATCTCGAAGCTTTAGTTGCCCCAAATAAAACGGCGTGCAATGTGCAGCGAGCGACTGTGCCTCGCCAAAATGCCATCGGACTGCAATTCTGCACACATTTTTGTTATAGAGCGGCCGAATCCCTGATGATTTTCCAGTTGGGAAGCCTGCGGCTGACAGATTGGGTGCAGCGAAGAAGGCTTTCTGGGCGTAAATCGAACCTGTAGACACACTTCGGCCCGCAACGATGGCGGGTTTCAGTTCGCCGAGACTGCCAGAAGAGAATTCAGGCAGCCAGATCGTAGCGATGATGCAGGCCGCCGAGTCTCGGCGTGGATACAACCCCGCAACTCACATCGGAATCCTTCGCGGCTATTCGACCCGCAGGAGTTTCCTTCCCTAACCCAAGATGCGTCCGGTCCTCGTGGTAGTAACGGACGTACTCAGTCATCAGCCGCTTTAGATGGCTTTGGTTCAGCACGATCACATGGTCGAGCAGATCTCTCCTGCAGTTGCCGACCCAGCGTTCGGCAACGCCATTCTGCCACGGGCTGCGGAACGCCGTCCGCTTGGGCGTGATGCCGAGACTCTTCATCGTGCTGACCACTTCTTCATTGAAGTTCGAGCCGCGATCGAAGATCAGATACTTCGGGGCTGAGTCATAAGGAAACGCATTATGCAGATGCTGAGAGACCCATGCACTACTCGGATGCCTCGTGACGCCAAAATGCAGGATGCGCCGCCGGTCATGCGAGATGACGAAGAAGCAGTGCAGCAGGCCGAAGGCCAGCGTTGGCACGGTGAAGAAGTCCATCGCGGCGATGGCCTCACGATGATTATTCAGAAAGGCCGACCAGCGCTTGGCCGGCTCCGGATTCCGAGGAGCCTTCCGCATCCATCTCAGTACGCGGGTCTTAGCCCCGGAGGCCGCGGTAACGGCTATCATGGAGTCTGCCATGCGCTTCGACATTCTCACCATCTTTCCGGAGTTCTTCGCGTCGCCGTTCTCGCATGGCGTGCTGAGCCGGGCCGTTGAAGAAAAGGTGGTGGAGATCCATACGCACGACCTGCGCGCCTTCACCCATGACCGTCACAAGACGGTGGACGATCGTCCCTTCGGCGGCGGCGAGGGCATGGTGCTCAAGCCGCAGCCCATCTTTGAGGCGGCGGAGTCCATCGGGGTCACCGGAAAATCCACACGCGATACGAAGCGCGAGACCGTGATCCTGCTCTCCGCGCAGGGGCAGAGGTTTACGCAGGCTATTGCGCGCGAGTTGGCGAGTACAGACCGCGTGGTCCTCGTCTGCGGACGCTACGAGGGCGTGGATGAGCGCGTGAACCATCTGCTCTGCGACCGCGAACTCTCCATCGGCGACTACGTGCTCTCCGGCGGCGAGCTGGCAACCGCTGTTGTCGTGGATGCCGTCGTCCGTTTGCTGCCCGGCGTGCTGGGCAATGCCGACTCGTCGCGCTACGAGAGCTTCGGCGCAAGCGATGGGGAACTGGCGGCAGAGGAAAAGACCGGCAATGGCGTGCCCAGTTCCGTATCCGGAGCTGGCGGCCTGCTGGACTACCCGCACTACACGCGTCCGGCGGAGTTTCGCGGCGTCGCCGTGCCGGAGGTGCTCGCCGGCGGCGACCATGCCGCTATTCGCGCATGGCGACGCACCCAGGCCATTGAGAAGACCTGGCGCAACCGCCCGGACCTGCTGGAGAAGGCTCCACTGACGGCGGCGGAGCGCAAGCTGCTGGAGCGGCTGCAATCCGGCCAATAAACCGCTCAAAACCCTCATTTCGCCGTGCCAAATGCGGCTGTTTTGTGTAAACTAAAGACTCGATTCTTTCGAAGGAAAAGTGTAATTATGTCGATTCACCCCATCATGCAGAGACTGGCCGCCAAGCTTGAGCGGACCGACCACCCCGAATTCAACGCCGGCGACACCGTCCGCGTGCAGGTCAAGATTAAAGAAGGCGACAAAGAGCGTCTCCAGGCCTTTGAAGGCATCGTCATCGCCAAGAAGCTGGGCCCGCAGGGCACCTTCACCGTACGCAAGATGAGCTTCGGCCAGGGCGTCGAACGCATCTTCCCGTTCAACTCCAAGGTT
>DATMLK010000212.1:0-33262 GCA_035570215.1 Acidobacteriaceae bacterium
CCCCGGCTATGGACACTATGAGGTCGGTGCGGTTGTGCGCTTCTTCCGCTCGCGCATATATCCCGGTCAGACCAGCAACGCTGCGGCAGCAGCCATGCCCGGCAACAATGTTACCGTAGCCGGCGGTGGTTACTTCGCCAATGCGCGCTTTGACGTGGTCAAGAACAAGATCAACCTCGGCGTCCACATCATGGGCGGCGATGGCGTGAACCGCTACGGCAGCTCGCAGCTGGCGGATGTCACCGTCCACCCGGATGGCTCGCTCGAGCCTCTGCGCGGTCTGCAGGGTCTCTTCTCCATCGAAACGCACCCACTGAAGAAGCTGGACATCTTCGGCTACGCTGGCGCGGAGGATGCGCAGCGCACCTACTATGTCGGCACCGTCGGCGGCGTACCCGGCACCATCGTGGGTTATGCTCCCCCGACCATCAACACCTCGACGTGCTTCACGGAGCAGGATACAGTGGCGCCCACGACCGGCTCGACGGGCGGTGTCTTTGGCGGCGCACCGTATGATCCCAGCTCCTCCTGCGGCGCGCAGACGCGTGACATCGTTGAGGGAACTGCGGGCTTCACTTACCGCTTCTTCAACAGCCCCGCCAAGGGCCGCCTCCAGTACTCCATGGTCTACAGCTACCTGACCAAGAATGGCTGGACAGGCACTGCAGGCGCACCGGCAGCTCATGACAACATGATCTTCACCGGCTTCCGCTACTACATTCCGTAGAATTTCATGGTGTCAGCCCGCAGCGCAGCGGAGGGGAGACCCTCCGCTGCACCGCAACAATGAGCGAAGCAACACACAGGAGTAATTCATGAAAGCGAAGTTTCTCGCAGCAGCACTTCTGATCGGCATGGCGGCTGTAGCCGGAGCCCAGAACCTCACCGGCGCCGGCGCTACCTTCCCGTATCCCATCTACTCGCGCTGGTTCAGCGAGTACGCAGCCGCGCACCCCGGCGTGCAGATCAACTACCAGTCGATCGGCTCCGGCGGCGGCATTCGCCAGGTCACGACGAAGATCGTTGATTTCGGCGCGTCGGACATGCCCATGACGGACCAGGCGCTCTCCGACTCCAAGGTCAAGCTCGTCCACATCCCGACCGTTCTTGGCGCTGTCGTTCCCGTCTATAACATCCCCGGCGTCTCGCAGGATCTCAACTTCTCGCCCGATGTGATCGCCGATATCTACCTCGGCCGCATCACCAACTGGAATGATTCCCGCATCGCCAAGGACAATCCCGGCATCAAGTTCCCAGATCACCAGATTCTGCCCGTCTATCGCGCGGAGGGATCCGGCACGAACTTCATCTTCACGGACTTCCTCTCCAAGGTGAGCCCGGACTTCCAGTCCATCGTCGGCAGGGGAGCTTCCGTCCGCTGGCCGCTCGGCATCGGGCAGAAGGGCAATGAGGGTGTTGCCGGCATGATTCGCAACAGCCCTTATAGCTTCGGCTACGTTGAGCTGATCTATGCGGTATCCAACAACATGTCCTACGGTCAGGTGAAGAATGCCGCCGGCAAGTTCGTCAAGGCATCCACTGCCAGCGTCACGGCTGCCGCCGCCGGCGCCATCAAGAGCATGCCTGCCGACTACCGCGTCTCCATCACCAATGCCCCTGGCGTGGCCTCCTATCCCATCTCGTCCTTCACGTATCTGCTGATTCCGGTTCAGTCCGCCGATCCGAACAAGGGCAAGATCCTGGTGGACTTCCTGCACTGGATGCTCGACCACGGCGAAGGCGAAGCGGCCGGCATGACCTATGCTCCGCTCCCGGCGCCGATCGCAGCCAAGGTCCGCGTGACCATCAACCAGATCCACTAAACTGCGGACGAAAAAGTTCCTCCAAAAGGAAAGGGGCCTGCAAACCAGCAGGCCCCGCATTTTTTCCAGGACACAAAATCACTTATAAAAATTGACGTACAGATTGCGCACTGTCTGGTAGCACTCGCAGGCCACCTTCTCCAGCCCCTTGCCGTCCAGGATATGGATCTTTCCGCGGCTGTACTGGATGAGTCCATTGCGCTGCAGGGCTCCAGCCGCCAGGGTCACGGTGGTGCGCCGCGCTCCCAGCATGGTGGCCATAAACTCCTGCGTCAGCAGAAAGTGATCGCTCTCGGTGCGGTCGCGCACCATCAGCAGCCAGCGCGCCAGACGTTCCTCCGCGCTATGCAGCCGGTTACACGCGGCAAGCTGGCCGAGGATGAATCCCTGGCGCTGCACGCACTGGAGCACCAGGTGGTGCAGCGCCTCTTCCTGTAGAAACTCATCCTGCAGCTCCTTAAAGGGCATGCGCAGAGCGGTGCCTTCCATCTGGATGAAGCAGCGGTTCGGCACCTTCGCCGGTCCGAGCAGGTGAAAGCTCTCCACCAGGCCCTCCTTGCCCCAGATGCCGACTTCGGCGCTGGAGCCGTCGGACATGGAGCTCACGATGGAAGCGACGCCTGAGGTCATGAAGTGGGCATACTTCGGCGTCTCCTCGGCTTCGTAGAGAACAGTCCGGATGGGGAGCGCGACCGGCTTCAAGCGCGAGAGTAGGGAGCTTCGATAGGGTAGAGGCAGCGTCCCTAGTAGAAGATTCTTAGCCTGTGCGGCCATGGAGTCCTTGCTCTCTCTTCGTATACGAACGCCGCTAAAGGTGGCCAAAAAACGTTAGAAGCAATATCTGATTGATCAGTGAGGGAAGTATCTCACTGAGAAATCAATCTTTATGTCCGGTATAGGACAGAAGAGGCCAAAATGTTTTGGCGGCTCTTTCGTGCTTTGGAATGCTCAGCTTGCGGCCAGGGAGAGTGTTACGTGGAAGGAACGACTGTGCTGAAGCATACTCCGAAAAGCAGAGAGCCGTCGGAGCTAAACCTTTGGCAGCACCGTTGGTTCCGAATCAATGCGACGCCTGCGATAGAGCCAGAAGCCTGCCGCCAGCACCACCCATGCGAGCAGGGACTCTGCCAGCACAAGCCCGGCAGGCTGCAGCGGCAGCTCGCGCCACATCACCAGCGCAAACCCCATCAAGCCGATGCAGCCGATGGCAGCACCTGCCGCGTCCATAGCTGCCGCCAGCCGTCCCTCGGTCACGCCATCGCCACCCGCGGCCTGCACATTCTCGCGGTGATGCTTCTCCACCAGGCTCGCACTCGCTGGAAATATCGCCGGAAAGGCCAGAAACAGCCCGCCGATGACTGGCCCGAATCGCTGCGCGATCTCATACGCTGCCAGCGAGCAGGCGCCGCCGAAGAGAAATCGCTGCACAACCTCTTGCGGCTTGATGTCCTTCAGCGCCGCCAGCCGTATGCGAACCATCATACCGGCCACCTCATCAGGAGCGTGTGCAGCCCGAATGCGATGCCGAACCAGACCGGCATCAGCGCCAGCGTCGTCACCAGCGCATGTGTCTTGTAGTGCCGCAGAATGCGGCTCACCGCGCTCGCATAGAAGAAGAATGCGATCGCCCCCGGCAGCATCGACTGCGCTTCGATGGCCGCATACGCGTGCCCATGCCGCACGATGGTCAGCCCCAGTGTCGCCAGCGCGATCGAAGGCGCGGCTCCAAAGAGGCCGGCGAAGCTCTTGGGCTGAAAGATCTCGCCCAGCAGGGAGAACGAGCTGACGACAACGCCGCCAATCAGAAATCGGATAAGGAGATCATGCATAGAACATACAGAGTCGAATCGGCCTCAGGCTAATACTACGGAAGCATCCTGCGTGAGTGTCTGTAAATCATACGTCCGCGGCCATACGATGCCGATCCTCGAAGAGCATCCACGCCGAGAGAGCGATCAGGTTGAATCCAAAGACGCCGAGATAGCTATAGATGACCCACACAATGTTCTTGTGCCCCAGACCGCCCACTGAAAGCAGAACGATCGCCGACGCGGCAGCGATTACCGTCGACACATAACACCATTTCGATTGATGATGGTCCGCGGTTCCTCGCGCCACGCCGAACTCCGCGATAGCGACGGCGGTTGCCTGGGCCGCCGCCAGATAGAGAAACCACGCGATGGTGACGCGGTCATAGATCACGGAGAACATCAGTGCGCCGAATATTAACCCGCACACTCCCTGCACACGCAGCACGAGGCGTCCCGGCCGGTTCCGGGGAATCATAAAGCTGCTTGCGATCACCAGGGCGCTGTCTACAACGCCATAGGCCGCCAGGCACAGGATCGTCGATACGATGGCCAGCGGCAGCAGCAGGACCGTCGCCGCGATGCCCGTCAGGAAAAGGATCGCCGTTCCCGCCAGGACGGCGAGAAATCCCCGCAGCAGCATGGCGACCCAGTACTCGGTATACGCTCGCATAGAAGCCCTCCACGCCGCACTTTTATGCTAAACCTACCACGCCGGCCATAAATTTTTTTGATATGCGCAATTTTGCTCGTGCGGATGTACTATATCGTTCATTACAAAAACTTTTGTGCAGACATTTGCCGGTACCTAGCAGAATTTGCCGGCTCAACCGCTGCTTCACTCACCAAGCACTCTTCAGGCTTTGGCAGTCGTGCATCCGCAATGCGGATGCATTGTCGTACCCACATATAAGTTTTCAGATTCAATACGACTTCACATTCGAGGCCAGCGCTCATGTTCAAGATCAGGGTAAACGTACTCTTCGTCTCTCTGTTGGCAGCATGTCTGCTCATCGCTCTTCCCGCGGCGGCGCAGCAGACCCTCGGCGGCATCGCCGGCGCGCTTACTGACCCGGATGGCAACAGCCTGCCGAATGTGTCCGTGATCCTGACCGGAGAACACAACGGCATTACCCGCACGGCCACCACGAACGACAGCGGCGAGTACACCTTCGTCAACCTGCCCATCGGCACCTACACGCTCTCCTACACGCTTGCCGGATTCGAGGCGGCGAAGTATCCCGCCATCCAGGTGCAGGCCGACCGCACGACCTCGCTGAATGTCGGGCTGAAGCTCGGCTCTGCCGACACCTCCGTGACCGTCTCCGCCACGCCGCTGATGAACGCCGTGGATACCACCGTCGGCTACGTCCTCGATAAGGCGCAGATCGAAGCCATCCCGCTGCCCACCGGCAGCTTCACCGGCCTGGCCATCCTCTCGCCGGGCGTCAACGCCGAGTTCTCCGGTGGTACCGGCGTGAACAGCGGCCTCGGCAATGCGCCCATCTGGGCCAACGGCCAGCGCGACACCTCCAACAGCTTCCTAATTAACGGCGTCGATGCCAGCAACCTCTTCAACGGCAAAAGTACCTCGCAGGTGGAGTCAGCCCGCATCGTCAACAACACCGGCCAGGGCAACTCCGCCGCGGGCGGTGTGGTACCCAGCGCAGCGTCGGTCTATCTTGCCATCGGCAATGCAATTCCGACGCCTGCGCCCGAGACGGTGGAAGAGGTACGCGTAAACTCCTCGATGTACGACGCCGAGCAGGGCTCTACCTCCGGCGCGCATATCGATCTCAGCACCAAGTCAGGTAGCGACCAGATCCACGGCAGCGCTTACCTCCATCGCGGGACGAACTGGATCAATGCCGCGCCGTTCTTCTTCAAGAAGGATCACAATATTCCTGCTGCCGACAAGAATCCTGAGCTGCATCGTTACACATTGGGTGGCGATGTAGGTGGCCCAATCCTCAAGAACAAGCTCTACGGCTATCTTGCGTATCAGCACGTCCATATCTCCGACCAGGAGACGGGCGATGAACTGCTGGATGTGCCCTATGGCCTGACGGACGATCGCTCGCCAGCAGGGCTGACTGCGCTGGCGTCGGGCTGGGGTTTCGTGCCGGACAGCTCGTCAGACTGGGCGACGAATCCCGTTGGGTTAAGGCTCTTCCAGTACGGGTCCATCGGCAATGAGCCGGGCAGTTGGCTGATCCCGAATCAGACGCCCGGGGATTACGCCGATTATTTCTCGCCATATGATGCCTTCATGCCGGGCTCGGCTACATTCAAATCCGACCAGGCCGTAGCCGATCTGGACTGGAACGCAAGCGCCAAGGACACACTCTCGCTGAAGTACTACTACCAGCATGATCCTTCCACTTCACCCTATGCTTTTTCGAATGTGCCCGGCTTCACGGCACATACCGATGCGGGTTCGCAGGTCTTCTCCATCAACAACGCGCAGACCATCAACTCCAGCTTTAATCTGACTGAGACTCTTGGCTTCCTGCGGGAGAAGGTCTATGTCGACAACGATCAGGCTTTCAACCCGGCTTCGATCGGCATGAGCTCGGCCTTCGGTACCTACTTTCCCGGCATCACCATCATCGATGCACTCGGCTATAACAACCCTGGGGGCGAGCCCGTAGGCGAGCCGACGCAACCTACACTTGCCATCGGCCCGAACGCTCAGTCGCAGGGCTCCAACACCGGCGTCTTCGAGAACCGTCTTGAGCCCTCAGCGAATGCCATCTGGATCAAGGGCAGGCACACCGTCACCTTCGGCGGCAGCTTTGCCTATACCCAGTTGAACGTGCGCGACCTGCGCACCGGCAAAGGCCTGGTGACCACGCCGACCTTCGAGAGTTATGAGCATAATTGGGTGACGCCCTACACCACCGATGGTTTCGCGGCCACCACTTATCTGCAGGGCAATGCCAATCGCTACTACCGCGCCAACCAGATCGGCCTCTATCTGCAGGATAAGTTCCAGATTACGCCGCGCCTGAGCCTTACCGCCGGTCTGCGCTACGACTGGAATGGGGGCCTGTCAGAGAAGAACGGCGACATCTATAACTTCAATCCCAACAATTACGTCTTCAACGGCAGCAACGCGACCTCAAGCGGTCTCATCATCGCCGGCAACAATGCCAACGGAACACCCGGCGTGAGCAAGACGACGCTGACTGGCCGGCAGTGGGGCATGGCGCCGCGTCTTGGTCTTGCATGGCAGCCCGGCTACCTCGACAACAAGGTCGTTGTTCGCACCGGCATGGGCCTGTACTACGATCGCGGCGAACTCTTCACCTATCTCTCACCGGGCTTTGCCGCCGGCGAGATCAGAGGCGGTCCCAACGGCGTACAGCAGAGTCCGCCGTTCGTGACGGAGCAGAACTGCACAAACTATCAAGGCAACTATGACGTTGGTTATTACTATGAGAACTTCATTCCCATCTGCGGCTCCGATCCGCTCGCCGGCGTGACCGATGGATTCAATCTGGCCACGCCATGGGGTCTGACTCTGACACCCGGACCAAGCAATCCCAGTGCGGCAAGCGTGACCCTGCCCGGCGTATCGGATATTGAGGGGGGCACATCGCCCTATACCCTGGGCGTATACAACCGCGCCAACAAGCTGCCCTACAGCATGAACTTTACGCTCAACGTGCAGTGGCAGCCGCGCAACGACATGATGATCGAGATCGGCTACGTCGGCAACCTGGGTCGCCACCAGATCATTCCACTGCCGTTCAATCAAGCCAATCTCGCGCTGCCCACCAACCCCACGCACCCCGGAACCCCGGCCGAGCAGGACTTCAGCTATGGCTATACGATTACCGACGGCAGCGGAGGCCCGCCCGCCTGCGTCAACAATGATTCCGGCTGCGCCTACGGCACGTACATGGACAACTACGAGGGCGGTAATATCGATCTTCGCGTACCGTACATCGGCTATTCGTCGGAATCTGAGTCGTATACCGCGGCCGGTATCTCTGCTTACCACGCGCTACAGGTGCACTTTGAGAAGCGCCTGAGCCACGGCCTGCAGGCCGGTGCCTCCTACACCTGGTCCCACACCACGGATGAGCAGAGCGGCATGGGTCTCTTCTACAACGGCAACAATCCGAACTATCTGCGCGGCGGTTACGGTTCGGCGGACTTTGACCGCAAGCATGTCTTTAACTTCACCTGGTCCTACACCCTGCCGCAGTTCTTCAGCGAGACCAGCTGGAAGGGACGTGCCGCCGATGGCTGGTCCATCCAGGGTCTCGGCATTGTGCAGAGCGGCCAGCCCTACAGCATCATCGACTACACCGGCGCCGTGGGCAGCATCTTTTACTCCACCTTCAACGGCATCACCAACCCCATCGTTCCGCTTGCGCCCGGATGCACACCCAAGAATGCCAAGACGGGATTTACCGGTGCCTTCTACAACGAAAACACGAATACAGGTGCAGCGCTAAAGGCCAGCTGCTTCGATATTCCGTTACTCGATCCCACAACGCCGGAGGGGCAATCCTACGGTGTTCCCCAGGGCGATTACTTTGAGACCAAGTTCGTCAGCGGCCAGCGCAATATCTTCCGCCAGTCCCTCCAGAAACGTGCGGATGCTTCTCTGGTGAAGACCATGAAGATCACACCCGGTAACACTCTTCGCTATACCCTCGATGTCTATAATCTGACGAACACCACCAGCCTGGACATTCCCACGGACAATGTGGCGCAAAATCCCTTCTACAATAACTTTGCACCGGTGGAGACCGGTCAGGGGAATGTGATACCCCAAAACTGCGCTACTTCACCCGGTGCTTTTGATAACGACGGCGTCTATGCCTGCCCGGCAGGTCTTGGCATTGCGCGTCACACCATCGGCAGCGCGCGGCAGATACAGATGTCTCTGAGCTGGCTCTTCTAAAGCTTTCCTCGATTGATCGGTATGCCGCAATGTCATCCCGATATTTTTGCGGTGCGGTATCGTTGAGAGACAGGTGACCATGCCAAACGCTCTTAATTACAACGCCATGCTTGCCGTCGCGCTGGCAGAGGCACGCACCGGCCTTGCCGAAGGTGGCATTCCTATCGGCGCCGCGCTCTTTGACGCGGAGGGCAATCTGCTCGGCTCCGGCCGCAACCGCCGTGTGCAGTTGGGCGACCCTTCCATCCACGGCGAGACCGACGCCTTCCGCGCCGCCGGCCGCATGCGCTCCTATCGCGAGACCACCATGGTCACCACGCTTGAGCCTTGCTGGTACTGCAGCGGTCTGGTGCGCCAGTTCGGCATCGGCCACGTCATCATCGGTGAGAGCCGCAACTTCACCGGCGGCGCCGCATGGCTGCTCGACCTGGGCGTGGAGGTCGTCGACCTCAACTCCGATGAGTGCGCCGCGATGCTCGCCGGCTACATCAGAAAAAATCCCGATGTCTGGAATGAAGACATCGGGCACGAGTAAAGACCCACCACGGATTTTTAAAGACACAAGGATTTAAAAACAAAAAAATTTAATAATTTCAAAATCTTATCCGTGAGGATCCGTGTTCCTGTTTTTAATCCGTGGCATGTTTTTGTTTCTTTAGCGCCCAGCTCGAACCTAGTCCCAGCGCCAGCGTCACCAGGTAGACATACGGCAGCCGGTTGTACGGCGGCGCGGGCACCGGGTAGAGCGTCCCCGCCAGCGCCAGCAGGATCGCGAGGATCGCCGTCGCCGGTAGCGCCATCATCCACACGGAAAGCTCGTTCCGCTTCTTCAGAAATACCGGCAGCGCCACGCACACCAGAGCGTACGCCGAGAGAAATCCATAGACCGCCATCGACCCCATCCAGCCATAGATGTCGAAGCCGTTCACGCCGAATAGCGTCAGCCCGGCCACGGGCAGCATCACCAGCGCGCCACTCACAAGCGCAGCCTCGACCGGCGCATGCTGCTCCGTCTTCGTGCCGCGCAGCAGCCACTTGTGCGCGATGCCTTTATGGGCCATCAGCAGCATGATGCGCGCCGCCGCCGTGATGCATGCCAGCGTACACGCGAAGAGGCCGATGCACAGGCCGACGTCGATGATCACGCCCAGGGCCGGCAGATGCACCAGCGCGGCAAGTACGCGCATCGGCGCTTCGGTGGAACCCAGGTCCAGCCCCGCGCTGTTGAAGCCGAGCGTCTCCGTATAGGCGCTCACCACAAAAAATACTCCGGCGAGCAGAGCGCTCAGCATCATCGCGCGCGGTATGGTGCGCAGCGGATCCTTCACCTCATGGGCCAGCGTGGCCGCGCTGTCAAAGCTTACCGAGCTGAAGACCGCGAGTACCAGAGCAATGCGCACGCCTGCAGGGGTCACGCCCTGCAGCCTTAGCTGCGCCGCGTCCACATGCAGCCCGTGATGCCACAGCACCAGTCCCAGCACGATCGAGACAGACAGCACGGAGACTCCCTCAATGCAGAGCATCATGCGGGTGGAGATCTCCACCTCGCGGCAGGCAAAGATCATGGCCGCGCCCACCACGGCCACGCCCCATAGCATCGGCCAAAGCATGCCGTGCCCGCTCGCCGCGGGAAGAAGCACCTGCGCGTAGTGCACAAATCCGCCGGCCACGGAGGAGCCCGTCTCCACGTAAGCCAGCAGCAGCGACCATGCCGTCAGTACGCCGGCCCAGGCGGGGAGGGAATCGCTCGCGTACTTATAGAGCGAGCCGGGTGATGCCGTGTAGCAGGCAAACTTGCTGACGCACGCCGCCACCAGCATGATGCCTACAAGCGCCAGGCAGTAGACCAGCCACGTTCCATTACCGGCCAGCGCGAAGACCAGAGGGATGTTGATGGTCGGCGTGCAGGTGGGCGCAATAGTGGAGATCGACTGCGCCAGCGTCTGCACCGGCGTAAGCACGCTGCGCCGCAGACCATAGGTATGGTCGGTTGCGACGGCCGCTTCGATATTGCGTTCCTCCATGCTGCACTCCTCCGCGGAAGACAGAAGGCCACCCGTGGCACACGTTCGCGCCGGCGAACCGGACGATGAAGTTGAAAGAGTAGCTACCTTGCGGTGCCTTTAGTCTAAGGTGAAACCGGCGATTTCCATACAGGAAATCAGCATGCCGGCGGATGCGGGATCGACCGGTCACCTTCAGCCCAACCGCTACGGGCACGCGGACTGGCATACTGACGGTGCAGTTTGGCGCCGGCGCGCTTCCTGTGACGACGCTGACCGGCAACGGCGTTGACTTTTCCATCGACGTAAATCCCGGCTCAGGCAGCGTCATCGCCGGCTATGCCGTGACCCCGTTGTTACGGCCACATCCATCGCAGGTTTCGATGCCCCCACCATTCTGAGGTGCTCTACAACGGTGGCTGGTTCCCTGTGCATCGTCTCGCTTCCGGTATTCATACTCAACGGAGAGACAGGTACACCCGTCGGCATCATCACGCACTCCGCCACATACACATTGAACGTCTCAGCCAGGTAGAGCAGCAGCTATTCGGTGAACTCCTTCAGCGGCTCTGCAATGCCGAGACGCACCAGTTCTTCGCGCGACGTGGTGGGCTTCCATCCCAGGGCCGTCTTCGCCGCGGTACAGTCAAAGTAGGCCTTCTGTGTGCGGCCCTCCCAATCGTAGTAGGAGGGCATCTGCCGCTCCGGATGGCGGACGGCGATCTTTACCACCCACTTCAGCATGTCCAGCAGGTAAAAGCGCAGGATCGGCGTGGCGTGACGTTGAATGCGAATGCCGCCGCAGCGGTCGAGTTCATCCAGATACTCCTGCGCGCTCAGGCATGGGTCGCCGATCAGATTGAACGACTGGCCTTCCACTCCCGGAGTAGAAACGGAGGCGAGTATGCCGCGCGCCACGTCCTGCACCAGTACGAACGGCAGCTTATTCTCGCCCTTGCCCCATATCTGGCAGACGGCCTCATGCCACCACGTGCCCACGCCCCAGTGGAAAGGGCTTCCGCCGCGACCGATGACGATGCCCGGCCGCAGGATGACCACGGGTAGTCCCTGCGCCCGGTGCATCTGCAGCAGCAGGGCCTCGGACTCCGCCTTCGCGCGGCCGTAGAAGTTCTTGATCTTCTCCGGAATGAGCGGCGTCGCTTCCGTGATCGTGCCCGCGCGCGCTCCGGCATAGTACGAGCCGATGGTGCCGGTGTAGACCAGCCGTTTCACGCCCGCCTCCATCGCGCATTCGGCCACGCGGCGCGTAGCTTCCACCTCGTACTCCTTGTAGTCCGCCCAGCTCTTTACATTCGCGCGAGCGAGATGGATAACGCACTCCACTCCATCCATCGCCTGCAGTAGATCCTGTTTATTGCTCACATCGCCGATACGGCACTCCACGGCAGCCCGCACATCCGGCGGTACGCTCGCGGCATTGCGCACCAGCAGCCGCACGGATTCGCCCGACGCAACCAGCTGCCGCACTACCTCCTTGCCGAGAAAGCCCGTGCCGCCCAGCACAAGAATGCGCGCCGGCGTCTTTGCGCGCTCCGGCTGCGCAGCAATCGCTACGGGAACAGTCTCTGGCAAATTAGCAGCGGCGGCCATCGCCTCGCATATGCGTATGACCTTTGCTCCGGTCGCGCCGCTCACGCGCTCATCTTCAACCGGCGCGTAGAAGGCATCCATCGCGCGGGCGATGCTCTCGCCATAGGGATTGCCGCGCTTCTCGATCTTCAGCTTCGAGAAGATGTATCGCTTGAGTGTGCGTCGCGCCTGATGTATCAGGCTCTTCGCCTGACCAGCGGCCATGGCGTGGCTATCGAAGTCCGGATCGAGCGGCCGGTGCTGCTGCAGTGTGTAGGTATTGCGCTCGAAGTCCACCGTGCCGCTGGCGAGCGATCCGCGCACGTGAATGCCGTACTCGGAAAAACCGGGCACGAAGGAGAAGCGCAGCTCGGCCACCGCGCGGTCCTTGTAGGCATTGACCAGCCAGCGCCGGTAGAAGGTCTTACCCGTAGGCAGCTCGACAGGATTGCTCGCCTGCGCGTCGATGCGCTCTGGCGCACCCATCAGATCCAGCAGGTGCGCCACGGAGTGCGAGCCGACCTCGCTCATGATGTTGCGCGGGTCGCGCAGCATCCATATATCGAACGGGCCAAACACCGTCTGCGGCAGAGGACGGTTCCACGTGATCGTCACCGCATCGATGCGCCCGAGCAGGCCTCTCCGCAGATCGTTGCGCAGTTGCTCGTAAGGTGGGGCGAAGAGAAAGTTGTGCGCTACGCCGAGCCGCGCTCCGCGCTCGGCCGCCAGCCGTACCAGAGCGTCGCAATCGTCCGCGCGATCGCACATCGGCTTCTCCAGAAGCACGTTCACGCCGGCTTCCAGGATCGTCTTCGCCGCGCTGTAGTGTAGATTCGGTGGCAGCAGGATATGCACGGCGTCCAGCTCTTCAGCGGCAAGCATCTCCTCCAGCGAGCCGTAGACCTTCGCCACGCCGTATTTATTCGCGAGCGCCTGCGCCTTGGGCAGGATGCGGTCGCAGACGGCGACCAGCTTCACCCCGCTCACGCTGGCGATGCACTGCGCATGCCAATCGGCGATGTAGCCGGTGCCCAGAAATGCTACGCGGCGTTCGGTTGTCTGCTCTGGCACGCTAACTCCCCTTGTGTTCGATGATCGTAAAATCGTCTCCACGCCACTGCCGCCAATGATATGCAAGCAGACCCAGCAATGCGGGAAATTTAAAGAGCACGGTGAAGAAAGCGTAAACACGCGCATCGCGGGCAGGCCAGCCACGGCCGCGGCCATACTGGTAGATGCGGACGAACTGCAGCGCATATGCAGCCAGCAAAGCCAGCAGGGAAGCGCCGTGCGTCACGCGAGCCAGAAGGATCGCCGCCAGCGGCAGAGCCAGTCCCCATACCCATACCCGGCGGCGATCGCTTACAAAGTACTGCTCGCCGCCTTTGCCATGCAGCGCGGCCACCTGCCCGTAAGCATGGCCGGTACGCTTTGCCCTGCGCCACCACTGGCTGAAGTGCGTCATGGCGGCATCGTGCCGCACCATCTCCGCATCCAGATGCAGGATCTTTTTGCCTGTTGCCCGCACGCGGATGCAGAACTCATTGTCCTCGGCGGCGATGACCTCCGGACGGAAGCCGCCCACTGCCATAAAAGCTTCAGTCCGGACCATGAAGATGCCGCCGGTGGCGTCGATCTCGCCCGGCTCTTTCCGCCACTCCAGGTCGCAGAGCTTGTTGTAGACGGTGGCCTCCGGATAGAGTTCGCGCACATGCCCGCTGACCGCACCCACGTCCGGCCTTTGCTCCAACGCGGCCACGGCCTGCGCCAGCCAGCCTTCGGCCATCTCGCAGTCGCCGTCGACAAACTGGATGAACGGCACCCCGGGCGCTTGTTTCAGGATGCAGGCAACACCCTCATTCCGCGCATAGGCGGCGCTGAAGGGCCGCGAAGGGTCGAGTTCTACCACATGGCACCCCGCCGATGCGGCATAGGCCACGCTGCCGTCCGTGGAGCCGGAGTCGACGTAGACGACGGTCCCAGCGCTGCCCATGACGGAGCGCAGGCAGCGCTTCAGGCGATCGCCCTCGTTTCGTCCGATGGCGACCAGCGCGACGTTTTGACCTGAGGCATTTTGACCTGGATCCGGGGCCATAGCATCCAATTCTATAGCCCGGAATCGCGGGGATACTTGCGATTCTCGCTTTACGTCCCAACAACATAAATGGCGTAAGCTATACCCTTCTGGTTGGCCGTCCTACCTTCGGAGACGTTCATGCACACGCGCCGCGATTTTCTCAAACGAGCGACTTTGCTTTCGAGCGCCGCGGCATTTTCAGGGGCCTTTCCAGAGTCCATTCAGCGCGCCTTTGCCATCGACCCCGCTCTGGGCAGCTCCTATCTGGACGCCGAGCACGTCGTCATCCTGATGCAGGAGAACCGCTCCTTTGACCACGCCCTGGGCACGCTGCGTGGCGTCCGCGGCTTCAACGACCCCCGCGCCCTCCGGCTTGCCAACAACGCTCCTGTGTGGCTGCAGACCAACGCCAAAGGCGAGACCTATGCTCCTTTCCGCTTCGATATCAAAGACACGCGTGCCACATGGATGAGCTATCTGCCGCATAACCGCCATAGCCAGGTGGATGCCTGGAACAGCGGCCTCTATGACCAGTGGCTGGAGGCGAAGCGTTCGCACAAGCTGGAGTATGCCGATATGCCGCTGACCATGGGGCATTACACGCGCGAAGACATTCCCTTCTACTACGCGCTGGCCGATGCCTTCACCGTCTGCGATCAGAACTTCTCCGGCGCCATGACCGAGACGACGCCCAACCGCTCCATCTTCTGGACCGGGACCGTGCGCAAGGACGCCGCGTCTCCAGCGCACCTGTACAACGACGACTACTTCGACAACCCCATGGACTGGCCCACCTTCCCCGAGCAGCTGCGGAAGAACGGCATCTCCTGGAAGTTCTATCAGAACGAGCTTTGGCGGGAGTACGGCCTGACGCAGGATGCAATAGCGTGGCTCTCCAACTACGGCTGTAACATTCTTGAGCTCTTTGCTCAGTACAACGTGAACAAGCAGGAGCGCTATCAGCAGAACCTGCCCCAGGCGATCCTGTTGCTGGAAGAGGAAGTAGCTGAGCTGGAAAAGAAGGCGGCGGAACCCAATGCGCCTGCGCAGACGCTCACCGATCTCAGGGAGAGAAAGAATGATCTGGCGCAATGCAAAAAGGATGTGCTGATCGGGTCTGGAGCATTCGCCAGACTGACGCCGGCCGAACAGGAACTGCATCTGCGCGCCTTCACAACGAACGTGGGTGATCCGGATTTTCACTCTCTGGAAGAGTTGAGCTACCAGGACGGCGCAACCCAGCGCAATATGACCGTACCCAAAGGCGACGTGCTGCACCAGTTCCGCGAGGATGTGGAGAAGGGCCAGCTGCCCACGGTCAGCTGGCTGGCCGCGCCGGAGAGGTTTTCCGATCATCCGACGGCGCCGTGGTATGGCGCATGGTACCTCTCCGAGGTGATGGATATCCTCACCAAAGATCCGGAGGTGTGGAAGAAGACCATCTTCATCCTCACCTATGACGAGAACGACGGCTACTTCGACCATATTCCGCCGTACGTCGCGCCCGATCCGCGCGACAAGACCACCGGTAGTGTCTCGCCTGGGCTGGTGAGCGAAACAGAGTATGTCTATCGGCAGGACGAAGTGCAGCAGGGCATCCCGGAAAAGAACGCGCGCACCGGGCCGGTCGGGATGGGCTTTCGCGTGCCCATGATCGTTGCGTCGCCGTGGAGCCGCGGCGGCTGGGTCAACTCGCAGCTCTTCGAGCACACCTCGGTCAACCAGTTTCTGGAGCATTTCCTGAACAGCAAATACGGCAGCAAAGTGCGGGAGGAGAATATCAGCCCATGGCGGCGCGCCGTCTCCGGCGATCTCACCAGCATCTTCCGCCGCTTCGACGGCGAAAAGCCCACGCCGCTGCCATTCTTGGAGCGCGATCCCTTTGTAGAAGGAATTCACAAGGCGCAGTTCCAGCCGGTGCCGTCGGATTATCGCAAGCTGAGTGACGAAGAGATTGCGAGCGTCGCGCAGAACACACACGGCTCCGGGCTGCTTCCGCATCAGGAGAAGGGAGTTCGCCCTTCCTGCGCGCTGCCCTATGAGTTGTACGTGGAGGCCGGGTTGAGTGGCGGCGGAAGTATGGTCGAGATGCGCTTCCGCGCGGAAGATAAGGTCTTCGGCAAACAGGCGATGGGCGCGCCGTTCAATGTGTATGCGCGGAGCGCAGGACATCTGCGCGGCACGTCGCACACAGTGGCTGCGGGAGACAGCTTGCAGGAGTCATGGCCGCTCGATAGCTTTAGCGGCGGCACCTATCGCTTTGAGGTCTACGGGCCGAATGGATTCTTCCGTGAGTTTGCCGGCAGCAGGAGCGATCCCGCGCTGGCCATCGCATGTGAGTATGAGGTCGAGGCGCCGGATCCGAAGCGGCTCACCGGCCACATCGTGCTGCAACTTGCCAACACGGGGAGTAAGCCGTATGCGATCGAGATCGTCGATCATGCATACGGTGCGGCGCCGGTCCGGAAAAGGATCAGCGGGAAAGAAGTCGTGGTCCTTAATCTGGAGCAGAGCTTCGGTTGGTACGACTTCAGCGTGAAGGTGGATGGCTTTGCAGACTTCGAGAAACGCTACGCCGGCCATGTCGAGACCGGACGCCACAGCGCCAGCGACCCGTTCATGGGTGGAACGATGGGCGGCATGCTGCGCGTCTAAAGCGCCTGCGGCCAATTGAATTAATTGTCGAGATGAAATCCGAAGGGCAGCAGCTCGCTGAGCGCGGCGTCCGCGGGCCCGTCTTTGCCGGGCGCGAAGACCCAGGTCTTCGCGCCGCCGAACTCGAGCAGTATCTGCCGGCACGGGCCGCAGGGAAAGCTCGCCGCGCCGTTCAAATTGTCCACCGCGATCGCGCGTATGCGGGTCCGTGGGCCGTGCTCATTTACGGCCTTGGCGATCGCCGTATGCTCCGCGCAGATAGTTAATCGATAGGACGCATTCTCGATGTTAGCGCCCGTGAAGATGCTGCCGTCTTCCAGCAGCACGGCTGCGCCCACGCGGAATTTGCTGTACGGCGAATAGGAGCGTTCTGCCGCGGCCGTGGCGAGCGAACGCAGCTCGGCGATCTGTTCTGCTGAAAGACCGCTGGGGTGGGCAGAGCTCGACATCGTAAAGAGAGCCTATCCGCAAACCTGTTCGCTTGCAAGATGCGGCGCTTCCGTCTCGCCCAGGCAGAGCGACCGCACCTTGTGCATGCCGCGCACGGAGTTGCAGAGATAGATGGCGTCTGCACAGGTCAAATCGTCGATCGTCAGAACGCGTTCCTCCGCGTTCGCGCGCGTCTCAAGAAGATGCCGCCGGTAAACTCCTGCCAGCAGGCCGCAGCGTGGCGGAGGCGTAAGCAGCCTGCCATCCTTCTCGATAAAAATATTGCTGATGGCGCCTTCGGTGATCTCGCCTCTTTCGTTGGCGAAGATCACTTCGTCGAAGCCTTCCGCGCGCGCCTCCGCGAACTGCCGGTCATATAGCGCGCGATGCGTCGTCTTGTGGCGAAGATAGACGTCGCCAGGGTCTGTGCGCTCCGTCGATAGCTTCACAAGCTCAAGTGAAGGCCCGCCATGCAATGCAACGCTCTCCAGCGTGATCTCACCGTCGTGGTTCAGCAGCAGCCGGACCCTCCTGCGTTCGCCCGCGGCGAACGAATCCGCGAGCGCCTGCAGCCGCGCGAGAACCGCCTCGCTGTCGAAAGCGAAATCGAAGTACAGCGCAGATGACCCCAGCCGGTCCATATGCAGCGGGAGCCGGTCGAACTCCTTGTCCCAGAGCATGGTCTCGATGAGCTGAAAGTCATGGCGCGTACGCGTCAGGAAGGCGGCCTTCAGCAGGCACTCGCGATGCTCATCCTCGGGATCTGACTCGGCCACGATGCCGCCGCCCACGCCCATGCGCGCCAGGCCGTCTTTCAGCACGAGGGTGCGAATGGCCACGTTGAAGCGCGCAGTGCTATTGGGCGAGATGAAGCCGATGGCACCGGTATAGACGCCGCGCGGCTGCTTCTCCAGTTCGCGGATGATCTGCATGGTGCGGATCTTGGGTGCGCCGGTCACCGAACCGCTTGGGAACAAGCTGCGGAAGATCTCGTAGTACGTCACTCCCGGGCGCAGTGTGCCTGCGACCGTCGACACCATCTGCAGCAGCGTCTCATAGCGTTCGATGGAGAAGAGATTCTCCGTGCGCACGCTGCCCATGGTGCAGATGCGGCCCAGGTCGTTGCGCAGCAGGTCCACGATCATCACATGCTCGCTGCGGTTCTTGGCGTCGTTCTGCAGGCGCCGCGCGGCCGCCGCATCTTCGGCGGCATCCAGTCCGCGGCGCATAGTGCCCTTCATGGGGCGGGTTTCAATGGAGCTGCCGTCTCGCTGGAAGAACAGCTCCGGCGAGAACGAGAGAATGTGATCTCCTGCGATGTTCATCATCGCTCCATAGGCCGCGGAGTGGTGCCGAGAGAGCGACGCAAAGAGCGCACCGGCAGACTCCTCCGTGCGCAGCGATATTCCGTCGGTGAAGTTGACCTGATACGTTTCGCCGGCGGCGATATAGTCCTTGATCTTCAGAAGGCTCGCCAGATACTCCGGCTTCGGAATCCCCAGCGCCACGTGGTCCGAGAGCGGCTTGGTGCTCGCGTAAATTTGCCTGTCGCTATCCGGCAGGGAATGCGGCTGCAGAAAGCGGCCCTCTGCGTGATCGAAGACGGCCGGCTGCTCGTAGACTCCGAACCACGCGAGCGGCATGGGCTGGGGTGCTAGCGAAGCCTCGCCGCGGCGTTCAAAATAATAGCCGCACTCATAGGCAAAGTAGCCTGCGACGTACAGACCCTCCGCGATCGCCTCCTCGATCCTCGCAAAGAGCCGCGGAATCTCATCGAGAGTTTCCGTGGTGAGAATGCGAACGGGGTCCTGGAAGAGGTAGCTGTGCCGGTTGGCAGCGTCAAAGCGCAGCGTCTCCAGCAGAATGGTGCCGGAGCGATCGGCGGCCATTGCACGCACCTGTGCCGGAAATCGGGTCCAGTGAGCCACGCGTCCCTCCTATGCAATTGTAGACATGCCCGGCGCTTAGAGCGTCCGGCCTTCACGCGTACGGAGAACCGTGAGGCCGGCTGGAATTTGAGCGGCCCGCCTGATTCTTGCCACCAACGGTATTTGATTTCATTTATGATTTCGCAATAGCCATGAAATTTACAGGTTTTCTGCTTTTGCTGATGGGATGGTTCCTTGTGCTGGCGGCGATTATCCTACTGCCGCGTCAGGGTTCGCGGGCCGCGTTCATGCTGGCCGGTATCGCTGTAGAGTTGCTGGGCCTGGTCCTGGTGACCCGCACCTACATGCTGGAGAATGAGGTGTCGCAGTGAACCCGTTGAGTCTTGCCCCGCAACCGCTCTCCGAGGCCGGAACGCTGCTCGTCTGCGTGCTGGTACTTATGGTCCCGCTGGCGATTGCCGGCCTGGCGCTGCTCAATACCGGTCTGGGCCGCTCGCGCAGCGCCGCCCAGTCCATGCTCGGCTCCATCTGTATTCTTGCGGTCGCGGCCATCTCCTACTTCGCCTTCGGCTATGCATGGGAGGGCTACGCCGGCCTGCCGCAGCACACCGTTTCGATCGCAGGCAAGCCCTGGGGATGGCTCGCTACAGGCCCATTCTTCCTGCATGGCCTGCCTCTGGACGGCTCGCCGGCGTCGCTGGCGGCCCTGCTGCAGATATTCGGCGTCGCTCTTGCTGCGCTGATTCCGTGGGGGTCCGGGGCAGACCGCCTGCGGCTGCGCGCCGGGTGCCTCTCCACCGTGCTCTTCGCAGGTCTGGTCTATCCGCTCTTTGCCCACTGGGTCTGGGGTGGCGGCTGGCTGGCGCAGCTTGGCGCCAACTACGGCCTGGGCCGTGGCTTTGCCGATGCCGCCGGCGCGGGCACCCTGCAGGTTCTGGGCGGACTGACCGCTCTGACTATCGTCTGGATTGCAGGCCCGCGCTACGGCAAGTTTGAACGCGGCCAGCAGCCCGCGGTATTCCCGGGTCACCATATTGTCTTCGTGCTCCTTGGCAGCATGCTCATGCTGGCCGGCTGGATTGGCTTGAACGGTGCCGGCGCGCTGCTCTTTGCCGGCATCGCCCCCGGAACCATCGTGCTGGTGGCGGTAAATACCGTGCTCTGCGCCTCCGGCTCGCTGCTAACCGCGTTCTTCGTCACCCACTATCGCTTTGGCAAGCCGGACGCCTCCCTGAGCGCGAACGGCTGGGTCGCTGGCCTGGCTGCAAGCAGCGCCATCTGCGCCTCCGTGACGCCTGCCGCGGCTCTGCTGATCGGCATGATGCTGGGCGGCGCCATTCCCTTACTGACGGAGACCCTGGAGCTGCGTTGCGGCATCGACGACCCGACGGGCGGGATCTCCATGCATGCAGGCGGCGGCCTGTGGGGTCTGTTTGCACTGGGGTTCATGGGCCGCTTCGGTGTGCCCGTACTCGGTCAGCTGCTGGCGCAGCTTGCGGGCATCGCCACGCTGCTCGGCTTCGTTCTGCCGCTGGCGTATGCATTGAACTGGTTGCTGAATAAGCTGGTAGCCTTCCACTCCGGCGGAGAAGGGGAACGTGCCGGCATGGATATGTATGAGCTGGGCGCAGGTGCCTATCCGGAGTTCGTCATCTATGCGGATGAATTCCTGCCGCGCTAGTCAGGGCCTGGCGACCCCTGGTGTTTCGCGACCCCTAGTGTTTCGCGACATAGAACAGCAACCCAAGGATGACGACCGGGATCAGCGCCAGAATAGCGTACTTGATCACCGTGCCAGGCACGGCCGATTTTTTATTCTTCCAGTTCTGCTCTTCCTTGCGCTCCGTGATGCCCACCCGCTCCGGATGCCGCAGGTCTACCGCAAGCTCATGGGTTGAGCCGTAGCGATTGCGCGGGTCGCGTTCCAGCGCGCGGTAGACGATCTCCTGCAGTTGCGGTGAGATCGCTGGTTCGATCTCGCGCGGCGGCTCCGGACTGTTCATCAGGCGGTCGTTCATTACCGCAAAGGGATTGTCGCCGGTATACGGCACCTTACCGGTCAGCATCTCGTAGAGGATCACGCCAAGCGAAAAGATGTCGCTGCGCGCATCGCCGCGCTTGCCCTTCACCTGCTCCGGCGAGATGTAGTCCGGCGTACCCAGCGTCTGCGAGAAGTTGGCAAAGGTCAGCCGGCGCGAGCTCGCGTTGCCCGCGATGCCGAAGTCGATCAGCTTGATGTTGTCCTGCTCGTCCACCATGATGTTCTCCGGCTTCAGATCGCGGTGTATGACGCCGTGGGTGTGGCAGTAATCCAGCGCGTCGCAGATGCCCAGCGTGATGTGCACGGCGCGTTCGATGGGAAGCTTGGGTGTCTCGTCGAGTATCTTGCGCAGCAGGCGCCCCGGCACCCACTCCATCACCATGTAGACGCGTCTGCTCTTCTCGCCGTCATACACTTTCATCACGCCGGGATGGTCCAGCGTCTGGCCGATCGTCGCCTCGCGGCGGAAGCGCTCAAAGAGAACGGTATCGCTCTCCATTTCAGGATGCGGCACTTTGATGGCGACCTGGCGGCCGTCCCGTTTGTCAGTTCCGCGATAGATGGAAGCCATGCCGCTCGTCGCGACGGACTCTTCAATCCGGTAGTTGTCCAGGTCTGTACCGGGCTCCAGCGTTTTCATCACACCTCAAGAAGAACAGACAGGCCGATAAAGAGTCTGTAAAAAAGTGATTAGAAGCTTTATCGGATTTTATAGGGCCGGCCGCGGTACATGCCAATCCGCTCCACATCCCGGACACGAATTATGGTAACCGTAACATTATCGCGGCCATCCTGTTCCATGGCGTGATGGGCCAGTTTTTCGGCCATCTTGTTCAGATCACCGCCCTTGCCGGCGATACGCAGCAGATCGGCATCGGTTACGCCGTTGTGCAGGCCGTCTGAACAGAGAACGAAGATGTCGCCCGCGATGACCTGGATCTCCTTGATATCCGGCGCGACAAAAAGGTCGATGCCCAGCGAGCGGCTCAACAGGTGTTTATTGGCGGAGGAGTTGAACTCCTGCGCCGTGATCAGGCCCATCAGCTTCTGCTCATTGGCGACGGTGTGATCGTTGGTCAGCTGGGTCACGGCGTTGTGCTGTATGCGGTAGCAGCGGGAGTCGCCCACATGCGCGATCACGGCCCGGTCGTAACGCAGGGCGCAGAGCACGATCGTGGTGGCCATGCCGCTGCCGGCCGCTCCAGCCGATCTGGCCGCGGCAAGAATGCTGGAACTGGCCTGCTGTACAAGACGTGTGAGTGTAGTAGTAAGCTGCTCGCCGGCTGGCGCTCGGCGGAATCCAGAGCGGACGCTCTCTACGGCGGTGCGGGAGGCCACGTCTCCCATGTTGTGGCCTCCCACCCCGTCGGCCACGGCAAAGAGCCAGCCGCGGGAGCGCATTTCGTGGGGAGTATCGGGCAGTACCGAGCCTGCATAGTCTTCGTTTCGCTTCCGCGTTGGCCCGCGATCGGAAAACTGGCTAAATTCGAGATCCAGCATAAGACTCGGTACTGCCCTTCTGGTGCGTTAATCAACTGCTTTAGTATACGAAGCGCCTGCTATGCCCCTTGGTTACCCATGCCTGGGTGCTCCGAAAGGATCACAGACTTGCCCTTCTTCTTGCTGGAGGTCATGAAGTAGAAGAGTCCATAGAGACCCCAGACAGCGGATACAGCCAGAGCGATACGCGGTTCCAGCTTGGCGCCGTAGCCTAGAGAGTAGCCGACAAGATAGAAGATCATGCAAGCCAGGTTTGCCAATATCCCGAAGAGCGGAATGGCAAGGTGCCGGATGAAGCTGAACTTCGGATGCTTGTGGTACGCCACCATGCACAGCATGCAGCTGAAGCCGTACAGGATGAATGTACCAAAGTTGGAAGTCAGCGTCACCGCAAGCAGTGAGTTGGGCATGGCCGCCATCTTCGCATTACTGAAATAGCCGAAGCTGGAGAAGAGGCCATGCGGTAGAGCTGCAATTACAGCATCCGTCGGTGCAGAAGCGCCGCCGAAGACCAGGGCCACGCCAAGGCAGCCTACGACGGCCGAGATTGCAGCCAGCGTCCAGACAGCTTTGTGCGGGGTCAGGTTCTCGGAGTGCAGGATGCCGAAGTGCTCGGCCGCCTCATCGTCCTTGCCCATCGCATAGGTCACGCGGGCTGCGGTGTTGATGCAGGCGAGCGTGGTGCCGAAGATGGCGAGGAAGACGGTGAAGGCTTCGATCAGCATGAACGTGCGTCCATGTCCGATGCCGAATAGCTGATCGCCAACCACCACCATCATGTCGCCGATGGGGGCAGCCGAGCCGTTCGCGCTCTGCAGGGTATAGCCGCTATTCAGGTAGTAATTGGCCGCGAAATACTCAAACAAATAGCACGACCCTTGTATGAGCAGTGACGCGATGACCGCGATGGGAATGTCTCGCGTAGCGTTCTTGGCCTCGCCGCCCATTGAGGTGACCGATTCGAATCCGACCAGGATCAGAATCGCAACCGTCGCCTGAATGAAGACCCAGCTTACATGGTGTACGCCAACGACCGAACCCTTACTGGGGTGAGCCAGGAAGTTGCCGCTCGAATCGCGCTCCGCATAGCTGGTAATGAACGGAACCGGCTGCCCGCCCGAATCCAGCAGAGGCTGCGGAACCTGGTTGGCATCGCGCACCGTAGCGCCCGTAGCGTCGGTCTTGAACTGGTAGGTGTAGGAAGCGCCGGTCGTGGCATCGAACTGCAGACCCGCGGATCCCTCCGGATGGACGGCGCGATAGTGCAGAGCCATGACCGAGAAGATCACCAGCCCTGTGATCTGGATGATGTTGATGCCCAGGTTCAGGTTGGTGGATGCATTCACGCCGCGATAGGCGACGTAGGCGCACGCGAAGGAGAAGAAGATCGCGATCAGACCCATGAACACCGGTCCGGGGTTGGACGCGCTCATGAAGTTCGGATACAGCGTACCCACGATATAGCCGCAGAAGATGCCCATGGTGGCCACCATGACGCCGGGGTAGATCCAGTAGTAAAGGTGAGACGACCAGCCGACGATGAACTTCGAGATGCGGGCATACTTGAAGCCCTTATCGCGGCTCAGGAAGGCCTGCTCGGCGAAGTAGTAGGAGCTGCCTGTGCCCGGATAGAGCTTGGCCAGTTCGGCGTAACAGACCGCGGTGGAAAGACACAGAAGCATGGACACAAGAATGCCCAGCCACATTGCAGGCGCGGTGCTGCCTGCGCCAGTGCCTTCCGTCGCTTGAATGTAGAAGGTTAACCAAAGAAAGGCGCCGGGTGCGATAAGTGCCATCGCATTGCTGGTGAGCCCCGTAACACCGAGCGTTTTTTTCATTTCGCCTGAAGCTTCTGGCATCTGAGTAGTACTCCTTTGTTTGAGATGAAGAGTTGACCGGAGCACCATTCAGCATCCCGGCCAGCATGCGAAAAAAATCAGAACTACGATTCTGAAATAACGCCACAGGGGAGACGAAGCTCCTTCTGCGGATAACCGGAGGGGATGATTACCCATGCTCCATCACCGAAACTGTCTGGCGGCGGCTGCCCGGAAAACGTAAATTTCCTGAAGCGAAACAGTGAAACAGGAAAAGTAGATGTGCGGCTAATGGAGCGATAGTAGCGCGACAAGTTGTAAAAAAGTCGTTAAAGCCATACCCCTATAGGGAAGTCTTATATTGACCATAAGATTTCCGTTAAAATGTTCCGCCATGCCTCGCAAACATGGCATTTTCCCCAAATTTTGCACACTTTATGGTTCGCCTGCACCCCCTGCAAGGAGAATCCGGTATACCTGTAGTCATAAGTTTGCGCAAAAGCGCGCACTTCCCGAATGGAATGGTTCTGACCCGTATCCACGAGGATTTACGGCGCGGATGATTCCCGAGAGAGACGGCAGCGATGAGAAGGCTTTCAGGTGAGAGCGGACAGGCGACGATCTTCATGGTTATCTTCATGGGCCTGATCGCGCTTGGGTTCATGGCGTTCGCGCTGGATGCAGGGTTGCTGTTCCGTCAGCGAAGGATGGCGCAGGCGGCGGCCGACGCGGTGGCCTATGCCGCCGCCAACGAGCTTGTAGTTGGGGATACGACGAGTGAGCAGAGCGTCGCCAATGCCGTGGCCAAGCTGAACGGCTTCGACACGACGCTCGCGACGAATCCAGCGACCGTAACTCTGGCGACGCCATCCTCCGGGACTTTTTCCGGCTCGGCGTACGTTCAGGCGACGGTTTCCAAGCCGATCAAGACCTACCTGCTGGCCGCGTTCAATCACTCGATGTCGACGATGACGGTCTCGGCCCAGGCGACCGCCGGGGGTGGCAACAGCAGTCAAACGATCATCTGCCTGGGGGGCGGAACGGGCCAGGATCTGGCTGTAGCCGGCGGCGCCACTCTCTCGGTACCCTCCGGCGGAATCGTCGTCAATTCGAGCAGTTCCAACGCGATTACGGTCCATGGGTCCTCTACGCTGAACGCGCTGACCCTGGGCACGGTATCGTCGGACTGGAACAATTCGAGCAATATCTACGGCAGCGGCAGCATCACTTCTTCAACGAATATCGTGCAGGGGATCACCTCGACGTGTTCTCCTACCCTGCCGCCCGTGCCCACCTATTCCAGTTGCGTAGCGGATCCCGGCACCAGCAACGCAGCAGTTACCGTGGGTCCGTCCAGTTCCAGTGGGACGGTGTGTTACACGTCGCTTACCGTTGGTGGAAATGGCCGCGTGGAGACGCTGAATCCCGGCATCTACGTGATAACTGGAACTCTGAACTTTGCGAGCGGGGCCAATGGACACTCGAACATTGGAGGCAACGGCGTATTTTTCTACCTGCCCAGCACGGCCAATCTGGTGATCAGCAGCGGAGCGAATGTCAATCTTGTTGCCGGAGGCGCCACGGAATCGGGAGGCGGCACGGCGCCGGACCTGGGAGCCTACGACGGTATTCTCCTCTATCAAGCCTCCGGCAACACGACGGGGATAACGATCAATGGAGGATCGACCACCTATATGCAAGGAGCCGTGTATGCTCCCTCTGCCGCGGTTACGGTGAGCAACGGCAGCGGGGCGACTTCCATTGGGGGAATCTACGCGCAGTCGCTGACCGTGAGCGGAAACTCGAACCTGACCGTCGTCCCGACCACCAATGAAGGCGGTCTGGTGATCACGTATCCGAAGCTGGTGCAATGAAGATGAGGATCAGCGATATATTACGGTTCGATCGAATGCGCGGCGAGAGCGGAAGCGCCGTGGTGGAACTGGCGGTCGTCGTCTCCCTTCTGGGTGTGCCGTTGCTGCTTGGGACGGGCCAGATGGGCATCGTGGTCTACGATTCGATTGAGGTATCCAATGCAGCGCACGTGGGGGCGGAGTACGGCATGCAGAGCTTGACGTACGCAGCAGACACTTCGAATATCATCGCGGCCGCACGCGCGGAGGCGTCGGACTTCGGCAGCTCCCTGACCGTGACGCCGACCGTTTACTATGCCTGCTCCCTTGCGGTAGGCGGAACGCAATATACCGGATCGAACGCCCAGACGAACGCTACGGCGGCCTGCACCGGCGGATACAATCGCGCGTTGGAGTTCATCCAGGTCAATACCAGCGTCGCCGTGACTCCGATGGTGCGTTGCCCTGGGCTGCCTACGGTGTACACCCTGACCGGATCCTCGGTCATGGAAGTGGAGCAGTGATGGATCCCGGCAAGAGATTCCGGTCTCAGGTGGCTGCGATCCGGCAGCCCGCGGCCTCCGGTGCTTTGAACGCGGGAGCGATGGGCAGCGAGGAAGGAAGCACCTTGATCGAGTTCGCATTGACCTTTACCGTTTTGCTGACCCTGATCTTCTGCCTGATGGAGCTTTGTCTGGTCTTTTACTCGTACGACATGATCTCCGATTGCGCGCGGGAGGGTACCCGGTATGCCGTGTTGCGAGGCGCATCCTGCCCAACCACTGCATCGCCTACATGCGAGGCTACAGCGTCTCAGGTGAACAGCTACGTTTCGTCGAATGCACCGCCTAATCTCGGAGCCGGAACGTTGACGGTGGCTACAACCTATCCCGACGGCAATGAGTCGGTCGGCAGCCGTGTGCAGGTGAAGGTGAGCTACGTCTTCCCGATCAAGATGCCGTTCGTTCCAAAGGCCTCGCTCAACATGTCGAGCACATCGGTGATGTATATCCTGCAATAGAAAGCCGGCGAATGTGGATCTGTCTGGCTCAATGCCCGGCCCACGCGCCTGATGCCTCGGCCGCCTCATACCTGCTATCTATCGCCTCACTACCCCCATACGCGTCCACGCATCCTGCCAAAAGAGTAAGCTTTGAGGCGATAGGGACCCGCAATCGGCGTCTGGCCCTATCTTATAGCTACCAAAAGGCCTAATTGACGGTTATCAAACCAGTTAACCTACCCCTTAGGTTGTAGGTACTCCCCTGAACAAGCCATTGTTCAGGTCGTGGAATGTTTCTAGTGTTCTAACTATCACCCCGGTTCTGCTCAAACAGTGCACGGGTATCAACAGGAGAACGATCACCATGAAGAACATCAACGTACTGTTTCACTCTCTGGTAACCGATGAGTCCGGTCAGGATCTTATCGAGTACGCGCTGCTTGCTGCCCTCATCGGCCTGGCTGCCGTGACCTCGATCAAGGGTCTTGCCACTTCCATCTCGACGGCTTTCACGTCGATCGGCACCAACGTCACCAGCGCAGTCTAAGCTCGATCGCGCGCACAACGCACGGCGGGCCAGGCTGGAATGCAGCCGCAACTGGTTGCGTACGGATGGCCCGGGCACTTCGCGGCATGGGTTTCGAAGTGCTCGGCCACATCCATTCCACACCTGGCACAACCCATCGTTTTGCGCCCGGTTCTTTGGACAGATGCCGCTTTCCGCGTCTTCTGTTCACGCCTTCACGCTTCATTCACCTGGTGTTTTGAGAACGGTAACGATGCAGATCAATCCAGAATTCGTGTACCCGGCGGCAGCCTCAGTCTGCGCCGCAATGGGCTCCATTACAGATGTGCGGAGCCGTCGGGTACCTAATTGGCTTACTGGTCCGTCGATCCTGATCGGTCTGGCGCTGCACTTTGCGTTCGGCGGTTGGCACGGCATGTTCGTCGCCGCGGCCGCTGGTCTGATCTGCGGTGCGATCTTCCTCGTCTTCTTTATCGCCGGCGGCATGGGTGCCGGTGACGTAAAACTCATCACCGCCATCGGCTGTCTCGTCGGCATGAGCAATATAGTCTCCGTGCTCGCGCTCACAGCGATTGCCGGCGGTGTGATGGCTGTGGCTCTCGCTGTCTCGCGCGGCCAGCTGAAACAGACTCTCTTCAACGTGGGCGCACTGGCTTCGCACCACACCACGCAGGGCCTCAAGCCCCACCCGGAGCTGAACGTTCTGAACAAGAACACGCTGCGTCTGCCGTATGCCCTGGCCATCGCCGCGGGGACCATCATCACCTTTTATCTGCAGGGAGCGAGGTAGGTTATGAACGTAAAACGCCTCGTTATCGTGCTCTGCATCGCCGTGGTCATCTCCGGCGTCTTCACGCTGTGGCTCAGCCACCAGGTTGCCAAGCCGCACGCTGTCGTCACCGGCAACCTGCAGTATGTGGCCGCTACGGAGAATCTTGATGCAGGTGAAGTCCTGCGCGCCGATCAGGTCAAGCTCATGTCCTGGCCCGCAACCGACCCGCTCGACGGAGCGCACCAGAAGACAGACGATCTCACCGGCCGTGTCGTGCTCTTTCCGCTCGCTGCCGGAGAACCGATCCTCGATCGCCAGCTCGCCGCGGCCGGCGGCGGCGGACTCACGGACAAGATTACTCCCGGCATGCGCGCCATCTCCGTGCGCTCGAACGAAGTTGTCGGCGTCGCAGGCTTTCTGCAGCCCGGCACCCATGTGGATGTGCTCGTTACCTTTCACACCCAGACCTCGCCGGATCCCGTTACCTCCACCCTCCTGCAGGATGTGGAAGTCCTCGCCGCCGGGCAGAACTTCCAGCCCGATGCGGACGTGAAGGCCGATGCCGCCAATGTCGTCACGCTGCTCGTCAAGCCGGAAGATGCGGAGAAGATCGTGCTCGCCAGCTCGCAGGGCGATCTCCATTTCGTACTGCGCAATGGCCAGGACCGCGGCCAGGTGCAGGATCCCGGCGTAAATGTCTCCGAGTTCACGGCGGATGGCGCGCCAGCGGCTCCCGTCACAGCGCATGCGCATGTCGCACATCCGCCCGCGCCCAAAAACTATATCGTGCAGACCATCAACGGCAGCAAGCAAAGTTCGGAGTCCTTCCAATGAGCCGTCGTATATCCATTCTTCGCAAGCTGATGCCCGTCGTCTTCGCCGCCGTGTGCATCGCCGCATGCGCGCAGGACCACGGCGCCGATACCACGAGTCTCGCCGGCCAGTCGTCCCTGGTCGCGGCCAACACCCACGTCGATGCTTTCAGCCAGCAGACGACAGCAACCTCGCTGCTGCACATCGTCAATGGCCGCTCTATCTTCATCAATACCAATGCGCGGGTCAGCCGCATCTTTGTTTCGAACCCCGATGTGCTGAACTCCTATACCGTCGATACGCACCAGGTGATCATCACCGCGAAGGCCACGGGCGTCAGTACGCTTATCATCTGGGATGAGTTCGGCCACTCGCAGTCCTACCAGGTCTCCTCCGATCTTGACGTCGACGATCTCTCCGGCGCGATCCACAACGCGTTCCCGCTGGACGATGTGCATGTTTACGGCAGCGAGTCGCGCGCCGTGCTCACCGGCAGTGTCGACACCCAGGCCGCGTCAGACGCCGTTGCCAAGCTCGCTGCTATCTATACCAAGGACGTCTCCAATGCGCTCGTCGTGGACCCCACCCGCATCAAGCAGGTGCGGCTGAAGGTGCGCATCGTGGAGATCGACCGCGCGAAGCTCACGCAGTTCGGCGTCAACTTCTTCAGCCAGGGTGGAACCAATATTGCCGGAAGCACCACCGGACAGTTTCCCTCCACGGCCTCCGTCGCCGCGCCGACTGCTATTCCCGGCAGTTCGTCGCTCTTCCAGCAGCTCACCGTCTCTGACCCGCTGAACTTCCTGTTCTACAGTTCGAAATACAACATAGGCGCCACCGTTCAGGATCTTCAGAACAAGAACATTCTCCAGATTCTCGCCGAGCCCAACATCACCACACTCAGCGGACAGAAGGCCGACTTTCTTGCCGGCGGCGAGTTCCCGTTCCCCGTCATACAGGGTGGCGTGGGCGCGGCTACTTCGGTCACCATCCAGTTCCGCCAGTATGGCGTAAAGCTCGAGTTTCTGCCCATAGTCAACGCTGACGGCACCATTGAGCTCACGGTTGCGCCTGAAGTGAGCGCGCTGGACTTCTCGAACGCCGTCTCCATATCCGGCTATACCATTCCCGCCCTCTCCACGCGCCGCGCGGAGACGCAGGTGAACCTGCGCAGCGGAGAGAGCTTCGCCATCGGCGGCCTGCTGGATCAGCGCACCACCGACCTCTACGGCAGCACTCCCGGCTTCTCCAGCATTCCCATCCTTGGCCAGCTCTTCAAGTCCAGGAGCGTGAACCACACCAACACGGACCTGGTCGTCATCGTCACGCCGGAGATCGTTGATCCCGTGCATGACAACACCGCGCCCGTCGAGCCGGTGCTGCCCGTTCCCCAGCTCGATCCCAAGCCTTTTGACCTGTCGCTGCCGAAGGGCGCGGTAACGCCTGCCGCGGCCGGCTCGCCGGTTGCGGCAGGCCTGCCCACGGTCACTCTGGCCCAGTCCAGCGTGGTGCAGGTGGCGGCTGTTCCCACTCAGGCTGATGCCGATCTGCTGCTCAGCGGGCTGAAGCAGAGGGGCTATGCCGTCAGCGCATCGCCGGATCCGCAGGGCGGTCTCATCCGCATCCAGGCTGGACCTTTTGCGAACCGCAAAGACGCCGATGCGATGCAGCAGCGCCTGTTGGGGGACGGCTATAACGCCGTCGTGATAGACGCCACCGTGGCGAAGAAAAGTTAATCGGAACAGGGAGATACTACAGTGAGCCCAATCAGCAGCATCGGAATTACGAACGCGGCCATCCTTACCATCGCAGTGGATGATTCCACCGTCCAGCGCATCCTCGACGCCGCGGAGACGATGCCGTGGGTGCTGCATAATGCCGATTTCAGCGCCTACGTGTCGTCTTCGCGCCGTCCGCACATCCCCCAGGAGATTAAAAACGCAGACGTCGTCATCGCCGTCATTGACTACAGCAAGAATGCGGATCACGCCGCGGTATCCACCGCCTATCTGCAGCAGTTGCTCGGCAATGTGATCGTGATCGCGCTCGCGACCGACCGCAATCCTGACCTCATCCTGCAGGCCATGCGCGCCGGCTGCACGGAGTTTGTCACCAACTCCACTACGCAGCAGGAGTTCGCGGAGCTGTTGAACCGCCTGAATGCACAGCGCAATGTCTCTGGCGCACGTTTTGGGAACAGCGGTTCGGTGCTCTCTTTCTTCGGTGCCAAGGGCGGCGTCGGCTCCACCACGCTCGCCGTGCACCTCGCGTTCTATCTTGCCAGCTACCACAACAAGAAGACGCTGCTTATCGACAATCACACGGAGCTTGGCCACGCCTGCGTCTATCTCGGGCTGGATGGCGCGAAGTCCAACTTCTCCGAACTGGTCAAGAACGTCAACCGCCTGGACAGCGATCTGCTGCACGGCTTCACCGCCAAGCACCACAGCGGGCTCGAAGTGCTCTCCTCGCCCGACATCTGTGGCACCGCCCGCCCTATCGACGCCGACGCCGTAGCCAAGCTGCTGGAGTTCCTTAAATCCGAGTATGACTACATCGTCATCGACTCACCCAACATACTCAACGAAACAAACCTCGCCATCGTGGAGGGTTCTACGCAGATCTACCTGGTCGCCACGCCGGAGATCGGTGCCATCCGCGACCTTTCGCGCTGCGTCGATAACCTGATGCAGACCCATTGCGCGCCGGAGAAGCTGCATGTCATCATCAACCGTTTCTCCTCGCGCTTCGCCGTCAAGGTGGAGCAGATCGAGAAGGCGGTGCGTCTGCCCGTCGCCATGCGCCTGCCCAACAGCTACGTTGAGCTTGTGCGTTCCGTGAATCTGGGCGAACCCGTCGCGCTTAATGCCAAGTCCGAGTTTGCGATGCAGATCTCGAAGTGGGCGAGCACGCTCGCCGGCACCGTTACGCAGACGCAGAGCTCTGTTCCGCCGGGCGGCAGTCCGGTGGAGGAAAAGAAAGCCTCCTCCATCTTTGCGTTCTTCAGCTTCTAACTGGATGCGTTACGAAGAGAGTTAAAGGGAATCAGGAATCACGATGGCAGAGAGCCCGGTCATTACGGCACCCACGGCACGGCTTGAGGTCTCGGCTACTCGAGGCCCGCGCGGCGTCGCGGAGATCGTGCAGCAGCAGCTGAAGTCTGCCGTGCACACTATCCTGATCCAGCGCCTTGACCTGGAAAAGCTCGGCGAGATCCAGTCCACGCGCGCCGGCCAGCAGCAGCTTCTGCAACTCATTCAGCAGTTGCTCGGTGAGCAGGGCATACCGCTCAGCGCCTCCGAGCGCGATCGCATTGCGCAGCAGGTCCTCGACGAGGTCTTCGGCCTCGGCCCGCTGGAGCCACTCCTGAACGACTCCACCATCAGCGACATTCTGGTCAACACCTGGAACTCCGTCTACGTGGAACGCCGCGGCAAGCTCGAGAAGACCAGCATCACCTTCAAAGACAACCGCCACCTGATGCATATCATTGACAAGATCGTCTCCGGCGTCGGCCGCCGCATCGACGAGTCTTCGCCCATGGTCGATGCGCGCCTGCCCGATGGTTCGCGCGTCAATGTCATCATTCCGCCGCTCGCCGTCGACGGCCCCATTCTCTCCATTCGCCGCTTTGGTTCCACGCCGCTTACCGCGGGCGATCTCATCCGCACCCAGATGCTTACCCCGGAGATGCTCGAAGTTCTCAGCGCCGCCGTAAAAGCGCGCATGAACATCGTCGTCTCCG
>DATMLK010000213.1:0-6879 GCA_035570215.1 Acidobacteriaceae bacterium
ACGCGCTGCTGCAGCGCGGTGGCGGCGATCTCTTCGGTGATGATCTTCTTGTCGCTGCCAGCGGCTAGTTTCGCGGCAACTTCGAGAGCGTTGTAGGCGTAACGCGCGTCTCCGCTGGCGTAGCTGGTGATCATGCTAAGCGCGGCGTCGCCGGCGGTGAGATGCATGGCGCCGAGGCCGCGAACTTCGTCAGTGAGTGCGTTTTTGAGGAGCGCAAGGATCTGGGCTTCGGTGAGCGCGACGAGGGTATAGACGCGGCAGCGGGAGAGAAGCGCGGCGTTGATCTCAAACGATGGATTTTCGGTGGTGGCACCGATGAGGCGGATGGTTCCGCGTTCGACGTAGGGAAGGAAGGCATCCTGCTGGGCCTTGTTGAAGCGGTGGATCTCGTCGACGAAGAGGATGGTGCGCGAGCCGAACTGCGAGGCCTTCTCGGCTTCGACCATCACGTTCTTGATCTCTTTAATGCCAGACATGACGGCGGAGAACTCGATGAAGCTGGACTGGGTGACGTGGGCGATGATCTTGGCGAGGGTGGTTTTGCCGACGCCGGGCGGGCCCCAGAAGATCATGGAGGTGGAGTCGTCGGACTCGATCTCGACGCGCAGCGGCTTGCCGGGGCCGAGGAGATGCTCCTGGCCGGTGTACTCGGCGAGTGTGCGGGGGCGCATGCGCTCGGCTAGTGGCGCGGTGGCGACCTGTGCGGGTGCGAGCGGGGATGGATTGAAGAGGCCCATTTTATTTCGATGCGGTTCGTTGACGTGAGGCTTCATACAACAGCAGCGAGCCGGCGATGGCGGCGTTGAGGCTCTCGATCTTGCCGGGCATGGGGATGGAGATGTGTTCGTTCGCAAGGTGCAACAGCTCTGGTGAGAGGCCGGCGCCTTCGCTGCCGATAAGCAGAGCGGATGGCGAGGTGTAACTGGATGCGGTGAAGGGAACTCCGTCACCGGCGACCGCGGCGAATAGCTTCACGCCGGATTGCTTGAGCGCAGCAATCTGCCGCGGTGTCTGTGTGAGCAGCATTGGCATGCGGAAGATGGAACCTGCGGAGGCGCGGATGGCCTTCTGGTTCCACGGGCTGACGGTCTCGGCGGTGGTGATCAGTTGCGTTGCGCCGAAGGCCTCCGCGGAGCGGATGAGTGTTCCGAGGTTGCCGGGGTCCTGCAATCCGGCAGCGATGAGGATGAGTGCGGGGTCTTTCTTCACCGGTGGCACAGGCGGATCGAATAGAAGCGCGATGCCCTGCGGTGTTTCGGTGACGACGGCTTTGTCGAAGACGTCTTTGGCGAGGTGGAGGGTCTCGATACCGGTGGGAAGTTTGTGCGCGGAGTTCTCGCGGACGAAGAGAAGAGCATTGGCGACGCCGCCGCGGAGGGCTTCAGCGACGAGATGCTCGCCTTCGACGGCAACCCGGGCTTCCCGCGTGTGGTTGGCGAAGGCGGCGCGAAGCTCTTTTACGCGGGCGTTCTGGTGGCTGGTGATGAGTTCGGGCATCCCTTGAAGTTTACGCTTTGGATTGTGGAAGGCGGTCGCGCTATACGCGCGATGCCCACATAAGCGCGATAAGACCGCGCATATAGGGGCACCCAGATTTTGGGCGGCATTAGCGGTATGCTATGTTTCAGAATTGTGACGTCTTCCAACCCATTGCGAACGCAGAGGCTGATTTGAACGCGGAGCTGTTGCGCCTGCATCCGGACGAGCCGGAGCCCGATCTTGTCGACTACGTGGTGCGCTGCCTGCAGGGCGGCATGGTGGCGGCGATCCCCACGGACACCTTCTACGGCCTCGCCGTCGATCCGGTGAACCTGCGCGCGGTGGACCAGATCTACGAGATCAAGACGCGTGCGCGCTACAAACCACTCTCGCTGCTGATCGCGGATGCGGCGCAGGGGTATGAGCTGGCGCGCGAGATCGACTCGGCGTTCGACCGGTTGGCCGAACGCTTCTGGCCGGGGCCGCTCACCATCATCGTGAAGGCGGGCAGCAAGCTGCCGCTGCGGGTGACGGCGAACACCGGCAACGTGGCGCTGCGCGTTCCGGAGGCGCAGATCCCGAGGGCGATCGTAGAGAAGCTCGGCCTGCCGATCACGGCGACTTCGGCCAATCTGGCCGGTATGCCGGAGTGTATGAACGCAGCATCCGTGCGGGACCAGCTTGGCGGCCAGATCCCGTTGATCGTGGATGGCGGTCCTACGGCCCGCACCACGGCGACGACGATCGTGGACCTGAGCGGCGGCGGCAAGAGCTGGATGATCCTGCGCGAAGGCGCGGTGCCGACGCATGAGATCGCGCTGACTTTAAACCGGTAAAAACAGGGATCAGGGTTAGGGACTAGGGGTTAGCCGGCCCCAGCGTTATGCAAATCCCTTTGCTTCTTTCAATCCCTATACCCTAATCCCTGCACTTATACTGTTGGCACAGCTCAAATGATCGTTCCGACGTTCAATTCCTATGATTGTTCCGTCTTCTAATTCCCATGATCGTTCCATCTTCTAATATGCGCGCAAAACGCACATCCGGCCTACGCTCCAAGGCGAAGCCCTATGCTTATCGCAACAAGCCTGTAGTCGGCGGCTTTGGGCGATTCTGCAAGCGGGTGCTGACGCTCGTGCTGCTGGCGGTGCTGGGATGGTTTGGCTGGGTCTATCACGAGATCGAGCACGTGGCGCATACCAACGAGGCGCAGCCGGCGGATGCCATCGCCGTCTTCGGCGCGGCGGAGTATGGCGGGCATCCGTCGCCGGTGCTGCACGCGCGGCTGGATCATGCGGTGACACTCTACAACGAGAAGATCGCGCCGGTGATCATTACGCTGGGCGGCGGAGCCGGTGCAGGCGACGCCGGTAATACCGAAGGCGGCGTCGGACGCGACTATCTACTGGCCAACGGCGTGCCGTATGACCACATCATCGCCGAGACCGAGAGCGTCGATACGGAGCAGCAGGCGAAGCGGCTGGCGGCCATTGCCGCCGCGAACAACTTTCACAGCGTCGTGGTGGTGAGCGACGGCACGCATCTCTTCCGCATCCGCGAACTCTGCCGCGCGCAGGGGCTGGTGGCGTATACCTCGCCGCGTCCGCTGCTGGGGCACATCAGCGCGCTGGACATGGACCAGCGCATCCTGCACGAGATGCTGAGCTACACCCAGTGGCGGCTGCATCTGCACATCAGCTGGCTGCATGAGTGGGCCGAGGGTAAAGCTGACATTTAGCGGCAGTCAGGGAAGCAGCCGTGTGCCGAGTGGCAGAGCCACCACCGCAGTCACGGCGGTCGAGAGAAAGTTCACCCAGTCATTGCCGATCCAGCCGCGCCGCTCAAGGGTGGCGCCCAGCAGGCTGTCGGCAAAGAGGCCGGCGATGGCAGCGGGGAAGGCGATCGCGGCACCCAGCAAGCCAAGATGCAGGGTCACAACGCCGACCGCGGCGACGATGGCGGCGGCAGTTATGCCGCAGAGCGTTCCGCCCAGGCTCACGCCGCCGTCTGTTCCGGGAGCAACCGGCTGCAGCGTGGTGAGAAGCAGGGTGCGTCCGCGGAAGAGCGGGCCGAGTTCGGAGGAGACGGTGTCGGCCGTGGCTTCAGCGAGCAAGGCGACGCAGGCGGGCGCGGCGGCGGAGCTGAGTCCATGCAGCAGCGCGACCGCGGAGGCGACGCCGAGGTTGGCCACGATCTGGCTGGCAGCGCGTCCACGCTTCGCCTCAGCCAGACCAAGCGCTGCTTTGCGTGCGCGGCCGAGACGCGTCGCCGCAAACGTCAGGACGAAGAGCGTGAGCAGCGAGGGCAGCACGGTCTCACTCAGCCGGTTGTAGGAGAGCAGCGTTACCAGCGTCGTGGTGAAGCAGATGACGCCGCCCACGGCCGCGGCCGCAGGCGTGGCCGCGCGCAAGGCCATAACCATGACCGCCAGCAGGATGCTGAGATATACGCCCTGCATCTGCACGCTGGTGAATATCGTGCCGGTCTCCCAGGCAAGGACCGCCCGCACCCACAGCAGCAGGAGCGCCAGCGGCAGGACCAGAACCAGCCATCCCCCCACCAGAAGCTCGGATTGCAGGCGTTCGCGCGCCGGCGCAATCGCAGGGCGGGGCGGCGGGGCGGCAGTGGGGAGCGTCTCGGTCGGTTCCATAGGCGTTTTCATGGCAGTGAAACGGGCGGCTGGAGGGGCCAGTGATTTACAATCCATACTTAGAGTACATACACACCCTACGTGTGCACTACGGGAGAAGCTTTGGATTTTGCAGCAGATTTCACGCCGCCGGAACGCCGCGGCCACATCGGATCAACCCTCCCCGCAATGCTTCGCAATGCCATGGCCTCTCTCGCGCTGGGCGTGGTGCTTCTGGGTGCTGCCGGTTGCGGCGACGTCTTCCGTCCGCCGGTGTCGAGCATCAGCCCCGTGGGCCCCGCCGCACAGCCGTCCCGGTATGCCGTGGCAACCGCCGATCCGGGCAATGGCCAGCCCGGAATCTTCAACATCATCGACTTTTCCGGCGATACCACGCTGAACACGACCGACATCGGCGTATCCCCGGAGTACATGGTGCTTGGCTTCGGCGGGACAGAGGCCATCAACCTGAACCACGACGATTCGGTGAACAGCTTCGGCGTCAGTCCGTCGCTGCTCGCGAACCAGGTGCAGACCAGCACGCTCTTTGCCGGAGCGAATGCCAACAGCATCTTTCCGTCTTCGAGTTTCATCTATTTCACCGAGCCTTATAACTGCCCTGCGCTGACTCCGTGCGCCGCTATTGCCGAGACCCAGGGATCGCCGCCGTCGGTGAAGCAGGAACTCGGCGTTGCGCCGAACCCGGTCTACATCGCCGGCACTGCAAGCTCCTCACGCATCTATGCCATCAGCCAGGGCGCTACCCCAGGCACGAGCACGGGAACGGTCACGGCCATCCAGACGGCCACCAACTCCCTCTCGAATACGATCCCAGTGGGCATCAACCCGGTCTTCGGCATCATGACGACGGATAACGACCGCGCCTACATTCTGAACGAGGGCAGCAACAGCGTCAGCGTGATCAATGTGAATTCGAACGCGCTGGACGTTTCGCCCAATCCGAACCCGATTCCCGTGGGCGGCGGGCCGGTGTGGGCCGATCTGTATATGCCGGGCAGCCTCCTGGTGACAGCGAACTCGACCGGCAACAGTGTCTCGGTCATTACCATTCCGCTCTGCTCTGTCGAGGCGGTGACGAGCAATCCCAACTGCGACGCGAACAATCCGACGGATGCGTCCACCTTCGGCTCAGTGCTGGCTACGGTGCCCGTGGGCAACGATCCGCAGATGGTCACCGTTCTGCAGGATGGAACACGGGCGTATGTGGCGAACTTCAATGCGACGAACGTCAGCAGCTATTCGGTTGCCGGTGACACAGCTGCTATCACCGGATTTTCGATCAGCTCCAATGTGGCGACGATCAAGGCCAGCAATAACTATGTGGCCGGCTCCGTCGTGGACATCGCCGGACTAACTGCGGGGTCGTTCCTGAATGGCGGCCCGTACACGGTTCTTGCCAGCGGACTTTCGCCGACACAGTTCCAGATAGCCTTTACGAGCCCCAACGTGGCAGCAACCGTAGATAGCGGGACCGCGATCGAGGGCACCGCCACGATCACCGCTCCGAACAGCTACACGAGCGGTGAATCCGTGATGCTGGGTGGTCTGCGCAATGGAGTGGGCTCCTCCCTCAACGGCGGCCCGTACACGGTACTCCCGGCCGGACTCTCGGCAACACAGTTTGAAGTGGAAGTGCCGGTTGGAACGACTGCGTCGACGGCGGATTACGGCACCACGAGCGTTGCGGGAACCTACGGCAGCGTCAGCGTGGTCAGCCTTGGGACGTATACGGTGACGAAGACGATCGTCTTTGACGGCCTGCTGAACCCTGACGGCTCGGCGAACATCAATCATGGGCCGTACTGCCACCCGAACTTCATCAACTCCATCGCGGGTACGCCGACCGGCAAGGTCTACGTGACGTGCCCGGACGGCAACTACCTGACCGTTATCGAGACGGACACGGACGTGCTGCGCGCGCTCATCAATCTGCTGGGTTACGGCGTGCAGATGCGGGTGACGGCGCAGGAGTAGGCAATCCTCAGTTGAAGTGAGATGTATGGGTTGAAGAAGCAGATCCCTCCCCCTTCGACTCCCCCTCCACTTCGCGCTGCTCGGTGCCAGGGGCGCTCAGGGTAGGATGACAAATAGAAAAAGCCACACGCTCCGGCGTGTGGCTTTTCTTTCCGTGGTGCAGTTTATGCGCCGGCCAGAACGATCGGCATGGTCGGGGTCTGCGCGCCGCCGTCGTCTTCAATGGTGACGCCGAAGGCCTTTGCGGGAACGCCCTTGGGCAGCTCGGGCATCAGCACGGATGCGTTGCCGTTGCCGTCCGGCTTGAAGGTGCCGGCAGGGATCGGGTCGCGGCCATCGGCGGGAATCAGCCAGAGCTCGTAGGTCTTGTACGGCTGCAGCGGATCGAGACCCGTAGCGATGAAGGTGAGCTCGCCCTTGTCCGGCATGTAGATCGCCTTGCCGCACGGGCCGGAGGGTGGGGAGTCCTGCTTCATCAGGGTGATGCGCTCGGCCGTGGGGTCGGTCAGGGTCTCCATCACGGCGCGTGCCTGGGCGGAGTCTGCAGCGTCGCTCACCATCTCGTTCTGCGCGATGCGCATGTTGTTTTCGGCGGCGATGCGCTGGTTGTACTGGACAAAAAGCGCGAAGGATAGACCGGCGGCCAGCGCCCAGCCGAGGTACGCCATGGCGACGCCGAAGCCGCTGCGGTCGTCGTCCTCCGGGGACTCTGCGCGGCGGGTGGTTTGGATAGCACGCTGCGGCGCGGAACTGGGCTGTACGCCGGAACGGGCGGC
>DATMLK010000214.1:0-3045 GCA_035570215.1 Acidobacteriaceae bacterium
CCCTCACCGAGCCCGGCATCGAACAGCTGCGGAAGGCACTGGCGGAGGACCGCAAAGCCTGTACCGAAGCACGGGCCAAGCTGCTCGACCACTACCAGAGCGTGCTCCGCATTCTCGACGATCTCAGACACCTCCTCTATCCGAATGGGCCGACCGTGCCGACCGACAACGCTGAAGGCAAAATGCTCATGCGCATCCTCTTCGCGTCGTGCGCGGACACGTTCGAGACGTTCATGTCCGACCTTTTGTACCAGGTCTACCTCGCTAAGCCCGAAGCGCTCAAATCGCCCGCCCCGGTGAAAGTCGAGGACGTGCTGAACTGCACCGATATGGAAGACTTCATCAGCTGGTACGCAAAGGACAAGCTGACGAGGCTGCAACGCGGGAGCGTCAAAGAATTCATCGCGGAGAACAAAACAATAAAAGCGCTGCAGGTCTTCGATGCAGCGCGAATCAAGGAAACCGAGAAGCTCCTGCAGATCCGACACCTCTACACGCACCAGAACGGCATCGTCGACGACATGTTCCGACATTACTTCCGTAAGCGTCCGGTGAACCGCACTTCCAGACGCGTGCCGACGCACGGCATCATGAGTTCGTAAGAGAGAAGGCACCTGCGCAAGCTGAATTAAGCCTGACTCGCCACCGGCCCCTTCCAGTTATGCGGCAACAACTCAGCGATGCGATTGACCGGATGCGTGGCAATCCGCGTCAGAACATCCCGGAACCAGGCGAACGGCTCCACGCCGCACCGCTTGCAGGTGGCGATGAAGCTCAGCAAGACCGCCGCCGTCCGGCCGCCGCGGTCGCTGCCGAAGAACGTCCAGTTTCCACGTCCCACTGCGACGCTCCGATTCGCCCTCTCACTGGCGCCGTTGTCGATCTCCAACTCGCCGTCCTTGAGATAGCGCGTCAGCGCGTCCCACTGATTCATCGCGTAACGCACCGCCCGCGCCCCAGGACTCTTCGGCAGCAACTCGCCCCGGATCTTTTCCAGATACCCGCGCAACTGCTCCATCACCCGCGCCGACAGCCGCTGCCGCAATGCCAGACGCTCGCCCGGCGCGAATTCACGCGCTCGCTCCTCCACCGCATACATACGCCCGATCAGATGCAAGGCCGGCCCCATGTGCGGCTCGTCCGACTCCAGCGCTTTGAAGAAATACCTGCGCGCGTGCATCCAGCATCCCACTTCCACCAGCCCGCGCGCCTCCTTGAAAAAGGCGTCGTAGACCGAGTAGGCGTCGGCTTGCAGATATCCCTGATATCCTTCCAGGAATTTCGCCGGGCCAGCCCGCCCACGCGTCGGCGTGTAGTCGAACAGCACCACCGGATGGTGCGCGTCTCCCACATAGGGCCAGAGCCTTCCGGTCCGTGCGAAGTTCAGCTTCGGATCCAGCACCTTTACTCCCGTGTCGTCCGTCCCGATCACCTTCGAGTCGAACAACAGCTTCTTAGCCGTCTCATACAGCGGCATCGCCAAGCCGGCCACCGAAGCCATCCAACCGCACATCGTCTGGCGCGCAATCTCCACACCATGCCGCGCAAACATCTGCTCTTGCCGGTGCAGCGGCTGATGATCGCAAAACTTGGATACCACCACTTGTGCCAGCAAACTCGCTCCCGCCGTGCTCTTTTCGATGGGTTGCGCCGGCTTCTCCGCCGCCTTCACGGTGCAGTCGCAGGCGTAGCGCAGCCGGACGTCCTCGATCACCTTCATGGTCGCGGGAATGTACTCGTAGCGTTCGCTCTTGTCTTCCCCGATCAGCCGCAGGTCCTTGCCGCACTCCTGGCAGCGTTTCTCCGATTCCGTCAGATCGTGCACGATGCGCTCGCGCACCAGGTGACTCGACAGCGGTTTGCGAACACTGGCCTTCTTGGTCCGCGGCGTCTGCGCCCCCTCATCGCCTCCGGCATCCGGCTCCGCATCCTCGGACTCGTTCTCGGCTTGCTGGGCTTGCCAGAGTTCCTCGAACAGGGCCACTTGCTCTTTGGAAAGCTGCTCGCTTTTGCGGCTGCGTTGGGCCTCCAACAACTCGCGCAGTAGACTGCGGTACTTATCCTTCTCGGCGCTTTCGTGCTGGAGTTGCGTGGCCAATTCGCCGACGATCTTGCGCAGCGCGCCGGCGTCGTCAGGCAGCGAGTTGAGATCGATCGGCGGCACGTGTTTCCAGCATAAGGGGAATGACGCGGCCTTTCAAGAGAAAACAGGAATTAGTAGAAATGTATTATTGATCAGCGCGCTGGTAGCGCTTCCGCCGTGTAGCTGCACTCAGATCGATGCCACTCAGCAGCGCCCCGAGTTCTTGGGCGGTGATCTCAGTCCGCTTTGCACCGGGTTCGCCAGAGGGGATTGCGTAGGTGCCCTCCTCCAGTCGCTTGTTCCAGATGGCGAAACCGTCGCGATCCCAGTACAAAATCTTCACCCGGTCCTTGCGCCGGCTCGTAAACACAAACAGGTGGCCGGCGAAGGCGTCCAATTCCAGGTGCTCGCGTACCAGCGCGTGCAGACTGTCGAAGCTCTTGCGCATGTCGCACGGCGTCAGGCACAGGTACACCCGCACGCTGGCTGGCAGATGGATCATGCCCGCAGCATGTCCAGCACGGTACGCAAGGTTGCGGTGTCCACACCCCTGCCAATGCGCAGCCGCTCACCGGTCTCCAACACCAGTTCCAGCACCGCCTCGGCGCCGCGCTCTTGCTGCCGCGCGCTCCTCTCCACCAAAGCGAACCGCACCGGCCCTTTCTCCTGAAGCCGTTTACGCCACGCGTAGAAGGAGTACTCCGTCAGCCCTCGTTCCTTGCAGAACTGCTTTACGGAAATTTCGCTGCGCTGTTGTGCGGCGATTCGTTCGGCCCACTCATCCGCTTTCGGATTGGCCGCCTTCGCCTCGATGACCGTGTCGCCCATGACACCAAAATGCAGCGCCAGACGGCACATCAGCAAGAGCGGTTCACCGGACGCTTACGAAGATTGACGACCAGAAGCAGATTCTGGAATTGTGGGTCCGGCGGAAGCGTGGCAATCGTAAACTGGAGTGCTCC
>DATMLK010000215.1:0-2629 GCA_035570215.1 Acidobacteriaceae bacterium
CTGACTGGCTCCTTGAAAATTCCGCTATTGTTTCTGAATCTGCGCTAACGTCTTCTGAGCTTCCGCGCGCACCTTGTCCGGCGCGCCTTCCACCTTCAGGGCATCCTGCAGGTATTTGACTGCCTGCTCGGCCTCGCCCGAAGCTGCGGCGAGTTTGCCCAGATAGATCAGTGTATACGCCTTCGTCTGCGGCTGCTGCGGGTCAAGCTCCAGCGTTTTGAGAAAAAGGCGTTGCGCGGTCTCCGGATCTTTTTGCAACGCGGCGATGTGCGCCAAGCCGTAATACGCCTGCGCGTGCATGTCCTTGAGATCGGCGTGCTGGAGCACGTCCAAATATAGCTTCTTCGCCGTATCGAGATCGTGCGCATCATATGCGTCGTCGGCGTCTTTGAGCGTCTTCGCCGAGCCGGTCAAGGGCGGCGGAGGCGGGGGCGCCGCCACAACGGTGTGCGCCGGCGCGAGCTCCGAGTCGAAGACCACCTTGGAAAGCCGGGCTTCTTCGGTCATCACATCGATGTGCTGCACCAGGTCTTTGTAGTAGGTCCCCATGTCCAATTCCTGCTTCTCGTAGACCGGAAGCTGCTCGGCGAAATACGGCGTGAGGATATAGCCTTGCAGCAGCGACTTCTGCACCGACGCCGGGTTGTGGTCCAGGCGCGCTTCCACGGCTTTGATCAGCGACTCGCTGGCGAGCTGGAGAAAATCCTGCTTCAACGAATCGCTCAGCGTGCGCGAGCGGAAAGCGTGATCGGCAATCCCCTTCTTCCGTTCCAGCACGTCCGCCCAATGCGTCGACAGCGGGTCCAGAAGGTAGTGCAGATAGGCGTGGCGGACATCGAAAATCCGCGGCTCGGGCGACGGCGTGACCACCACGGTGTAGAGGAACCCGTAGCTGCGCATCTGCACCTGGTTGGGCGCGCCGAGCAGCTCCAGGAGGATTTGAAAACGGCTGCGGCTGAGTCCGGACGTCTGCTGCCGCAGGTAGACGTTGACCTGCAGCACCGCATCCACCACCGGCAGGTGATAGCGTTCGATGTATTGATTGATGGCGGACTGCGAACGCTGCCAGAGGTCCTCGATGCCGGCCTCCTTATAAAAGGCGGCGAGCAGCGGCGAGAGGTGTTCCAGCGGAACGACGTCCGGCGGCACCTCGATTTCCTTCTTGTTGATCGTGAACTTGGGCGGCCCGTCGCAGGTGATGGCGAAGGAGATGTAGGGATCAATCTGCGGGTGTTTGGCGAAGAATGCCTTGAGGGGGACGAGCGACGGAATGCTCTTCTTCGCCAGCTCATCGCGTACGGCTTTGCGCAGCGGATGATTGTTGGTCGAATCGATCTGCGTGTCGTAGCCCGAGGCGTTGACGGCCGCCATGACGGTGAAAAGCGTAGGGCTGGCGTCAAGCTGGCCCAACTCGGGCCGTTGGGCGAACGCGGCGCAAGCCAGCGTTGATATGCCTGCGAGGAGTAGGACAGGCATCCATGCCTGTCTGCCTCTCGGGCAAGGCACACGGCGACGATCGAGGGCGTTCGGCATATCGGAAAGACAGGCCGGGAGGCCTGACCTACATCTTAACGCCCGCGCCATAGGAATTCCAACCCGGCCATAATGCTGCGGCCCGGCATCTGCACGCCCTGAATCTCCTGATACCCGGTATTGGTGATGTTGGCGATCTGCACGAACGGGTGTACTTTGCCGCGCGAGCAGGCTGCGTAAACATCCCACAGCGCATAAGGGCTCTGTGAGACGCGGTTGAGCGCGCCCATGCGCGTGCGCAGCAGGATCTGGCCGGGCAGCGACGCCTGCCATGCCACTACGCCCGAGCTGCTGGGATAGTTGAAGTTGTATTTGGTCTCGATCAGCGGTACGGTGTTTTGCATTCCCACCAGCCAGGTGTACCGCAGGTCGAGCGTCTGATGGCGCGAGATCGCAAAGTGCAGCGAGCTTTCGACGCCGGTGAAGTTGAGGCTATCGATGTTGATCGCCTGCCAGAGCGCGGTGGGCGAGGTGCGGTAGTAGTCGATGCCATCGCGCTCGCGCCGCTGGAACACCGCCGCGCCGGCGCTGACGCGTCCGCCGAGGTTCCAATCGATGCCGCCTTCAAAGGTCCAGGCACGCTCCGGGAGAAGATTCGGGTTGCCCAAATTGTCGGGGTCCGAATAGTAGAGGTCGGTATAGCTGGGGACACGGAAAGCGCGGCTGGCGGAGGCGCGCAGCTTGAATTTCGGCGACAGCCAATAACCGCCTGCGAGAGTGGGGCAGAACTCGCCGGAATACTTTCTGTAGAACTCTTCGCGCGCCGAGAGCGACAGCGAAAAGCGCTTGAGCGCGCGGAAATCGATGGCGGCGTAAACCGCTGCGCGGCTGCGGGCGTGGTCGCCAAGATTATTGCTGACGATGGATTCGTGCAGGCCCTCGAAGCCGTAAGAGAGCGTGGTGTTGGCCGCGAGCTTCTTATGCCGCCGCAAGGCCGCCTGATAGCTTTCGTCGGAATGGTGGTTGGTGTAGAGGGACGGATCATCGCGGTATAGCACGTAAAGGTCGCTGTGGCGGCGATAGGCGAAGCTGGCCTCGGTGTCCGGGCCGAGATCCTGATTGAAGCCGAGCCACCAGGTCTTGGTGTCTTCCCAGG
>DATMLK010000216.1:0-12235 GCA_035570215.1 Acidobacteriaceae bacterium
CGTCAAATAAAAAATTAATTCGGTTCTACGATATTGTGTACACCATCCACAAACGCCTGCGGATCGAACTCCGTCCGCACGATCTCATCCGGGCAGTCCGTCATCATGGCCACGCGCCAGTTGCACACGAAGGCAATCAGCTGCCCCGGCTGCGCCGTCCTGATCTCCGCGCACATGGTCTCCGCGTCATGGATGGCGCTCTCGCCCTCCACATCGATCAGCACCAGGTCGTACGGCTTGCCCCAGAACATCGAGAGCCCCTCGGCCGTTGAAAGCGTCGAATCCACCTCGTACCCGCTGACCCGCAGGATCTGGTCGCGCAGCGGCCGCAACATCTCACGGCTGCAGATATGAAGCACACACTTCTTCATACGTCATCCCACCCCTTCTTAGAACTGCACTATCTTCGCCAGTGGTTGCTACTCCACCGGATCGTAGTTCAAATTCGGCCCCAGCCAGCGTTCAACCTCCGCCACGCTCATACCCTTGCGCGTATGGTAGTCCACCACCTGGTCGCGGTCGATCTTGCCGAGCGAGAAATACCGCGACTCCGGATGCGCGAAGTAGATACCGCTCACGCTCGAGCCCGGCCACATCGCAAACGACTCCGTGATGATCATGCCGGTCTTCGCCTCCACATCCAGCAACTGCCAGATCGTCCCCTTCTCCGTGTGGTCCGGGCACGCCGGATACCCCGGCGCCGGCCGTATGCCGCGGTACTTCTCGTGGATCAGTTCCTCGGGCGTCAGATTCTCCGCCAACCCGTAGCCCCACTCATCGCGTACGCGCTTGTGCAGGCACTCTGCGAACGCCTCCGCCAACCGGTCAGCGATCGCCTCCGCCATGATCGCGTTGTAGTCGTCGTTCTCCGCGCGGAAGCCGTCGCACAGCTCCTTCAGCCCGATTCCGCTCGTCACCGCAAACGCGCCGATGCTGTCCGGCAAGCCCGTCTCCTTCGGCGCGATAAAATCCGCCAGCGAACGGCACGGCTCGCTGCCTTCGCGGTCCGCCTACTGCCGCAGAAAGTGAAACCGCGTGAGCGCCTTCTTCCGCGAGTCGTCCGCATACAGCTCCACGTCATCTCCCACCGCATTCGCCGGAAAAAGCCCATAGACGCCGCGCGCTGTGATCTGCTTCTTCGCGATCATCACGTCCAGCAGCGCGTTGGCCTCTTTGAAGATCTGCCGCGCCTGCTCGCCCTGCTTCTCGTCCTCAAGAATGCGTGGGTAGACGCCCTTCAGCCCCCACGCATGAAAGAGTGGCGACCAGTCGATGAACTCGCGCAGCGTCGCCAGCGGAAAATCCTCCAGCACACGTACTCCGGTAAACACAGGCACAGCCAGGTCGTCGACGCGCCATGTGATCGGCGTCCGCCGTTCACGCGCGATCTCCAGCGGAACCACCTGTTTACGCGGCGCGGAGTGTGCCTTGCGCAGCGCGTCATAGTCCGCGCGATGCTCCGCCACAAACGCATCTTTGCCATCGTCGCTCAGCAGACTCGTCGTCACCGGCACGGCGCGGCTGGCATCCAGAACGTGCACCACCGGCTGGCTGTAGTGTGGCGCGATCTTCACCGCTGTGTGCGCACGGCTCGTCGTCGCCCCACCCACCAGCAGCGGCACCGTGAACCCCTGGCGCTCCATCTCCTTGGCCACATGCACCATCTCGTCGAGCGACGGCGTGATCAGCCCGCTCAGGCCGATCATGTCCGCCTTCTCCGTCTTCGCCCGCTCCAGGATCTTTTCGCAGCTCACCATCACGCCCAGGTCGATGACGTCGTAGTTGTTGCACGCCAGCACCACGCCGACGATGTTCTTGCCGATGTCGTGCACATCGCCCTTCACCGTCGCCAGCAGGATCTTCCCCTGCGCCTTCACCACCTCGCCCGCGGCGACCATCGCCGCCTTTTCGGCCTCCATGTATGGCGTCAGGTGCGCCACCGCCTTCTTCATCACGCGGGCGGATTTCACCACCTGCGGCAGAAACATCTTGCCGGCGCCAAACAGATCGCCCACCACGCTCATGCCGTCCATCAGCGGGCCTTCGATCACCAGCAGCGGCCGGCCCAGCTTCACGCGCGCCTCTTCGGCATCGATCTCGATATACGTGTCGATCCCACGCACCAGCGCGTGCGAGAGCCGCTCCTCCACCGTGCCGTTGCGCCACTCTTCTGCCTTCTTCTCATTGGCGACCGAATCCGTGCCGGCGCTCTTCAGCTTTTCGCCGAACTCCACCAGCCGCTCGGTAGCATCAGGGCGGCGGTTGAGCAGCACGTCTTCCACCAACACCTTCAGCTCCGGATCGATCTCCTCGTAGACCTCGAGCATGCCCGCGTTCACAATGCCCATATCCATGCCCGCCGCGATCGCGTGATACAGGAATACCGAATGCATCGCCTCGCGAACTTTATTATTTCCACGGAAGCTGAACGAGATATTCGACACGCCGCCGCTCACCTTCGCATGCGGAAGGTTCTCTTTGATCCAGCGCGTGGCGTTGATGAAGTCCACGGCATAGTTGTTGTGCTCCTCCATGCCGGTCGCGACGGTCAGGATGTTCGGGTCAAAGATGATGTCCTCAGGGGGAAAGCCGACCTCGTCCACAAGAATGCGATACGCCCGCGCGCAGATGCGGATCTTCTCCTCAAACGTGGCCGCCTGGCCCTGCTCGTCGAAGGCCATCACCACCACCGCGGCGCCGTACTTCAGCACCTTCGCCGCATTCTCGCGAAACTTCTCCTCGCCTTCCTTCAGCGAGATCGAGTTCACAATGCCCTTGCCCTGCAGGCACTTCAGCCCCGCCTCAATGACCTCCCACTTCGAGGAGTCCACCATGAACGGCACCTTCGCCACCTCGGGCTCGCTCGCCAGCAGCTGCAGGTAGCGCGTCATCGCGGCCACGCCATCGATCATGCCCTCGTCCATGCAGATGTCCAGAACATTCGCCCCGTTCTCCACCTGCTGCCGCGCCACGCTGACGGCTTCTTCGTACTTGCCTTCCTTCACCAGCCTGGCGAACTTCGGCGACCCGGCCACATTCGTCCGCTCACCGATCATGATGTACACGCCGGGCTGTTGCGTGAACGGCTGCGAGCCGCTAAGCCGTAAAGGCTTCGTCTCAATATTTACGCCGCGAAGAGGTTTGAATTCGCTCATGCCGTCACTCCCAGCTCACGCGGAGCCTTGCCCTCGAGCGCCTTCGCGATCGCCGCGATATGTTCCGGCGTGTTGCCGCAACAGCCGCCCGCGATGTTGATCAGCCCATCCTTCGCAAAGTTACCCAGAAAACGTGCCATGTCCGGCGGTCCCAGGTCGAACCCGGTCTCCGAGAGCGGATTCGGCAGGCCGGCGTTCGGATAGCAGGAGATCGCCACGTCCGCCTTCTCCGAAAGCTCGGAGAGAAACGGATACATCAGGTCCGGCCCAAGCGAACAGTTCAGCCCAACCGAGAGCGGCTTCACGTGCTTCACCGCGTTCCAGAAGGCCTCCGTCGTCTGCGCCGAGATCAGCGTCTCGCCGCCGCGTCCCACCGCCGCCGAGATCATCACCGGCAGCTCCTTCTTGTCCTCGTCAAACACCTCGCGAATAGCAACCAGCGCCGCCTTCGCATTCAGTGAGTCGAAGATCGTCTCCACCAGCAGCAGATCAGACCCGCCGGCGATCAGCGCGCGCGCCTGCTCCGCATACGCCGTCTTCACCTGGTCAAACGTCACCACGCGGAAGCCTGCGTCATCGGCGTCGGGTGAGTTCGAGAGCGACACCGTCAGCGGCCCGATCGCTCCGGCCACGAACCTCTGCCGTCCCGTCTCATTCCCAACGCGGTCCGCCCACTCCCGGCACTGCTTCGCCGACTGCTCGTTGATCTCCCACGCAAGCCCGCTGAGCGACGCGTCCTCAATGATCTTCTGGTAGAACTCCGGATCCTTCCGCCCGCCGTGCTCGCGCGGATCGTCCACGAAGAACTCGCTCTGGGTGATGCTTGTCGCGCCGAAGGTGTTCGTCTCGATGATGTCCGCCCCCGCCTCCAGAAACCGCCGATGGATGTCGCAGATCATCTTCGGCTGCGTCAGCGAGAACAGGTCGCCGTTGTTCAGCAGGTCCTTGGTCGAGTTCCTGAACCGCTCCGCGCGGATGTCCGCCTCCGTCATCCCGTAGGTGCGGATCGTCGTTCCCATCGCTCCATCGATGATGGCGATGCGGCTCTCGAGGATCTTTTGCAGCGGATGTTTACCGGTTTTCGTCATAGGACCTTGGTCTACAGGATATCGTGTCTGCACACCCGGCGGGGCAGACAGGTATAGAGATGCGAACCCCCTGCCGGAGGTTCAAAACATAACAGAATGTGTGGTTTAGGAGCCTTTACGAAAGTATCTCGGCAACTTCCTGCAGAGAATCTATCTTGTCCGGCATCGCCGGCATCGGCACCAGCAGGTCTTCCTTGCGCATCACCAGATTCGTCGCGTTCAGGCTGGCCAGCTCAAAGCCGTGCCCGTGCGTGATCGCGTCCGTCGGGCACGCCTCCACGCAGTAGCCGCAGAAGATGCAGCGGTTGTAGTCGATGTTGTAGACCTTCGCGTATCTTTCGGCGCTCGAAATGCGCTTGGCGTCAGTGTTCTCATCCGCTTCGATGTAGATGCAGTTCGAAGGGCACGCCGCCGCGCACAGAAAGCAGGCTACGCACTTTTCTAATCCGTTCTCATCGCGCTGCAGTTGGTGCTTGCCGCGGAAGCGCTCCTGGAACTTCGCGCCGCGCATCGGGCCCGGCCCATCGGGGTAGTTCTCCACCTCGGTCGGCTGAAACATCTCCTTGAAGGTGATGCCCATTCCCTTCGCGATTGCCGCTATGTTCTTCCCAATGGCCATGCATTCAGTATACAAAAGCCGCTTTCGACTAAGATATCCCCATGCGCCTGACCCGGTTCGCCCTTGCCTCCGCCCTCATCGCCCTGACCTGCGCTGCCCTTGCACAGACGCCCGCCGCGCCCATGCAGCAAGCGTCCGCGGCTATGGCAAAAAAGGTCATCGCGCCCTCCACCGGACTCACGCTGGTCATCAGCGGAAAAAGCACCACGCTCACCCTGGCACAGATCGCCGCCCTGCCCCATAAGACCGTCACCGTCTATAACCTGCATGAGCAGAAGAATGAGGCCTACTCCGGCGTCTCGCTTGCCGATATTCTCACCGCCAACGGCGCGCCCTTTGAGAAGACCACCCAGCACGATATGCTGCGCAGCTACGTCCTGGCGCAAGGCATGGACGGCTACGGCGTCATCTACTCCACCGTCGAGGTCTACACACCCGACTACCACACCGGCGATGTCATCGTGGCCGACACGCTGGACGGAAAGCTTTTGGATAAGGACGGCCTGAAGCTAATCAGCACCGAAGACAAACATCCCATGCGCTGGGTACACAGCCTGACGAAGATCACGCTCGTGCAAACCGGGAACTAACTGGTTTCGTTAAGCCCACGGCTTTAGGAGCCTGTCCTGAGCGAAGAATGGGGAGTGAAGTTCAATCTGCGAGGATTTGGTTTCGTTAAGCCCACGGCTTTAGCCGTGGGGAGTGAGGCTTCAGCCTCACGGAAAACGCTGCGCGTCGCAGACGCGCTTCCGCTCTGCCGAAGGCTCGCCTTAGACATGCAGCCTGACCAGAATTACATTTATTCCCCAGCAGGAACTGAGCTGTCAGGCGATTGGCAAATTTGTGACGATTTCCGATTGGCCTTGGCCGCAATGACCAACATAAAGGCGGATAAACTACCAAAGAAAATAACACAAATTACAGCGCCTAATTTATGAGTGTCAGCAGGCCTAAAAATATCGATGAGTGCACATGATGCACATGCGCAAAATATATATCCGAAACTTGTTTTCAAAATGCTCACTTTGCCATCTTTAACCAGTTTCTTATGAAATCTCGCGACAACAAACCCAAGAAGCAAAAGTGGTGGGAGGTCATATCCAAAAGATTCTGCATTTACAGGAACGACACTCTGAAACCACAGCCATGCCACTGCGATAAATATCCATATGACCATACGTAGCCTCCTACTAATATGCAGAGCTTTCGTTTATTTTATTCTCACTCGATCCCCAGCTTCTTCCACATCGCATCCACCTTCGCCTTCACCGCCGCATCCATCTCCAGCATCTCCGGCCACGGACGCGTAAAGCCTTCCGCCTTCCACTTGCGCGTCGCGTCGATGCCCATCTTGCTGCCGTAGTTCGGCAGCCGCGATGCATGATCCAGCGAATCGACCGGCCCCAGTGTGAACTGGATGTCGCGCTCCGGATCAATGTTGTTCGTCACGCGCAGCACCACCTCGGCCACATCCTGCACGTCGCAGTCCTCGTCGACTACCACAATGATCTTGGTGAACATCGCCTGCCCCATCGCCCATATGCCGTTCATCACCTTGCGCGCGTGCCCGGCATAGCTCTTGCGGATGGAAACGATCATCAGGTTATGGAAGACGCCCTCCGGCGGCAGGTTCACATCCACGATCTCCGGCAGCGTCAACTTCATCAGCGGCAGAAAGATACGCTCCACAGCCTTGCCCATCCATGCATCCTCCATCGGAGGCTTGCCCACGACCGTCGCCGCATACACAGGATCCTTGCGATGCGTGATGCACGTGATGTGGAAGACCGGATACTCGTCCTCCATGGTGTAGAAGCCGGTGTGATCGCCGAACGGACCCTCCGTCCGCAGTTCGCTCAGCTCCACGTACCCCTCCAGCACGATCTCCGCGTGCGCCGGCACCTGCAGGTCCACTGTCTCGCACTGCACTAATTCGACCGGCGACTGCCGCAGGAAGCCCGCGATCACGTACTCCTCCACCTCCGGCGGCGCAGGCACGATCGCGCTGAAGGTCAGCGCAGGGTCAGTCCCGATAACCACTGCAACCTCCATCCTCTGGTCTTTGATCTTGCTGAGCGCTATGCTTGGCGAGGCGACCGTTCCGCCCGCCGTCTCCGCCATCATCTCCACGCGCTCGGCGCCAGTCGCTGCTGTCGCCCGCATCGCGTCGCGCAGATGCTCCGCCGCCACCTTCTGCCGCTGCCAGTGCATCCCCGTCGTCTGCCCGTCATAGACCTGCATGCGGTACATGCCCACGTTGCGCTTGTTGTTCTTCTGGTCCTTGGTCACAACGCACGGCAGCGTGATGAAGCGCCCGCCGTCGCCCGGCCAGCACTGCAGCACGGGAAACTTCAGCACATCCACATCTGCCCCGCGCAGAATCACTTCCTTGCACGGCGCGCTCTTCGCATCGATTGTCTTAGGAAAGAACCCGCCGACCTCGGCCAGCTTCGGCAGCATCTTGATCTTGTCCAGCAGCCCCGTCGGCGACTTGGGGTGCATCAGCTCTTCGATCCGCGCAGCCACCTCGTCTAAAGCATCCACGTCCAGCGCCATCTTCATCCGCCGCTCGCTGCCGAACTGGTTCATCAGAACCTTCGCGCCGGGATGACCCTTGACGTTTTCAAACAACAAAGCCGGCCCGCCTGCCCTGGCAGTTCCCCTGCCGGACTTCGCCGCGCGGTCGGCGACCTCCGCCATCTCCAGGATCGGCGACACCTCTTCGCGCACACGCTTCAGCTCACCCGATTTGTCGAGCTTCTTGATCCACTCCCGCAGGTCGTCGTAGGCCACAGATCTCTCCACGCATTTCAGAACGCGTCAACAACATGGTATGCCAATCTCTAGCTTCTGGCCTTTGCGCTAAAGCGCATCAGCCCCGCCGCCGGAAGATCCGGCTGCAGAAACCGCCTCCCCGCGATCGCCTCCGCCGCCAGATAGCCGCTGCGAACCGCGCCCTCCATCGTCGAAGGCCACCCCGTCCGCGTCCAGTCCCCTGCAAGATAGAGCCCCGGCCACGCCGTTTGCGCCTCCGGCCGATCGGCATCCAGCCCCGGCAACACGGAGAACGTCGCCCGCGCCTCCTTCAGCACGCCACTCTTCAGCAGCTTCGCCTCGCGCACCCTCGGAAAGAACATCTCCAGCTCACGCAGTGCTGAGCCAATGATCTCCTCGCGCTCCTCGTGCAGCTCCAGCGCCGACGCGCTGATGACCAGCTCCACATAGTGCTCGCCCGTCTTCGCGCGGATCTTTGACTTGTTGAACATCCACTGGATTCCCGTGTCGAGCAGCACGGCATGGTCCAGCTCCGTGATCGCCCGGTCCCACCACAGGTGCACCGTCGTGATCGGCGCATGCACAAAGTTCTGCAGCTTCTCTGTCAGCTCCGCATTGCCCGGCAGCTGAGGAGTGAGCTTCTGCACCTGCTCAAACGGCAGCGCCAACAATACCGAGTCAGCCCGATACTCCATATCCCCCGCACGCACCACCCAGCCGTTGCTCTCCTGCGCAATGCCCTCCACGCTCGCGCGCAGCACGATCTCGCCGCCCCGCGCTGTCACCCCATCGGCCACCGCGCCATACATCGCGCTCAGCGGCACCCGCGGAATCCCCAGCCGGCCGCCCTCGGCACTCTTCAGAAACGCCTCGTGAAAGACCTGCCCCGCATACTTTGTAGAACAGTTCGTAAAACTGTCATTCAGCGCGCCCACCAGCACCGGCTCCCAGAAGTGCTTGATGGCCCGCTCCGTCTGCCCCGTGCGCTTCAGCCACACCGCCGCGCTCTCGCTGTCGTCCTGCGGATAGCCGCGCAGAAACTCCAGCAGCCCATGCGCAATGGCCGTCTTGTCCGCGATGGCGAGCATCGGCGCCTGCAGAAAACTCATGCTCGCGTGCATCGGCGCCGGCATCCCGCCCGGCCGGATGCGGCTCACGTTGCCATTCGTCTCCAGAAAGGTCAGCTCGTCATACCAGCGCACGGCGTCGCTCGCATCGTTCGCCTTCAGCAGATGCACAAGGTTCGTACAGCACCCCAGCAGAACATGCTGGCAGTCCACCACCTCGCCCAGCGCGGGATGCTCATACGAGTACGCCCGGCCGCCGACGTACGGCTTCCGCTCCAGCACCAGTACCTTTGCGCCGCTCGCCGTCAGCGCGCTCGCCGCAGCCAACCCCGCCGCGCCCGCGCCGACAACGATCACATCTGCGTTCATGGCAACATCCTGTTGACGAGGCTTTTCACCATCCCGCGCGCAAGGATTCCAAGCTTCACTGCCGTCGGTACGCTGGCACGCTCGCTGAAGACATCGCCTGCACGCGCATCGATGCGTTTCAACAGCCCGCTGTATATCTCCACCAGCACCTCGAACGCCGCGCGGCTGTCTCTGTTGATCATCGGCGCCAACTTCTCCGCCGCGGCGTAGTACTCCCACGCCCGCTCGCTCAGCGCGAGTATCATCGCCCGCTCGTTCCGCTCGATCGGCGCGCCCCCGGCAAGCGCCTCTATCCGATCCATGCTCACGTTGAACCGCACCATCATCTCGCGCGGAATATAGATGCGCCCGCGTTCCACATCTTCCTTCACATCGCGCAGGATGTTCGTCAGTTGGAAGGCGATGCCCGTCTCCTCCGCCAGCTTCTCCGCCCGCGAGTCTTTATAACCAAAGATGCGGATGCAGACCAGCCCCACCACCGACGCCACCAGGTAACAATAGCGATAAAGCTCGTCGAAGGTGGCATACGTCTGCAGCGTCGAAGCCGTCGCATCCCCGCCGGGATAGAGATCCATCGTCGTTCCCTGCACCAGCTGCTCCAGCAACTCATCGGGGATATTGAAGCGCCGCTGCGAATCGTTCAGCGCGATAAAGACCGGATCGCCGGTCTCGCCGTCCCTGCGCGCCACCCGCCAGGCCGTCAGCCACAGGGCCATGGCATCGCGCCGCTCCTGCAGAAACATGGTTTCATCATCCGCAAGATCGTCTGCCTTACGCATGAAGGCGTATACCGCGCACATGGCATCGCTCTTGTGTTTTGGCAGCGCCAGAAAGGCGTAGTAAAAATTCTTCGCCTCGCGCCTGGCAATGGCGCGGCACTCTGCGTAGGCCTGATCGATCGTCACGCGCGCACCTTGCGCCAGAGCGCCTTCACCAGCAGCCGCGCCTTGGTGAGCTTCGAGAGTGAGGGCCGCCACTCCAGCGTGTTGTAGTCCATCTTCACGATCTCATCCAGTATTGCCTCGCCGCCGTCGATGAAGAGGCCGAGCGTCACTGCCAGCTCGGGGTCCACCATGCCGCAGATCGCGCGGCCGTCGGTAAAAAGCCCATAGGTATGGTCCACCAGCGACTTCATCATGGCGCGATACTGCGGCGTGTACCACTGCGAAAGAACGCCTGGATCGCCCACGCCGAAGCGCCTCATCTCCTCCACCGGTATATAGACGCGCCCTGCTGCATAATCCTCGGAGACATCCTGCCACAGGTTTGCGAACTGCAGTCCGGTGCAGACCTTATCCGAGAGCGCATGCAGCCGCGGCTCGTCGATCCCCGCCGTATACAGCACCAGCCGCCCCACCGGGTTCGCCGAGTAGCGCGCGTAATCCTCCAGCTCCGCGATCGTCTCATAGCGCGTCTTCGTCTGGTCGCGCGTAAAGGCCACCAGCAGATCGGCAAACGGCTCGCGCGGGATCGCGCACTCCCGCACCGTCTCCGCCAGCGCCACAAAGACCGGGTGCCGCGAACGCTCCGGCGCGTCATAGCACTCGTCCAGCATCGCGCGCCAGCTTGCCAGCAACGCGGTGGAAAGCGCTGGGTCGCCAACCTCGTCGCCGAGATCGTCCGCCACGCGGCAGTAGGCATAGATCGTCTTGAAGTGCGGCCGCAGCCGCTTGGGCAGGAACCACGTCGCCACGTGAAAGTTCTCATAGTGCGTTTCGGCAAGGCTCTCGCACCACGCCTTCGCCTCGCCCAGCGCCGGTCGCACAGCCGGCGTGCGATACTCCGCTGGCGCGCCCGTCAGCGTGTCATCTATCCGCTCTGAGATCTCGCTCATGGCTCGATCACCGTCTTAATGTCGATCTTCCCGTCAACCGCACGCGTCATCATGCCGGCAAAGACCCTCGGCACATCGCTCAACCGCGCACGTCCGGTCAGATACGCATCGCACTTAAATCGTCCGCCCTGTAGCAGCTCGAACGCTGTGCGGCAGGTCGCCGGTGTGTGGTGGAAGCTCGCCTTTAGCGTAATGCCGCCGTAGTGCAGCCGGTTCGTATCCAGCGCCACCTTGGTCCCGCTCGGCGGCCCGCCAAAGAAGTTCACCACGCCGCCCTTGCGCACCATCTCCACCGCCCACTCCCACGTCGCCGGAGTCGCCACTGCCTCGATCACAACATCGGCTCCACGACCGCCCGGAGTCAGCGCGCGCGCCGCAGCCACCGCATCATCCACGGCCGCCGTCTGCACCACCTGCTCCGCGCCGAATGCCTTCGCCGCCGCCACCTGGTCGTCGCGCTTCACCACCGCGATCACATGCACGCCCGCCAGCGCCGCCGCGTGCAGAAACATCAGCCCGATCGGCCCCGCGCCGATCACGATCATCGTGTCCCCGGCCTTCGCGCCGCTCTCTTCCAGTCCGCGAATAACACACGCCAGCGGCTCCGTCAGCGCGGCGTGCTCGAACTTCATCTCTGCCGGAATGCTGAGCATATTCTTCTGCACGATCCGCGCCGGTATGCGGATAAACTCCGCATATGCTCCGTTGTTGAAGAGCAGATCCTCGCACAGGTTCTGCTGCCCCGTCTTGCAGAAGAAACACGCATCACACGGCGCCGAATTCAACGCCACCACGCGATCGCCGCGCTTGAACTTCGTCACACCCGCGCCCACTTCCTCGACAACACCGGCCACCTCGTGGCCAAAGAGCATCGGAGGCTTGCCCATCGCCGCATGGTAGCCGCGCCGGTAGACCTTCAGATCAGTTCCGCAGGTCAGCGCCGCGCCCACACGCAGCACCACCTCGCCCGCGCCGGCCACCGGCACCGGCACACGCTCCACCCGCAGATCCTCTTTGCCATACAGCACGGCAGCCGTCATCTCAGCCATTTCTATATCTTCTCATTTCGAACAAACCATTTGTCATTCCGCAGCGGCACGGAGGAATCTGCTTTTGCTTATGCGACCAATGGGAGCTGCGAGCGGAGCGAGCTATTCGCCCTGCGCGCAGCAGGGTTGGATGACTATCTTCATCGAGTCCGCCTGCGGATGAGACGCCAGGTCGATCCCCTTCACCGCATCCTCCAGTGAGAACCGGTGCGAGATCAGCTTCGTCAGGTCGAACCCATCGCGATAGCCCTCAAAGACCAGCGCCACGCCCTCATCCTG
>DATMLK010000217.1:0-13539 GCA_035570215.1 Acidobacteriaceae bacterium
TGCTCGGCCACACCCGGCTGGAGAAGGAGCTGACCGGCCTCGCCATTGCGCCCGCGCCCGCATCTCCTGCAAACGACACCGCCGCCGGCTTCACTCTCACCGGCGTGCCCAAGGAGATGGCCCAGCGCATCAAGTCGCTCGCGTTAACCGTCACCGCCGACGGCATCATCCGGGGCATCAGATTGGAAGAAACAGACGGCTCCGTGACCGAGTTCACCTTTACCGGCATCCATGAAAACGTGCCCACCACCGACCGCGACTTCAGCTTTCTCGCCCCCGCGGGCGTGGATATCGTGAACGGCATGCCTCCCATTTAGCCCTGCCATGAATCTCTCTAGATTCCCGTCGTGCGCGCAGCACCTTTCCAGCCGGTAAACGTCTAAAATCCAACAAGGTAGACGTTTCCAGAGCCATGAACGAATTTGTCATCAGGATGGCCGACGAGCGCGGACGCGTGCAGGAGCAGACGCACGCCGCCTCCACCGCTGACGAGTTGCGCGCGCGCTTCACGCAGGCGGGCTTCTACGTCTACTCGGTCAAGCAGCGCGGGATGACCGCCGGCAAGGGCAAAAAGAAGAAAGCTAAGCTCGAGACCTTCCTCATCTTCAACCAGCAGTTCATGACGCTCATCCGCGCCGGTCTTCCCATCCTCGGCAGCATCGAGCTTCTCGCCAAACAGCAGCGCAACCCGCTCTTTCAGGCGCAGCTGGAGGATGTCGCCATCCGCGTCCGCACGGGCGAGTCGCTCTCGCAGGCCTTTGAGGCGCAGGGCGGCTTCCCTGTCATCTACACCACCACGCTGCTTGCCGGCGAACGCTCCGGCAATCTTGAGGAGGTGCTCACGCGCTATCTCGCCTTCCAGCGCGTTGCACTCACCTTCCGCAAGAAGCTCATCTCCTCGCTCATCTATCCCAGCCTGCTTATCGTGATGGTGATCTCGCTCTTCTTCTTCCTGATCACCTTTGTCGTGCCGCAGTTCGCAAAGCTCTACGAGCAGATCGGCTCCAAACTGCCCGCGCTCACCACCATGCTGCTGGAGCTTGGCTCCTATGCGCAGCAGTACTACCTGTACTTCGTGCCCGCCCTCGCCATCGTGGGCTTTTTCGCATGGCGCTGGTCGCAGAGCGACTCCGGCGCCAGCCGCATCGACCGCACGCTGATCGCCACACCCTTCCTCGGCAACATCTGGCTCAAATACCAGGTCGCCCTCTTTGCGCGCACGCTCTCCACGCTGCTGACCGGCGGCCTGCCGCTGGTGCCTTCGCTTGAGACCGCCGCCCGCTCCATCGCCAGCCGCCAGATCGCCACAGCCGTCTTCGGCTCGGTCGAATCCGTTCGCGAGGGCCTGGGTCTCGGCAAGTCACTCAAGAAGACCGGGATCTTTCCGGACATGGCCCTCGAAATGATCGAAGTCGGTGAGTCCACCGGCGCGCTGCCCGCCATGCTCAACTCCGTCGCCGAGTTCTTCGAGGAGGACACGCAGACCTCGCTCGCCACCGCCATGAGCCTGGTCGAGCCGATTATCCTCATCGTCATGGGAGTGGTCGTTGCCGTTATCCTGATTGCACTCTACTTGCCCATCTTCTCCATGAGCGCCAACGGCATGGGACAGGGACGCTAAAGGCAGTAAAAACGCACTAACTACTTTGCAGCACTGAGAGTCTTATATTTATGGCCAACGCACCCATCGTCATACCGATTGCCGCCGAAGGCGACGAGATCAGCCGGGCACAGGCGCTGGCAAAGCGCTACCACTCCGAGTTCGTCGATCTCAAGAACTTCCGCATCCAGCATGAGCTTTTCAAGTCCGTCCCCGTGGACATGATGTTCCGCTACAACTTCGTGCCGCTGGAGCAGACCGAAGGCCGCCTGGTCATCGCCGTCTCCGACCCGTCGAAGCTCATGGTGCTGGATGAGATCTCCGGCCTGCTCGGCCAGCGTCTCATCACCCGCGTCGCCACGCTCTCGCAGATCACCGATCTGCTCAAGAAGACGGAGCAGTCGCAGCGCGTACTGGATGAGGCCTCGGAAGGCCTCACCTTCGATGTGCTCTCCTCCGAAGACAATCCCGACGAGAACATCTCCATCGAGAGCATCACCACGGAAGACGACATCTCCCCCATCATCCGTCTCGTGGACACGACCATCTTCACCGCGCTCGAACGCCGCGCTTCGGATATTCACCTCGAAACCTATGACGACTCGCTCGTCGTCAAGTACCGTATCGACGGCGTTCTGCAGCACGCCATGGCACCCATCGCGCGCGAGCATCACCAGACCATCCTCTCCCGCATCAAGGTCATGTCCGAGCTCGACATCGCCGAGCGCCGCGTCCCCCAGGACGGTCGCTTCCGCGTCCGCTACAAAGGCCGCCTCATCGACTTCCGCGTCTCCATCATGCCCACCGTGCATGGAGAGAACTGCGTCCTCCGCGTGCTCGACAAGGAATCGATGTCGGAGAAGTTCACCAACCTCTCGCTCGACGTCGTCGGCTTCGCCGCGAAGGATCTCGAGCGTTTCCGCCGCTACATCAAAGAGCCCTACGGCATGGTGCTGGTCACCGGCCCCACCGGCTCCGGTAAGACCACCACGCTCTACGCCGCGCTGAATGAGATCAAGTCCGAAGAGGACAAGATCATCACCATCGAAGACCCGGTCGAGTACCAGATCCGCGGCATCACGCAGATCCCTGTCAACGAAAAGAAAGGTCTGACCTTCGCCCGCGGCCTGCGTTCTATCCTGCGCCACGATCCAGACAAGATTCTCGTCGGCGAGATCCGCGACGCCGAGACCGCGCAGATCGCCATCAATTCCGCCCTCACCGGCCATCTCGTCTTCACCACCGTCCACGCCAACAATGTCGTCGACGTGCTCGGCCGCTTTCTGAACATGGGCGTGGAGCCGTACAACTTCGTCTCCGCGCTGAACTGCATTCTGGCGCAGCGGCTGGTGCGCAACATCTGCACCTTCTGCATTCGCGATGTGCACTATACCGACGACGAACTCCTCGCCAGCGGCCTGAAGCTCGAAGACTGGAAGGGATTCCACTTCCGCGAGGGCGCGGGCTGCATCGAGTGCGCCGGCACCGGCTACCGAGGCCGTTCCGCCATCCATGAGCTCCTGGAGCTCGACGACGAGATTCGCGACATGCTGCTCTTGCGCAAGCCCGGCTCGGAGATTCGCAAGGTCGCGCGCGACAAGGGTATGCTCTTCCTGCGCGACTCCGCGCTCGATCGTGTCCGCGAAGGCCTTACCACCTTGAAAGAAGTCAACAAGGTTACATTCATCGAATCGGCCGGGAGATAAGGCACCAGCAGGTAGACTGAAAGCTCAGACAAGAATGCAGATTCTCCCCACATCAATGCGGCTCATGGGCACCGGGCTGCGGCCGCGGCTGGCTTGCGAGATTCGCCCCTCCGGCATCGTCGCCGCCCGCTCGGAGGACTCGACCGGCGCCATCTCCGGCGTCAGCAGCGCCCCCTTGCCCACCGGCGCGCTGGTGCCCGGCCTGCGCGGCGGCAACATCGTCGACCGCGGCAACTTCATCCACGCCCTGCAGCGTGCTCTTGATCCGCTCTCCAGCCGCACGAAGGATCTCACGCTGGTCGTGCCGGACTCCGCCGCGCGCGTTCTTCTGCTCGACTTTGACTCACTGCCCAGCCGCGCCTCGGAGGCTCTGCCCGTCGTCCGCTTCCGCCTCAAGAAGCTTCTCTCGTTTGAAGCCGATACCGCTGCCGTCAGCTACCAGATCATGTCCAGCGGACGCAATCTGGTTCGCGTCGTCGCGGCCGCCATGCCCCGCGAGGTGCTCGAAGAGTACGAACTCGCCGTACGCGACGCAGGCTATGAGCCCGGCGCCGTCCTGCCCAGCACACTCGCCTCGCTCACGCTGCTGCCGGCACGGGCTGCGGAGGAACAGGCCTCGCTCATCGTCAACGCAAACCAGTACTGCGTCACCACGGCTATCGTGCGCGCTGGAATCCTGCTGCTGCACCGGACGCTGGACTTTACGGTGGAGGTTCCCACGCTTGCCGAGGTACGCGCCGAAGAAAATGCCGTAGAGTCTCCCGCTCCGTCTATTCCCGTATTCGCGAACGACCTGAACCCCGCGCCACCCGTCGTCACCGCATATGTTGAACCTCTGCCGACGTGGGAGATCGGGCAGCCGCATCCGTCCGACACCTTTGACGGCAGCCCCATCGCAGCTGCCGCTGCGATGCAGGCCGGTCAGCTGCGTCAGGAGATCGAGCGCGAAGCTCTGACCGCCGCCAACGCGTCAAGCGAAACAATCACCGCCGACGTTGCGCAGGCCGTCTCCGTCGCGGCCGCCTACTTTGAAGACACGTTGAATACCGCGCCCACGCAGATCCTCTCCTCAGGCACGATCGATGCCAGGGAGTTGGAGGCCATTCTCACCGAGGCCGGCTTCGGCGACGCCCTGGTGCACGTCCGCGAGATCGTTCCCGCCTCTCTTCTGCTTGCCGACGCCGCCAGCGCATCCGCTCCCCGCAGCCTGCTTGCAGGCGTGGCCGGCGCGCTCGCCACAGGAGATGTCCAGAGCTAATGCGCGTCTCCGTCAATCTCGCCAGCCGCCCGTTCGTCGAACTTCGACCGCTCTTTGAGCGTCTGCGCATCCTTATGGCCGTACTCGGCGTACTCGCGCTGGTGCTATGCGTGTGGCTGCACTCGGCTACCACAAAGGCGCGCGCGGAGCAGGCGCAGATGGACATCCTCGTGCAGCAGACCCGCGGCTACCAGCAGGAGCGCGCCAACAACGAGTCGCGTATGCACCAGCCGCAGAACGCCGCCGTGCTGGAACGCTCGCAGTTCCTGAACGCGCTCTTCGTCCGCAAGAGCTTCAGCTGGACCGCGGTGATGATGGACCTGGAGAATGTTCTGCCCGCGGGCGTGCAGGTCACCAACATCGAGCCGCAGACGCTCACCGATGGCAGCACGCAGATCCGTCTGCGCGTCAGCGGCGACCGCGAACGCGCCGTCGACCTGGTGAAGAACCTTGAGCTCTCGCAGTGCTTCGTCGCGCCTCGCCTGGCAAGCGAGTCTGCCCAGACGCAGGACGCGAACCAGCGCAACACCGGCGCGCCCGTCGACCTGAACGCCGTCGAGTTCGACATTCTGGCCGGTTACAATCCGCTTCCCATCCAGATGCGCAGGAAGCCGCAGAAGGAGGCTGGCCAGTGAAGCTCTCCTTCGATCCCACCCAGCTCCGCGAGCGCGCGGCAAACCTCAAGAGTGGCTCCCTGTTCACGCCTCTGCCGCTGCATATCGCCGGCGTTGTGGTGCTGGCTGCCCTGAACATCTATCTCGCCGCCCACCTGGCCTTCGCCTACGGCTCGATCCACGGCAACAACGACGACGCGCTCGCGCTGCAGGCCAGCCAGATGAAGGCCGCTGAGATCGCCGCCCGCCCCCTGCGCGGTCTGGATGAAAAGCTCGCACTCGCCGAGAACGATCAGGCAAGCTTCTACCAGGACCGCCTGCCCACCGCCTACTCCACCGTCGCCGGCCAGCTCGGCGACCTGGCGAAGAAGAACAATGTGCGCCTCACGCGTGTGCAGTACACGCAGTCCCCCGGTCTGGACGGCGCGCCGGAGTATGCGCTCACCCAGGTCACCATGGACGCCACTCTCAGCGGCGACTACCGTCCGCTTGTGACCTTCCTCAACGATCTCGAACGCAATAAGAGCTTCTTCCTCGTCAGCGGCATCACGCTCAGCGGACAGCAGAGCGGCACGGTGAACCTGCGCATGCGCATCGTCACCTACCTGCGCGCGCCCGGTGCCGGTGAAGCGCTGAACAGCTCTCCTGCCTCCGGCGATACCGATGCCGGCAAAGGGGGTACGCAATGAACCTCGGCCTGGAAAATAAAAAGAAGGCCATCTGGGCCGGATCGCTCGGCGGAGTCGCGCTCCTCTTTTTCATCTGGCAGCTCTCCGGCTTCTTCACCAGCAGCACACCGCCGCCGCCCGCCGCGCCCGTCATCAAGACGCTGAGCACCACCAATACCCATGAACCGGCCGCCATGCCTTCGCCCGGTGGCAGGAACGCCGAACCCATCGCCAACACCGCCGCGCAGCTTGACCCCACTCTGCGGATGGAAGGAATGAACGACGCCGAGTCGCTGGTCTACGGCGGCTCCGGCCGCAATATCTTCTCCACGCAGTCGGCACCGCCACCGATACCGAAGGCCATCGCCCCGGCCCGGCCCAAAGGCCCGCCCCCACCGCCGCCGGTCTACGTCCCGCCGCCACCGCCGCCCATTCAGCTCCAGTTCTTCGGCACCGAGGCGCAAAAAGACGGCAGCAAGCGTGCCTTCCTTGTGAATGGGGACGACGTCTTTCTGGCAGCACCCGGCGACATCGTGGAGCGCCGCTACAAGATCCTCAACATCCTGCCGAACGGCGTCGTGATCCACGACCTGCCGAACAACGATACGCAGACCGTTAATCTGAGCCAGTAGCTTATGCAACCGCTTTCGCCAACCCGCAGCCGGTCCAGAGCCTCAGATACGGACTCTGAAGAGGGCTTTCTTCTCGTCGCGGTGATCTGTCTCGCCGTCATCATCCTCATCTTCCTCGCCGCCGCCGCGCCCACCGTCGCCAAGGACCTGCAGCGCGAGCGCGAGATCGAGGTGATCCATCGCGGCAACCAGTACGTGCGCGCCATCCGCCTCTACTATCGCAAGAATGGTACCTACCCCACCTCCATCGATAGCCTTCTGACATCGAATAACATCCGCTACCTGCGGCAGGAGTATGTGGATCCCATGACCGGCAAACCCGACTGGCGCCTCATTCACGTCGGCGAGAACCAGACGCAGGTCACATGCTTCTTCGGCCAGCCCTTCGCCGGGGTGCAGGGCACTGGCATCGCCGGCGCGACGGGTGCAGGCCAGACAGTGAGCAGCAGCACAACCGCACCCAGCAGTACTACCAGCTCGTCAGGCTCCGACGCCTCAGCCTTCAACGGCAACGCCGGCCCCATCATGGGCGTCAGCAGCCAGAGTACGAAGGCCTCCATCATCTCCATTCACGGCCAGACCACCTACAACACCTGGGAGTTCCTCTACGACCCGCGCATCGAGGCTCTCTACAATAGTGCCCAGATCACAGGTGGCGGGGGCGGTACTACGATCTGCGCGAGCGGCGCTGGACCCGCAGCATCCCCGTCACAATAAAAAGCCCCGCTTCGGCGGGGCTTTCATCTTCTGTTGCAAAAGATCTATACGCTAAACGAAGAGCCGCAACCGCAGGTGCTCTTCACCTGGGGGTTCTCGAACTTGAAGCCCGCGGCCTCAAGCGTCTCCACATAGTCCACCACGCAGCCGTTCAAATACATCACGCTGGTCGCGTCCACGAAGACCTTCAGGTCGTCGAACTTGAAGACCTTGTCCATCATGCCGGCGGCATTCTCAAACGACATGGAGTACTGGAAGCCCGAGCAGCCGCCACCCACAACGCCAATGCGCAGCCCGGCGGGGATAGGGTCCTGCGTCGCCATGATCTCGCGCACCTTGGCGATGGCCGAGGGGGTCAGCGTGACCGGAGTCGAAGGCGCTGGTACATCTGCTGGCCCGTTGACGACCTCTGCCGGGGTGCTGGTAACGGATGCTGTGCTCATGGGTACGATCTCCTGTACTGCTTTCTCTTCTAGTGTACTGCCGTGCTCTTCCCTAAACAAGGTAGATATTGGATGTTCCCGGCGTGGTTCAGGGTGCGGATTCCTTTTATTTTCTCGTATTTTGAGCGGTTTAGAGACCCTGCCGAAAAGCCTCTTTTCAAGTCCGCGGCCGCGGCGTATGCTTTTCGCGCATGGCTTGGCGATGAAAGCTCTACCCGCTAGCCTTGCGACTCGCAATAAGGAGGTGCGTTATGCCCACCACAGTTCCCTTCGCCCTATGGATAGCAGAGGCCGCGGTTCTCGTATGCTTTCTCGCTCTTCTCGCCTATCGCGCTCAGGTCACCCGCTATGAAGACGACCAGCTCTTTCTCAGCGATGAGAGCGGCCAGCACGAGCGTGCCGCGCAGGCAGCGATCGTGCAGAAGGTCGACAAGATCGGTCCGCTCGTCCGCATCCTGGGCGGCGCTACAGCCTTGATGACCGTGTCCATCATCGGCATCTACGTCTGGGACGCCACAAAGACGTTGCTGCAGTAACCGGCGCGCTGTTTCGCGATTAAAGTACAAGAGCCATCCCCTGCGCGTGCAGGCGATGGCCCTTTTTATGCCACGCGAAGTTACGCGTTGTAGGTAGTGGAAGACACGCGTCCGCCGCGGCCCGTCCAGTTGGTATGGAAGAACTCGCCGCGCGGCTTGTCGATGCGCTCGTAGGTATGCGCGCCGAAGAAGTCACGCTGGGCCTGGAGCAGATTCGCCGGCAGACGCTCGGTGCGATAGCCGTCGTAGAACGCCAGCGCCGTGGAGAATGCAGGCGTGGGTATGCCCATGCCGACGGCGTGGATCACCGCCTTGCGCCAGCTCTCCTGATACTTGTTCAGCGTCTCGGAGAAGAAGCTGTCCAGCAGCAGGTTCAGCAGCTTCGGGTTCTTGTCATACGCGTCCTTGATCTTCGACAGGAACTGGCTGCGGATGATGCAGCCGCCGCGCCACATCAGCGCGATGCCGCCCATGTTCAGGTTCCACTTCTGTTCCAAGCCGGCCTCACGCAGCAGCATGTAGCCCTGTGCGTAGCTGATCAGCTTCGAGCAGAAGAGAGCGCGGCGCACGTCCTCGATAAACTCTTTCTTGTCGGCTGCGATCTTCGACTTCGGTCCGTCCAGCACCTTCGAGGCCGCAACGCGCTCGTCCTTGATCGCCGAAAGGCAGCGCGCAAAGACCGACTCGCCGATCAGCGTCACCGGCATGCCCAGGTCGAGCGCGGAGATCGCCGTCCACTTGCCCGTTCCCTTCTGGCCTGCGGTGTCCAGGATCTTGTCCACCATCGGCTTGCCGTCATCGTCCTTCTTGGCGAAGATCTCAGCGGAGATCTCGATGAGGAAGCTGTCCAGGTCGCCCTTGTTCCATTCGGTAAAGATGCCGGCCAGCTCATCGGCGCCGAGTCCAAGTCCGTCCTTCAGCAGCTGGTACGCCTCGCAGATCAACTGCATGTCGCCGTACTCGATGCCGTTGTGCACCATCTTGACGTAGTGGCCTGCGCCGCCTTCGCCCACCCAGTCGCAGCAGGGTGTGCCGTCGTCGACCTTGGCTGCGATCGCCTGGAAGATCTCCTTCACCGCGGGCCATGCCTCGGGGTTGCCGCCGGGCATGATCGACGGGCCGAAACGCGCGCCCTCTTCGCCGCCGGAGACTCCGGTACCGATGTACAGAATGCCTTTTTCCGCGAGATCTTTAGTCCGGCGGTTCGAATCCGTGAACAGCGAGTTGCCGCCGTCGATGACGATGTCACCCTTCTCAAGGAACGGCAGGATCTGCTGGATGTTCTGATCGACGACCTCACCGGCCTTGACCATCAGCATGATGCGGCGCGGCCGCTTCAGCATGCCCACGAGCTCTTCAATGGAGTGCGCGCCCTGCACCTTGGTTCCCTTGGCCTCATCCGCGAGAAAATCATCCACCTTCGACACGGTGCGGTTGAAGACGCCGACGGTATAGCCGTGGTCGTTCATGTTGAGGACGAGGTTTTGGCCCATGACGGCCAGGCCGATCAGGCCGATATCACAAGTGGCTTTAGACATTTTTGTTGTTTGCTCCGAACGAAGTTTGTTTCTTCTATTTTACTGCAACTTCGGGCTCGCCCGCCGCGGCGGCTGATGCGACGAGCCTTTGTATCACACCGGCAGTACGCGATGCAGACCAGCAAAGAGGCAGCCCAAAGGCTGCCTCTTTGTTGTGAGATTGTGCAGCCGCTACTGCGCCGCGGTGTGGTGCACCGGATGATGCACCGGTGCCTTCTTCTCTACGGGGATCTCGCCGTCCTTCAGAATGATCATCGTCGGCGTCTTAGTGTAGGAGTCGAACGTACCCACCACCTTGATGCTGGCTCCAGCTGCGGGAACATCCTTCAGCGGCTCTTTCATGTTGACGGTGAAGTCAGCAGTCTTGGCCTGGATCGCGTCGTCAGAGACAGCGAGCTGGATCTGGTCTGCCGTAGCGCTGATGACCGTGCCCGGAATCTCCGCCGTGACGCCGTTCATCACCGCCCAGACCTTGTCCGCGTCACCCTGTAGACCGTTGCCCAGAATGAACTCCTTGTCCTGCAGGGCAAGTGTGTTCAGGTCCGGCGTGGAGACCACGGCCTGGTGCGCCAGATCAGAGGGCTGGGGCGGCACGTACTGCGTGAACTGCGTGCTCAGGGTTGCCGGCGGAAAGACATTCGCCACCGCAGCGGCCTGCAACTGGTCAAAGGTCTGGCCCGCTGGAGGCTGCGGTCCCAGGTACTTCTTGAAGCAGTAGGTGGCCGTAGGCAGCATCTGCGACTTGTACGGCTCCGGCGCGTAGAACGAAGCGCGAGCGGCATAGAAGGCGCAGCTCAGATAGTCGGGCGGTGTCGCGTGCAGGTAGTCCACGCCAAGATTGAATGTATCCTGCAGCGCCGGGCCGGGAACCTGCGTGTCCGCGGGCTTCATCGACTTCAGCTCGGAGATGTAGGCCTGTTCGGCGTCAGCATAATCCTTCTTGGCATCAGCGTCAGTGCCCAGTGTGCTGTAAAAGATCGGCGTCGCGCGTCCCTTGCGCGCGTCCCAGTCGGCCTGTGGAGCGAGAATCGGCTTGGTCGTATTCAATCCACGCTGCGCCTCGGCCGCGGCATCATCCAGCAGCGCCTGCTTAGCCGCGGGATCTGTGCTCTGCCCAGCCTGCGCCACCTTCAGATAGACCTCGATCGTGAGCGCGCCCAGGTTGTTGGGATCGTCCTTCAGCAGACGGTCGGCGGCGTCGATCGCCTTTGCATAGTCCGGCACCTGCGTGTAGGTCGTCATCAGATCCCCGAGCAGGTCGTCCTTCACCACGGAGTTCGGATAGGTCTGCAGAAACCCTTCGATCGCGGCGGCCTTGGCTGCGGGCGTGGTCTGGCTCTCGGCATTGGTGTAGGCGTTGTACTCCGCCTGGTCCTTGATCGTGACCTGTCCTGGGTCTTGCGCGAAAGCCGCGGAAATGCAGAGGGAGAGTGCTGCAACAGACAGCAGCGAAATTGATACAGCCTTCTTCATCGAAATGCTCCTCGGTGGGACAAAGTTTTTAGGGTGCGATCTCTGCGGTGTGGAACCGGAGGGTCAATGCGGGTGCCGTTGTTTTGATTATAAAAACGAGTTCTCCCATTAGCAAGCACTGCTGCAAAGGAATACGTCTGCTGTTGTTTACTCCTTGAAACATCTGCTCCCGTATAGCTCTTCGATAAGACGTCTCCGGCGTCCGCAAATGTTGCATTCCGCTCCTGCTCCCCATGCTGAGACTCGAAGGGCGGTGGTAGTGTGAGCACTCCACGCCCCTTATGCCGTGAAACTGTCCTTCATACGCTGAAAGTAGCATCGCCTCCAGTGGCCCCGCCTGGACTGAGTTATGGCGGATCCCGGATCGCGGATTTCCACATCCCCACGCAACCACCTTGCGCTATGCTTCAGGCAGCTTCTGGCGGACCCGGTTTGCCGCTTTTTTCCACCGCACAAAACCTGGCGGAAGTGCCTTATTTCTACATAGTTTACCTATTTGTGGGGTTTGGTATACTTTATCCACAAGATGTGGGGTTTCCGTGGTTGATTCCCCCTGTTTTGCACGCTAGATTGTCCAAGGTGCTATCTAATCAATCTAGGTCGATATAGGTGGTTCTGCGCTCCCGTTCCAGGGGTGCATTCAGTTGGAGGAACTGCATATGCTCAAGCTCAAAAAAGTCCAGATACTCGGGTTCAAGTCGTTCTGCGACCGCACCGAGGTGCAGCTCTCCGGCGAAGGCCTCGCGGCCATCGTCGGCCCAAACGGCTGCGGTAAATCGAATATCTCGGACGCCATCACTTGGGTACTCGGCGAGCAGTCGGCCAAGAGCCTCCGCGGCCTGCATATGCAGGACGTCATCTTCTCCGGCACACGCGACCGCAAACCCACCGGCATGGCCGAGGTCTCGCTCACGCTGGTCGATCCCGACGTCTATGATGGCTCGCTGCTCTCCCCTGAACAAGGCGGCAGCGAACAGGGGCCTGAGATCGTCATTGAGAACGAACACCCACGTGACCTCAACGGAGACACAGGCGACTGGGATGAGACGGCCCTGCGCATCGCCAGCGCCAACGCAACCGAAGAGGCCGTGGTACAGGCGCAGCCCGGTGCAGTCGATGATGGCGAGACCGTCACCTCCGTCGAAGGCGATGAAGCCGTCGCCACCACAAACGGAAACTCCGGGAATTCGGTAGTCCTCAAGATCCGCCGCCGCAAGTTCGGCAAGCAGGCCGTGCGCGCAGGTGAGATCGTCGTTACCCGCCGTCTCTTCCGCTCCGGTGAAAGCGAGTATCTCCTCAACGGTAAGATCTGCCGCCTGCTCGACATCAAGGAGATCTTCCAGGGCACCGGACTCTCCGGCGAGACCTACGCCATCATCGGCCAGGAGCGCATCGGCCAGCTCATCACCGCCAAGCCGCTCGACCGCCGCGCCATTATCGAAGAGGCTGCCGGCATCACCGGCTTCAAGACCAAGAAGCGGCTCAGCGAACTCCGCCTTGAATCCGCGAAGCAGAATCTCGCACGCGTCAACGACATCTTCGACGAGGTCTCGCGCCAGATGCAGACGCTCAAGCGTCAGGCCGCCAAGGCCGAGCGCTACGTCGCCCTGCGCGATGAGCTGCGCGTCAAGCTCCGCGTCGTTCTCGCCAGCCGCATGCTGCAGATGGACGCCGAGCAGGCCGCCACCGCCGGGAAGATCCATACGCTGGGCCTCGCCATCGACGCGCAGACCGAAGAGATCGAGCTGCTGGACGCCGAGCACACCCTGGGCACGCAGCGCGGCTACGATCTCGACGCCGAATCGCGCGAGGCCGGCACCCAGGCGAATGCAGCCGCTGTCGAACTCGAGCGCATCGCCAGCCGCACCGCCGCGAACATCGACCGCATTGCAGAACTCGCCGCCCGCATGGCCGCCAGCACCGACGAGCTTGCCCAGCTACGCACGCAGATGGAGACCATCGCCGCCGAGCATGCGCAACACAAGAGCTTCCTCGACAACGCGAACACTGAGGCCGTAGCCGCGCTGGAGACGGCCGGCCAGCGCCAGGAGGCCGCGCATGATGCCGTACGCGCCGTCTCAGCGACTGAATTTGCCATTGAACAGCAGCGCCACCAGAGCATGATCCTGCTGACCTCAGCCGCCAACGCCCGCAGCGAGGTCACGCAGGCAGAAGAGTCGCTCGCCGCGCTTCTTCGCGAATCCGAACGCCTTACGCTGGAGTCCGAGGCTGCAAAGCACGAGCTGGAAGCGCTCGGCGCGCAGCGCGGCCAGGTCTCGCTCGCCTTTGAGACCGTCACCGAACGGCTCACCCGTCTAGAGAATGAGATCACCGACCTGCGCGCGCAATTGGAA
>DATMLK010000218.1:0-6337 GCA_035570215.1 Acidobacteriaceae bacterium
CGCACGGAGAGTTTAAGGCACCCATGGAAGATCTGCAGCAGTCCGCCCAGCGCATCGCCGACCTGATGAAGACACTCACCACCACCGGCGGCCTGCGCCTCAAGTTCCGCATCACCGCCGGCGCCGGAGCAGAGGATCCAGACGGCTTCGAGCGCCGCGACATCTACGTGGAGATGAAGGGGCCGGATGCCGCGCTCTTTCTCGACCGCGACGGCGAAGGCCTGCGCGCGCTGGAGACCATCGCCTCGCAGATCCTGCGGCTCGACCCCATGGAGCTCGAGCGCGTCTCCTTCGACGCCAACGACTTCAAGGCCGCGAAGGCCGAGCAGTTCAAGGCCTCTGCCGCCAACGCAGCCGAGCGCGTTCGCGAGAGCGGCGAACCCTACCGCTTTCTGCCGATGAGTTCGCGCGAGCGCCGCATTTTGCATATGGTGCTGAAACAGTTCGATGACCTGAAGACCGCTTCCAGCGGCGAAGGCCCGCGCCGCTGCGTGGTCCTCTATCCCGGCGACTACAACATTCCCCCGGAAGAGCGTGAGCGTGGCAGCTTCGGCAATCGCGGCGGCGGGCATGGTAATGATCGTCGTGGCGGAAGAGGCGGCTTTGGCAGTGGACGCGGCGGGGATCGTGGCGGAAACCGCGGCGGCTACGGCGGCAATCGCAGATAGGAATTAAGCAGGGGCCTTCAGACCCCTGATCAGCCAACACATTTCATGGGCCTTTAGGCCCAGTCATCCTCCCTCTCTTCGCGGGGCTGAAGCCCCACGCTTAATCCCAAATACCTCCATACAATCTCAAAGTATGAATAACGACACCATCGTCGCCATCTCAACGCCACCCGGCCGGGGCGGCATCGGCATCGTGCGCCTCTCCGGGCCGGACGCACAGCGCATCGCCGCGCCGATGCTGCGGCTGCGTCATCCTCTCGCTGCCGGTCATGCGCGCTTCGGCGAGTTGCTGAGTGCGGATGGAGAAAAACTCGACGAGATTGTCGCCACGCTCTTTGCCGCGCCCAACTCCTACACCGGTGAAGATGTGCTGGAGATCGCGGCGCACGGCGCCCCGGTGATCCTTGAAGCCATCGTCCAGCAGTGCATCGCAGCAGGCGCGCGGCTCGCGAATCCCGGAGAATTTACCGAGCGAGCCTTTCTCTCCGGCCGCATCGATCTCACGCAGGCCGAGGCTGTCCGCGATCTGATCGACGCGCAGACACTCCACCAGGCGCGCATCGCCGCGCAGCAGATGGAAGGCGCGCTCGCGCGCCGCATTCAACCTGTTAAGATCGCGCTGGTGGAGCTCATTGCCGCGCTCGAAGCCGGTATCGACTTTGCCGAAGACGATATCGACGTGATGCCCGCTGAGATCATCGCGCAGAAACTTGCAGCCCTACGCGAGCCGCTCACACAGCTCGCCGCCAGCTTCGCCTACGGACGCATCGTGCGCGACGGCCTCACACTTGCCATCGTCGGCCGCCCGAATGCTGGCAAGTCCTCGCTCTTCAACCGCCTCATCGAGCGCGAACGCGCCATCGTCACCGCCGCTCCCGGCACCACCCGCGATCTGATCACCGAGCGCGTGGCCATTGGCGGAATCCCCGTCGAACTGATTGATACAGCAGGACTTAGAGAAGGTGTCGACGAAGCCGAGAGCCTCGGTATCGCCAAGTCGCGCGAAGCGATGGCCGACGCCGACATCGTGCTGCTTGTCCTTGACGCCTCACAGCCGCCGCACGCAGGCGACGAGGTTCTGCTCGAGTCCATCGCATCCCGCCCGCACATCGTCGTCGCGAACAAGTGCGATCTCGCCCTGGCATACGCCGCGAATTCGATTCACACCTCGGCGCTCACAGGCGAAGGCATCTCCGCGCTGCGTGACGCAATCGTTTCGCTTGTTGGCGGAGGCGCGCAATCCGAGACAGGCATGCTCACCAACATTCGCCAGCGCGAGGCGATAGAAAATGCGCTCGCCGGACTTAGCGCCGCCGAGTCCGCGCTCGCCGCAGGCACGCCGCACGAGATGTTGCTGCTGGATATCTACGCCGCGCTGCGCGGGCTGGACGCACTCACCGGAGCCACGACCGCGGACGACGTGCTCAACCTGATCTTCTCCAGCTTCTGCATCGGAAAGTAACTTCAGAGATCTCAAAACACCGGCAGCGTGAAGGTGAAGACCGATCCCTGGCCGAGCTGACTCGTCACTGAAATAGTTCCGTTGTGCGCCTCTGCGATGGCGCGGCAGATGGCCAGACCCATTCCCGTGCCTGAAGTGTTGGCGCTTCGATTGCGCGAGCGATAGAACTTGTCGAAGATCAGCGACTGCTCCATCGGTTCAATGCCGGCGCCGCGATCGGCCACGCTGCAGGCTACGTAGTCTCCGCGCACCTCGGCGATCACAAAGATGGGCGCGGTGGGCGCGGAGTACTTGGCCGCGTTCTCCAGAAGATTGGCGATGAGCTTCTGGATCCAGACCGGATCGGCGTTCACATTCGGCAGCGTGGACGGTATCTTCAACGTCACCTCATGACCGGCCAGCATCGCCATTTCGGTCTGCATGGCTGCATCGATCATCGCGGCGAGCGGCCGCGAGCTGAAGGTCATGCGCACTTCCTGCGTGTCGAGCTGCGCCATCTCCACCGCCTGTGTCACCAGCTTGTTCAGCCGGTCACTCTCCTCGTCAATGACTGTCAGCAGCTCGCGGGAGAGATCCGTGGGTAGATTTGCAGTAAGCATCGTGCTCACAGAGGCCTTGATGGAGGTCAGCGGCGTGCGCAGTTCATGGGTGATGGAGTCCAGCATCAGGCCGCGCAGCCGCTCGCTCTCCTTCGCGGCTTCAGCGCGCGCGACCTCCTCCACGGCGCCCGCGCGATCGAGCGAGATGGAGATCAAGCCGCCGAGCGCTTCAAGCGTCTGCACGGAGAGCCGTGCCTCACGCAGAATTAAAACTCCGCGCGGCCGTACGCCGGTTCGCAGCGGAACGATCGACCTCAGTCCATCCGGCGACAGCGTGATGGACGGCATGTTCGAAAGTTCCCTCAACTCGGGCGTAACGGGCGAGGCCGGCCAATCGATGCCCGCGCGGTAGATCCTGTCGCCATCCAGCAGATAGAAGAGAACAGAGGGCGCCCCGGTGGCCAGCTCTACCGCGGTGGGAATGGAGTTCGTCAGCTGCACCAGTTCGTCGGCCTGCAGAAGAGCGCGGCTGAGCTGGTAGAGGACTTCGAGCTCCGCCTGACGGGCCTGCGCATCCCGCGTCTGGGTGCGAATGCGTTCTGAAGAGCGGCTGGCGAAGACTGATGTTATAAGAAAGACGAAGAGCGCCAGAAGATTCTGCGGATCGGAGATCGTGAACGTGTGGATCGGCGGCAGAAAGAAAAAGTTGTAGCATACAGCTGCGGCAAGCGATGTGACGATTGCATAGTGCAGTCCCCAGTTGGCCGCGACAAAGAGAACAAGCAGCAGCAGTGTAAGTGCTACCGTAGCTAAATTGGCGTGTATCGCCGTGCGATAGACGGATACAATCCCCGAAAGCATGGCGGCGATGCCAAGCCAGCGAAGCACGGCGATAATGCGTTTTACATTCACAACGGGATTCTACGACTATGCAGGCAAATCAACCTACTAAGAAACGGCCGGAGGACTGGCTCGAGTCCGCCGAGGTGGCTGAGGCCTCCGGCCTGCGCACCGGCCGGTTCAAGGTCTTTCTTGGCTATGCCCCCGGCGTCGGCAAGACCTTCAGCATGCTGAGCGAGGGGATTCGCCGCAAGAGCCGCGGCGAAGATGTCGTCATCGGCATCGTGGAAACCCATGGCCGCAGCGGCACCGCCGAGGTGGCCGGCAAGCTGGAACGCGTGCCCTGTAAACAGCTTGACTACAAGGGGACCCTCTTCTCCGAGATGGACGTGGACGCGATCCTTGCCCGCGCCCCCCGAGTGGCCCTGATCGACGAACTTGCGCACACCAACATTGAGGGCAGCCGCTTCCCCAAGCGATATGAGGATGTCTTTGCCCTGCTCGACGCCGGCATCGACGTGCTCACAACCGTCAACATCCAGCACATTGAGAGCATGACGCCGCGCGTGCAGGCCCTGACCGGCGTTACCGTGCGCGAGACGGTGCCGGACTGGGTGTTGGACCGCGCCGACGAGATCGTGATGAGCGATCTCACGCCAGAAGCTCTTGCCACGCGCATGCGCCGCGGCGATATCTACCCCATGGAGCGCGTCGAACGCGCTCTCTCCAACTTCTTTCGCCGCGGCAATCTGATCGCCCTGCGCGAGATGGCTCTGCAGCAGGTAACCCGCGCCGTGGACCGCACGCTGGATGATTACGTGAAGCGCAAGCATCTTGGCGCGCACTGGACGGTGACGGAGAGGATCGCGGTCTGCATCAGCGCCAGCCCCAGCGCCCGCGACCTGATTGCGCGCGGAGCCAGGCTCGCCCATGCCGTGGACGGAGAGTTCTACGTCCTGCACCTGGACACGGAGCACGATAAGGAGCCCGAGCCGGCGCGCATTCTGGAGGAGAATATCCAGTTTGCCAAGAACCTGGGCGCGAATATCGTTCTGTTGAAGGGCTCCAGCGTGCCTGCCGCGACCGCTGAATTCGCCACCGAACACCGCATTACCCAGGTCATCTTCGGCCGTTCGGCACTGACCGGATTGAAGCGCTGGCTCTACTTTCTGGCGATCCAGAAGTTCATTACCGGGGCACCGCATGTTGACTTGCACATCATTACGCAGGAGACTCGGTAGGGCATGCGAATTCTCATAGTCGACGACGAGCCGCAAATCACACGAGTGCTGCGCACCTCGATGCAGAGCCACGGCTATGAGGTGGAGGTGGCGAAGGACGGCGTGCAGGCCTTCAAACTCTTCGAGCAGTTCGTGCCGGACCTTGTGATCACCGATCTCTCCATGCCGAACATGGATGGAGTGGAGCTGACCAAGGCCATCCGCAATCTGAGCGACACGCCGATCATCGTCCTCTCCGTCCGCGAGCAGGACGCGGCCAAAGTGCTTGCTCTCGACAGCGGCGCTGATGATTACGTGACCAAGCCCTTCAGCACGCCGGAGCTGCTGGCACGCGTGCGCGCGCAACTGCGCCGCCGTGCGGACCAGAACGTGCAGCCTACCAGCATCGTCGAAGGCGACTTCTCCATTGACACCGTCGCGCACCGCGTTCTGGTGCAGGGTGAAGAGGTGCACCTGACGCCGAAGGAGTTCGAGCTGCTTCTGCTCTTCGCGCGCAACGCTGGCCGCGTGCTGACGCACAAGATGCTGCTGAAATCCATCTGGGGGCCGGCGGGCGATAATCAGCCCGAGTATCTGCGCGTCCTGGTAGCGCAACTGCGCAAGAAGATCGACAAGCCGCAGGCAGCAAGCTATGTTGAGAGCGAACCGTGGATCGGTTATCGCTTCCGCCTCACGCAATAAATAAAGATTTTCTTTATTTATGCATTCTTAACCCCTTCTCTACGGACTTCCTACCGGCTTCAGGCGTGAAATACGTCTTGAGGCATTGAGATGACCCCTCTCGTTGAAATACCCGTACCGCTGCTGCTTGAGAACAAGCAGCACTCCTCACCTAAAACCAACGCAGCCCGGCATAACGCTCACGTGACAGCCGTCACAGTAGCAGGCGTTTAGCCGCACAGTTGTAATCCCGTGCTCGGCCGCAGGCCGCGCGCAAAGGGAATCGTTTCTTCGGAGATCGTTATGAATGACATCTTGTACGTAGGTTTAACCCTGATCAGTTTCGGCTTGGGACACGCTTATATCGTGGCCTGCGCCAAGCTGAACGTGAAAGTGAAGGCCCTCCGTGATTGAAAACGGCATTGTCCTCGCAATCTCAATAGCTCTGCTGGTGTATCTCGTATACGCCATGCTTCGTCCGGAGAAATTCTGATGACCACGAACGGCTGGCTGCAAATCCTTTTCTACTTTTTTCTGGTTCTTATCTCGGCGAAGCCCATGGGTTCGTACATGACCAAGGTCTTCGAGCGCCGCAAGAGCTTTCTTGATCCCGTGCTGGTGCCCGTTGAGCGCGCGATCTATCGCGTGACCGGCATCCACGCCGATGAAGAGATGCACTGGTCCGAGTATCTGGTCGCCGTGCTGCTCTTCAGCGCAGTCACGATGCTGATGACATATCTCGTCGAGCGCGTGCAGTACTATCTGCCCTGGAACCCGCAACACCTCACCGGCGTCCCTCCGGCGCTTGCGTGGAACACTGCCATCTCGTTCACGACGAACACCAACTGGCAGGCCTATACACCCGAGTCGACAATGAGCTACTTCACCGAGATGGTGGGGCTCGCCACGCATAACTTCTGGTCCGCT
>DATMLK010000219.1:0-9537 GCA_035570215.1 Acidobacteriaceae bacterium
CGTACCAGCCGACGCAAAGCTTCCGTCCGCCGCAGTCTCCGCAGCCGTGTCACAGGGAATTCCATGGGCTCAATTCTACCCGCTATTTGCTGCCGCAGGCGCAGCCCACATAGTCGGCGGCATGCTCGTTCGTCAGTGCGCAGACGCCTGCCCGCCAGACCAACCCAGGCAGTTTTATGGGCGGCTCTCCAGCCTCGTAGTAGTGCAGATACGCCTGGCTCGCCGGCGCCTCATCCTCTGTATCCGCGCGAAAACCATCGATCACCAGCCGCAGTGTCGCCGGGGTAAAGCCCGTGTGTCCGTAGGCCTCGGAGAAGGTGTACTCCTTCGCCCACGAGCTGCCCTGTGCGTCGCTCGCGGTAAAGACCGTGTAATCCTCCATCACCGCCGTCGCCGTATTCACCTGCGCCACGGTGAACGACGGATTATTGCCGTTGTACGGCGTGATCGACGGCACAAGCTTCACTGCCACCGCCGTATCTCCAGCACCCGCATCTCCAGCACTATAGAGCCGCATCTCGTCCGCGTGCGTATGCGCGAAGATCGTCATTTGGATGGTGTCGCCATTTTTAGCCAGTGTGTCGCCCAGCGACTCATTCGCCATGAACATCGTGGGGCCTGCGCCGTCGGTCCCGGCCGGCGCGCATACCTTGAACAACCCCTTCCTGGCCGTCGCGTATGGATTCACCCCCGGAGGGATGTGCCCCATCACCCAGACATGCTGATGTAACCGCCGCGCCGCATTGAGTTGCTTCGCCAGCCAATCCATCTGTGCCGCGCCCGGAGCGTCGTCCGGCTTGTTCGCACAGCTCTCGTACTTTGGAGCGAGAAAGATGTCGTTCACCACGATCAGTCTCGTATGCCGCATCGGCGCGGACATGGTCACACTGTAGTAGCCGCCGTGGGCAAAGCTCGCCGCGGCGGCCGGCGTCCACGCGCTGCCCATGCCGCGGCCCACAACCCCGCCGACCGTCTTCAGGAAGGCAGAATCGGTATCAAGCTTGTAGTCGTCGCAGTTGGAGTCGTTATTGCCCAGGGAAAAATAGACCACCGCATGGGGCAGGGTTTTTTCGATCGCGCGCGCCTGAAACTCTATCGTCTTCTCCACCAGTGACTCGTACTGCGCCTGCGTGCCCCGGGGGAGTATCGCCTTGAACTTGCAGGGAAGATCGTGCGCGATCAGATCACCGCTTATGGTCACAAAGCGCACCCCGGCGGCGTTCTGCTGGATAGCGTGCAGCGAAGAGACCAGCAGCGCATAGGATGTATCGTCCGCCTTCTGCTTGCATATGGTCTTCAGCGCGGCGAAGTCCTGCGCCTGCGCCGGTGAATCCGGGCTTGCCAGGATCGCCTCCCAGCCGCTCACCGGTGCCGCCATCAACTGACTCACCTTCGCTGGATCATGAAAGGGATCCAGGTGAATGTCGCTGATCATGAGCGCTTGAGGTAGTGCGCTCTGCGCATGCGCCACCCCGCAAGCCATCAGCAAACCAAAGGAAAGAGCCGCAAGTACGCGTAGCTTCGGGGCCGCAAACATCATGCGCTCATTTTACTCACGCAGGATTAAGACAATGAAAACCCAGCCAATGGCTGGGTCTGTCTTTGGTGCTGAACTTATTTCGGTGGAAACTCTTGGGGTGTTGTTTTTCTAAGTCGCTTGGAAACAGTTGTAATATTTTCTGCTTTGGGAAGATTTTCTGGCATTGTTCCACCAATATCCTTGATGGTTTGCCGGACTTTCCTAATGGGGTGTACTGATGGGTATCTTCGTCTTGTATTTCTTGTCGCCGGGTTTGAATAGCGAAATAAGTTTGCGCAAACGCTATCTCTCTCTTCCGTGAATCGCCATTTTGGGCAATGAGATAGGAGGCATAGCGCGTAAGTCTAATGTTTTCAATCTCTCGCTCCGCTTTTGAGCCAATTTCGACCATTTCGTTGACGTCAACGAAATGGTTATCAATACTCTGGTCTGAATTGACACAAGCCTCTTTAGCTTTTTGTACAACGGAGAGAAAATTTCTGTAATCCGTATACCCTAAGAGTTTTTGTAGGTCGCGAGCATACCAAAATTCCACACCACCATCATCAACTCGAGAGGCTTCCTCAAAAGCATCAAGCAACTTATCAACCGAAGCTTTCTTTTGTTCGGGATCGGCTCTATGCACATCCTCGGAAGAGGCTGGTTTGAATGCTTGACCAAATGCAATTTCGGCTAATTTGTTAGCTCTTGATTTTTCTTCGGACACACTCTACCTCGTGATTCAGATGCGCATAGGCATGATGATGTAGCGGTATTTGTATTCGTCGTTCGGATCCTCGGGGCGCATCTGGCCGGCAGATTGCGCGTCTTTGAACTCCAAACGTACTTCGCTGACAGAGCCGATGGCTTTCAGAAAGTCCAACAGGTACTGCGAGTTGAAACCGACCACGATGGCGTCGTAGTTGTACGGCGTCTCAATGGAGTCCTCGGACTCGCCTGCATCCGTGGAGGATGACGAGAGCTTCAGCTCGTTCTGCTCCAGCCGCATCTTGATCGCGCCCGAGCGTTCGTCGGCGAACTGGGCCACGCGCTGAATACTGGCGGAGAGCTCGTCCGCCTTCACAATGACGAACTTGTTGTTGTCGCGCGGCAACACGGCCTCGTAGTTCGGGAATTGGCCGCTCAGCTTGCGCGAGGTCAGCACGCGGCCGCCTACCTTGAAGTAGAGCGTCTGCTCGTCGTCGGCAAACTCCAGCGACTCCTGATCGGTGTTCGCCAGCAGTCCCTGGAGCTCGCTCAGAGCCTTGCGCGGGATCAGCGTCTTCTTCTCGCCGTTCACGCCAGCCAGCGTCTCGCCTGTCTTTTCGATGTGCGCCAGGCGATGACCGTCAGTGGCCACCATGGCCATCGACTCAGACTTCAGCGCCAGCAGCGCCCCGTTCAGTGTGTAGCGCGACTCTTCGCTGGAGATGGCAAAGATCGTCTTCGCGATCATCGCCTTGAGTGACGCCACCGGGATCTTGATCGCATCGTTCGCCGGGAACTCCATGATCTGCGGAAAGTTCGCGCGCGCCATGCCCACCATCTTCGTGTTCGAGCGGCCGGCGCGGATCTGCACCCAGTGGTTCTCCATCAGCTTGATGGAGATCTCGCCTTCGGGCAGCAGCTTGATGTAGTCGTACAGTTTGCGCGCGGGCACCGTGCAGGCACCGGGCTTCTTCACCTTCGCCGAGCAGGATGTTTTGAGCGACTGGTCGAGATCGGTCGCGGTGATGGTGAGCGTCTCGCCATCTGCCTCGAAGAGGAAGTTCGAGAGGATGGGGATCGTCGTCTTGCGTTCCACGACAGACTGCGCCGCCGTCAATTCGCGCAACAACTCGGCACGGCTTACGCTGATCTCCATCGTGCTGCTCGTCGATGCAGTGGATGTGGGCGCAGTATTGGTCGCTGTGGTCACGGTTGCATCTCTCCGTCTGGTCCTGAGGGTCGTTCTTCCCCTGATTGTAGAGCGCAATTGCTCCACATCGCACGAAGATTTTGTGGGAAAAGTGGTCGCTGCGTGGAAGCTTTGGTTTAGGGTGTTGCCGGGGCTGGCACGATGGGGTTTGACCCATGCGGCGCGAGTTGTACTTCTAAAATAAGGTGAAATAGAACAAGTACTCAGAAGCAGTAACCGTTTGCTTCGGAAAAGTGGATTTCAAGCCCACCCCTTGCCGGATGTAGGAGATAGACCTCTGCCGCGATTTAGAAATCCTGTCTGCGGCGGGCGGAGATTGCGGAACGCCGGGTACGGATCGCCGCAACCGGCTGCCTTCTCCCACTTCCCCACAGAGCCCCACCACCCCTGCCCGCGAAGTGCTGCATAGAATCGTGCAAAGCGTGGTCAAAGCCGCGCCATTGCTGGGTTATGGGGCTACCCGTATTTCAACAGGAATACCAAAATCCTGAGGAAGAAGCGGTCCGGCCCCATTCTGAGACCCAAAGCAAAAGCCCGGCTGGAGAGCCGGGCCTTTCTTGTTACATTTAACTCCCTTCGCGCGCCACGCGAAGCGATCAAGATAGCGTCTCCATCAGTTTGTTGATCGTCCGGTTCAGGTCCTTGTCCACCCGCCGCAGCTCGTCGATCTTTGAGATAGAGTGCATCACCGTGGTGTGGTGCTTGCCGCCGAACTGGCGCCCGATCTCAGGCAGCGACGCCTCGGTCATCTGCTTGGCCAGGTACATGGCGATCTGCCGCGGCACCACGATCTGGCGGGAGTTGTTCTTCTGCTTCAGCTCCGCCACCCGCATGCCAAACTGCTCGCTCACCGCGCGCTGAATGGCCTCGATCGTGATCTTGCGTACCTGGGTGTCGATGAACTGCTTCAGGCACTGCTGTGTCGTCGGCAGCGTGATCTCCACGCCATGCATGGAGCACCAGGCTATAAGCCGCACCAGCGCACCCTCAAGCTCACGCACATTGGTCCGCACATTCGATGCGATGAAGAGTGCCACGTCCGTCGGCAGAGGTGTGTGTTCAGACTCCGCCTTCTTCTGCAGGATGGCGACCTTCGTCTCCAGATCTGGCGGCTGGATGTCCGCGATCAGGCCCCACTCGAAGCGGCTGCGCAGGCGGTCCTCGATCTCGGCCAGCTCTTTGGGAGGACGGTCGCTGGCGATCACGATCTGCTTCATGCTCTCGTGCAGGGCGTTGAAGGTGTGGAAGAACTCCTCCTGTGTGCGCTCCTTCTGCGCCAGAAACTGGATATCGTCGATGAGCAGCACATCCACGTTGCGGAAGCGGTCGCGGAAGCTGGTCATCTTGTCATAGCGCAGCGAGTTGATCATCTCGTTGGTGAACTTCTCGCTGGAGACGTAGCAGATGCTCGCCTGCGGCTGCCGGCGCTTGACCTCATGCCCAATGGCCTGCATCAAATGGGTCTTGCCCATACCCACGCCGCCGTACAGGAAGAGGGGGTTGTAGGCCTTGGAGGGCCGCTCGGCGACCGCCAGGGCAGCCGCATGGGCAAACTGATTGCCGGCGCCGGCTACAAAGGCGTCAAAGGTGTATCTGGGGTTGAGCTGTGCGGCCGAATTCCAGTCAAAACGGCTCTGCTCCGGCCCGGGCAGGACTCCGGCATGGCTGCGGCCGCGGGGGGCATTCGGCGAATGGCTCGGCTGGGGGGCAAAACCGCCGTCTTCGCGGACGCGGGGGGTGCTGGGGTCGTCCTGCGGGGTCACAAAGACGAAGTTGTCGACCTCAAGCGCCAGCTGGTCGATCGCCTCGTGGATCAGGTCGGCGTAGCGGTCGGCGATGTGCTGAAACTCCGCCGCCGGGATCCGGACATACAGGGTCTTGGCGTTGATGTGCGAGAAGCGCGTCGGCTTCAGCCAGGTCTCATAGGACTGGCGATTGATCTTCTTCTCCAGGGCCGCAAGGATGCGTACCCAGGGATTGAGAACGGCGGTGGCAGTTGGAACGAATGACATTGCGTACTTTCCTTCATGCTCCCATGGGGAGAGCTGCTAACGGACAATCAAAAGCAAAACGTGGACGGAGCAAAGATACCGAAAGAGAAACGATGCCGGATCACGCAAAACTAGAGCGTGCGAAGCCGGCAGCGGTTCGGCTAAAAACTGCTTTGACAACGTTCCATTGGAATCTTGTGAACTGGCATGCGTTTAAATATCCGGAAGCGGGATAACTTTATTTTGACGTGTTGAAAATCTCGGGTGTGGAACGGACTTGATAGTAGCACGGAAAACTCGGCGTGAATGCAAGGTTACAACGCAAATTTTTTCTTGTCCCAGTTTGCACCAAAAACGATTCACCCGCGCCGATAAAGGCTATTTCTTCCCGCAGAAAAGTGCCACATCACTCTTGCGCATAGAGAATTCTGTGCTATCGTGCCGCGCACGGGTCTCGCATTGCAAGAGCATGAATGACGCCTAACGCAATCTTGCAGGGAAGCGCTGCATAGGCATTGCACCACGGCACTTCGGTAGAAAATATTCAGTACGATAAGCGACACAGGTTCTTTCTGGGTTCTCTGGATTCAAGAGATCACCGCACCCATTAAGGTTCATGTCATTCTCTCCACCCGGATTTTTTATAGAGCTTAATCTGTCACCGTCTGCTGATGAACAATATTTTTAGGCAGCATGGTTTCGCCCGGTAGCGCTCCGCGAGAGAAGCCTGCTGTTTACCCTTCAGGCAAGACTGGCGGAGCCGTGGAAATCCGGGTATACTGGAACCTCTGTAGCAGACCGATTTAGGAGTAGTTCGATGCCGAAGCGTACCTTTCAACCCAACCGCCGCCACCGCGCCAAGACCCACGGCTTTCTGAGCCGCATGAAGAGCAAGAACGGAGCTGCCGTTCTCTCCCGCCGCCGCGCCAAGGGCCGTCACAAGATCGCCGTCAGCGCCGGTTTCCGGGACTAACAGCCGCGACTAAGTAGCCGCAGCCATTCGCGCTTAAGCCCAATAAAATGAGCAAAAAGTGGAAATTCGGCGCTATTCCTGCGCCTGAAATCCGCTTTTAGCTGTTTAAACCCGCCTTTTCCGTCAAAATGGGTCGTAAGCCATGCCTTCGGACCTCAAACCCAGCCCCGGCTCTCCCATCTTCCGCCTGCGGAAACATGCCGACTATCAGGCGGTCTACGCCGGCAGCCGCAAGCAGTTCTCCAAGCAGATGGCCTACTTTGCCTTGTTGCGGCCGGAGGCCGCACCGGGAACTCCGAACAGCCACGACCAGAATAAAAATGTGCCGCGCGTCGGGCTGACTGCCGGTAAAGTTCTCGGCGGCGCCGTGGAGCGCAACCGCATCAAGCGGCGCATGCGGGAGGCCGTCCGCATGCATCTGGACGAGCTGCATCTTCCCCTTGACCTCATCCTGCACCCACGCCGCAACGTGCTTACACTGGAGTTTGCCCAGCTTGAAAAGGAAGTCCGGCAGATCTTCCGCTCCGTGCAGAGCGCAGCCGCCAAAGGCGCACTGCCCGCGCCGCAGGCTGGGAATGCGAATGGGAAGCGCGGCCGTGGCTGACTCAAAACAGCAAAAGCCCCCAGGGGGTGGCCACGGATTGCGTTGGGGCTTTCTCGTTTACAAAAAGATTCTCTCGCCGCCGCTGCATGGCCTTCTACGCCTCACGGGGCCGATCACCGGTGGCTGCCGTTTTCAACCCACATGCAGCGAGTACACCTACATCGCAATAGCCCGATACGGCCTGCTGCGCGGCGGCTGGCTCGCCATACGCCGTCTGCTGCGTTGCCATCCCTTTGCCAGGGGCGGGCTGGATAACGTGCCGCCTGCCTGACATGCTGCGGCCTGGATCGTTGGGCTGAATAAACGCCCGGACGCGCATAGAAGCTGCTGTGGATTTATCATCAAAGGAACGCCGAAAATACACCGACGTAAGACGCGGAGCTTGCAAACCAGAAGTAGCCGCCTGACTGGATAGGAATCTTCCTTGGCTGAATATACGAATCCCAATCAACAGGGCGGCGGCGGTATGGACTCGCGCTCCCTGATGTTTACCGTTGTCGTCTTCCTCCTTGTCTTCTTCGGCATGCAGTACTTCCTGCCGAAAAAGACCCCGGACCAGCAGAACGGTCAGCCACAGGCCACGCAGAGCAGCGAGCAGCAGACCGCGTCTCCGGCGGCGCCCACGCCTGCGGCAGCCGCGGTCAACGCCAGGGCCATCGTTGCCACGGCCGAGACCGAGACCGTAGTGGAGAACGAACTCTATAAGATTCGCTTCACCAATCACGGCGCGCAGGTCACCTCCTGGATCCTGAAGAAGTACAAGGACGCGCAGGGCCAGCCTCTCGATCTGGTGCATACCGATACCGCCGCGAAGTTCGGCTATCCGCTCTCGCTCTATACCTATGACGCTGGCCTGACCGCCAAACTGAGCCAGCCGCTGTATGTGACCTCTGCCAGCGGCGCGCTGAACACGCCGGGTACGCTCAGCTTCCACTACGCAGACGGCAACGGCCTGGAGGTGGTCAAGACCTTCACCTTCGACCAGAGCTACGTGATCCACGCCGACACGCTGGTGACGCAGAACGGCGCGCCGGTGCGCGCTCTGCTGAGCTGGCCGGTCGGTCCGAATGCGCTCAGCAAGATTCGCAGCGGCCTGGGCTTCAACTCTTCGGGCTCCACCTCCGAGCAGCTGGACACGATGCAGGACGACAAGGCGACGCACGTTGCCGCGGCCAAGGTCACCAGCGGCAACACGCTCAGCGGCCCGTTTGACTGGGCCGGCGTGAGCGATCTCTACTTCGGTGCCGTCTTTATGCCGGACGCACCGGATACAGCGACGGTCGTCTCCATTGTGAATCCCGTCGATGTCGTCATCAGTGACAAGAAGACGGTCACCATGCCGGTCATCGGCGCGGCCCTGGGCGATGTGAGCGGTCATACGCAGACGCGGCTTTACGTCGGCCCCAAGGTCTACGAGCTGCTGAAGCAGATACACTCCGCCGGCGGCAATGGCACAAACGGCCCGTCGATCGAGAAGATCATCGACTTTGGCTTCTTCGGCCCCATCGCCAAGTTCCTCTACTTCTCGCTTTACTTTGTGGACCGCTACATCACCGGCAACTGGGGATGGGCGATCATCGTGCTCACCTTCATCATCAACCTGGTGATCCTGCCGATGCGCATCACCACGATGAAGTCCGCGCTGAAGATGCAGCGCATCCAGCCGCAGATGGAGCAGATCAAGGCGAAGTACGCCAAGTACAAGGTGACCGATCCCAAGCGTGCCGACATGAACGCCGAGATCATGAAGCTGCAGAAGGACAACGGCGTGAACATGTTCGGCGGCTGTATTCCGACGCTGGTGCAACTGCCGCTGCTCTTCGCCTTCATGAGCATGCTGCCCAAGGTGACCGAGTTGCATCTGCAGCGCTGGGGATGGCTGCCTGACCTGACCGGGCCGGACCCGTATCACATCCTTCCCATCGTGCTGATTCTCACGTCGTTCCTGGCGCAGTACTATATGCCCTCGCCCGGCGTCGATCCGCAGCAGCAGAAGATGATGGCCTTCATGATGCCGGCCATATTCGGCTTCATGTTCTGGAGCTACCCCACGGGCGCCGGTCTCTACTACTGCACCAGCAACATGATCATGCTCGGCCAGCAGCTCATCATGAACCGCACATCACTGGGCCGCGAGATGCGCGAGATCGCCGCCAAACGCGCGCGCCGCAAGGCAGGCACCGGCGTCATCCAGGGCAAACGATAGGTTTGTCCTTTGGGTTTTGGGATTAAGCCCATGGCTTCAGCCATGGGGATAGAAAGCTGAAATGATGGGGCTTTAGCCCCGGAGTAATCTGCCGTTATAAAATTCGCACGGAGAGTTTAAGGCACCCATGGAAGATCTGCAGCAGTCCGCCCAGCGCATCGCCGACCTGATGAAAACACTCACCACCACCGGCGGCCTGCGCCTGAAGTTCCGCATTACCGCCGGCGCCGGAGCAGAGGATCCAGACGGCTTCGAGCGCCGCGATATCTACGTAGAGATGAAGGGGCCGGACGCCGCGCTCCTGCTCGACCGCGACGGCGAAGGCC
>DATMLK010000220.1:0-3725 GCA_035570215.1 Acidobacteriaceae bacterium
CCGCAAGCGCATCTCCACCGCGCAGGGTCACTACTATGATCTCGATGAGATATTCGAAGTTTTAAACCAGCGCTTCTTTCACGGCCTCATGGCGCGTCCCACGCTTACCTGGAGCACGCAGCACGCCCGCCGCATGCTCGGCCACTATGATGCCGCGCACAACACCATCGTCGTCAGCAAGGTCTTCGACCGCGCCGATACACCCCGCGCAGCCGTCGAGTACCTGCTCTACCACGAGATGCTGCACCTCAAGCATCCGGTCAAGGTGAAGGGTGGCCGCCGCTGCGTCCACTCGCGCGAGTTCCAGGCCGATGAAGGCATGTTCCCCGAACTCGCCGAGGCGAAGGCTTATTTGAAACGGTTGTAGTTGTTTATGACGGGCTACCCACAGCCTCTTCCACCGGACTCGGCTCCACTGGCTTGTCCTTCACGATCAGCATCAGCAGTATCCCCGCCACCACCGACCCCAGCGCCGCCAGCTGCGCATTGCTCGTCGCCCACCATGCCTTCGGCCAGTAGATCTTCGGGTTGATGCGGATGATCTCGATCAGAAATCTTCCCGCGCCGCTCAGCACCAGGTAGACACCCGTGATCCAGCCCAGCGGACGCGCCTTCTTGCCCAGTTGCCAGATGAACCACGCCAGCACCAGCGAAAAGATCAATTCGAAGATCGGCGTCGGCTGCACCAGCACGCCCGGTGGCGTCGGCACCAGCCCATGCGGAAAGCCCACGCCCCACCACATCTTCGTCGGGATGCCGTAGTCGCCATCGCCGGAGGTGAAGCATCCCAGCCGGCCCACGCCATAGCCCACCGCCGCCGCCGGCGCAGCCAGGTCCAGCATCTTCAAGGGCCGCAGCCCGGAGAGCTTGCCCTGCCACATCAGCATGGCGATGCCGGCCAGCAGTCCGCCGAACCACGCAAACCCTGCCTGGAACCAGTGCAGAAAGCCGATCAGCAGGTCCATCGGCCGATGGATCCCCGGCGCTGCGATCTCATGCAGCGCCAGTTCAAGTGTCGGGATGTCCTGCAGCTCGTGCCATGCCTTGGCGCCGATCACGCCGGCGATGGTCACAAACGCCACGATATTCAGCGCGTCTACGCTCACCAGGCCGTTGCGCTGCAGGTTGAAGTGGAGTGTTAACGTAGCGCAAACGGCGGCGAGCCATAGCATCAGCCCGAAGCTGCCCAGGGTAACCGGGCCAAGGTGAATAAAAGGAAACATGTCAGTGCAAGTATAACTGTTCAACCCGGCACGAATCTGGGTGCCCCATCTTCGCCGCGGTCTCATCGCGGCTAAGGTGGGTTCGCAGGATGCCCCTACGCCAACCCTCTATTGGGCGGCTGTTTTTCCTCAGCCCGCTTCGCGCTACTCTATCTGAGCCATGATCGATTTCATCCCAGCCAGCAAGATGGAGATCCTTTACACGAAGGAGCAGATCGCAGACCGTGTGAAGGCCGTCGGCCAGCAGATCTCCGCCGACTACGCCGGCCAGAGCATCGTCCTCGTCGGCGTCCTCAAGGGCGCAGCCATCTTCCTCGCCGATCTCGCCCGCGCCATCGAGGTCGACAATACCTTTGACTTCGTCGCCGTCTCCAGCTACGGCAAAGGCACGCGCACCTCCGGCGCGGTCAAGCTCATCAAGGACCTCGACCTGCCCATCGAAGGCAAGAACGTCATCATCGTCGAAGACATCCTCGATACCGGCCTCACTCTCGGCTACATCCGCAAGATGTTCCTGCAGCAGAAGCCCAAGTCGCTCAAGATCGTTGCCTGCCTCGACAAGCCCGCGCGCCGCATCGACCCAATCGAGGCCGATTACGTCTGTTTCAGCATCCCCAACCACTTCGTCATCGGCTACGGCATGGACTACGCCGAGAAGTACCGTAACGTCGCCGACATCCGCCTGATGCCCCCCGAGCAGGGCGGCCATTAATCTAATCCCACGAATCTGGGTGGGACATCGCGCGCAAAGCGCGACCTTCGCAGGATTTGTAACCAGCCTGCACCTCCCCTGAGTCCCATCCCCAGCACACACCCTCTGATACCGATAAACTGGTATCAGCGTGCGCCCATCCGCGCATCGAACAACTATGCCGCCCAGAGAGCCCAAATATCCGCTGACCGCCGTGCCGACCTCGCGTCTGGGCAGCCAGCAGGCGCGTACCCTCTACGACCCCAACGCCACCCCGGACTCAGACAGCATCGACAGCGCCGAGCCTGCGACCGGCAATGACGCTACCGAGCACCTCGAAGGCGACTACCGCCCTGCCGAGACCAGCCTCGGCATCGCCATCAACACTCCCGGTGCCTTCATCCAGGCCGAGCCGCAGCAGGTCGACTTCCTCCACCGCCTCGCCGACGCCCTGAACACCACGCTCGACCTGCAGACCCTCATGCAGCGCGTCGCCGACCTCGTCCGCGCCGTCATCGACTACCGCATCTTCGCCATTCTGCTCGTCAACGACCGTACGCTTGATCTCCGCGTCCGCTTCCAGATCGGCCACACGCCGGAGGCCGAGCGGACCCGCATCAAGATCGGCCGCGGCATCGTCGGCCGCGCCGCCGAATCGCGCCAGGCCGTGCTCGTGCACGATGTCCACACCGAAGAGAACTACATCGACGCCAACCCCGAGGTCCGCTCCGAACTCGCCGTCCCGCTCATCATCAAAAATAAGGTCATCGGCGTCATCGATCTCGAATCCGAGCAGCTCGCCTACTTCACGCTGGAGCATCAGCGCCTCCTCGAACTCGTGGCTTCAAGAATGGCGGTTGCCGTCGAGAACGCGCGCCTCTATACCCGCATCTCGCGCCAGGCCTCCACGCTCACCGTGCTGAACGACATCTCCCGCGAGCTCACCAGCATCCTCGACGTTGACGATCTCCTCGAACGCATCGGCCACCTGCTCAAGCGCGTGGTGGACTACCAGATGTTCACCATCGCGCTCTGGTCCGACGCCAGCAAGTCCTTTGAGCATCGCTTCTCCACCCGCTACGGCGAGACCGTCCACCGCGACCACAACATCTCGCTCGGCCGCGGACTCATCGGCGCCGCCGCCCAGGAAAAGCTTCCAGTGCTTGCACCGGATGTAAGAAAAGATCCGCGGTATATCGAGGCCAACCCCGAGACCCGCAGCGAGCTCGCCGTGCCGCTCATCTACAAAGGCAAGGTCATCGGCGTCATGGACCTCGAGCACACCCGCACCCACTACTACAACACCGAGCACCAGACCACCCTCGTCACCCTCGCCGCGCAGGTCGCCATCGCCATCGAGAACGCGCGCCTCTACCAGATGATCGTCGAGGATGAGGCCCGCCTGGAGCGCGACCTCGCCATGGCCCGCCAGGTCCAGCTCCGCCTGCTCCCCGCCGCCGCGCCCAGCAAGCCGCACGCCGACATGTACGCCAAGTTCATGCCCGCGCGCTCCATCGGCGGCGATCTCTATGACTTTCTCGAGTATCAGGATGACGGGGAGAAGAAAAACTGCTGCGTCGCCATCGCCCTCGGAGACGTCAGCGGCAAAGCCGCGCCCGCCGCGCTCTACGCCGCCCTGGTCTCCGGCATCATGCGCTCGCTCGCGCTGCAGCATCACGCACCCGCCGCCATGCTCGTCGCCCTGAACGACGCCCTGCAGGAGCGCAAGCTCGATTCGCAGTACGTGACGATGTTGTATGCCGTCTGGAACGACGGCAACCAGACCCTGCAGGTCGCCAACGCCGGCTCCG